>JAUNSC010000026.1 GCA_030539395.1 Eubacteriales bacterium
GTGGTGTGAGAGGTCGAAAATTTCTCATTTAGAGAAATTTTCTCCTACTCGATTTTGAGATGATAAATGCATGTAAGATTTTGGTATTTTTTTAATACCGTTGACATTTTGGAAATCATAGAGTGACGAATACTGTGGTTGTAAAAACCCAATATAAACCCACGGTAATGCCGGTCGGCCAGGACGACCACATATAAATCAGATTGTTGCGCCATGAAGTCCTTAACTTCCTGGGGAAGATGCGTATCTTTTCCCATGTAAATTATTCCGTAGAAGAAGTCTGTGTAGTTATGGGGCTCTATCTGAGAGAGAAAGAGAGACAAATCATCTTCAGACATCAAATAAAGTTTTGAGTGTGATGTGTTTTGAAGAACATTAGACTTCTTTTTCAGCTCAATGACAATATGGTCGATTTTCTTAATAACCCGATCTGTCATAATAGGTTTTAGAATATAATCGGATACATGATAGTGGATAGCCTTCTGAGCATATTCAAATTCTGCAAATCCTGTTAATACGAGTATTTCACTTTGAATATTTTTTCTGCGCAGCTTTTCAATCATGGTCAGCCCATCCCATTTTGGCATTTTTATATCTGTGATAATAATATCCGGCTGAAAATAAAGCGCTTTTTCATAACCATCGTAACCATTAGAAGCTGTCGCCAGGTTGAAGTCGGCAGAGTGAGCTGATAGAAGATTCTTCAGACCTTCTCTGGAAGCGGGTTCGTCTTCTACGATCAATATTTTTATCATTATGTTGCCTCCATTTCCTGAACAGGAATAAATAATTTAAAGCAGGTACATTTGTGTCCTGATGATACCATAATATGCCTGTTTTCGTAATATTTTCTGGTCCGCCATGCAATATTTGACAGACCGATGCTGTTTGAAAAGGTCCAGTTTTTTTCGCCTGTATCGGAGAACAGTTTTCGGATTTCTTCAAGCTTTTCGGGAGAAATGCCACAGCCGTTGTCTGTAATTTGAATCCGTAATATTTTTCCGCAGAGGATATTGCAGTCTATTCGTAAATAACCGGGCCAGGTAATACCGTCAAAGCCATGGATCAGCGCATTTTCTAAAAATGGCTGTAAAAGCAGTTTGTGAATTTTTAATTGCAGGGTATTTTCATCTGCAAAAATATCGTAAGAGAAGGAATGGGAAAACCTGATTTTTTGCAGATTCAGGTACTGGTGAATCCAGTCAATGTCGTCCGACAAAGGGACAATATGATTGATATTGTATACGGTGTAGCGTAAAATAGCAGCAAGTTCGTTTAATTGACGGCTGACGTCTGTAGACCCATCCCGGATAGCTGTCCAGTTGATGGTATCAAGGGTATTAAAGATAAAATGAGGATTAATTTGTAATTCAAGAGATTTCAACTCTTCATTGCAGGCAATGTTGTTCATCTCTAACAGGTGTTCGGTCTGCAGTCTGTTTTCTTCTAAAAGAGTCTGAATCTGGTTCAGCATTTCGTTATAAGAGCGTTCTATATCTCCAATTTCATTTTTTTGCAAAATAGGAATTCTTTCATTGAGATGAGTTCCGTCCAGAGATTTCATGGCCTTTGCAATTTTTTCAATGGGTGAGATAAATTTTTTCCCAACAAACAGGGATACCAGAAAAAAAGTAATACTTAATATGAGGACCAGGAGTCCAACAATTGTAATCCAGAAAATAACAAGAGAGTGATTCATTTTGTTATAATCTATGATATTTAAAATACTCAGATCAAATAAATCCGTATCTGTTCTGGAAAACAGTTTTTCATCCTGTATCTCAATTGGATCATCGTCATTGATGGGGGTTTCGGGATCCAGGGCACGGTACTCATCAATATTTGAGAGCAGATATCCCGTGTGGTTGTTCTTATCGCACAGAATCTCCTGATTATTGTTTATCAAAACACGCGAAGTATACTCATAAACCTGAGATGTGGGATTATTAATGGCGCTTCCTATCTTTTCCGGATTAATGAAGAGAATTAATGTACACATAGGCGACAGACGCTCATAATTGATACAGGTTGAACGGATGAAAAACGAGGGGGTCTCCTCATTATAGTTGGGATCGGAAGCTGATATTACACCTGTGCGTAGTTCCCTTGAGGCGTCATCCGGCTGTTCAAGTTCCTGATAATGCGCATTAAAATATTCTTCAATAGAATGATTTTTTATGGATTTATAAACGTAAATATAAGGCGCATGGTTTGCTCCGATCACACCGACAGCCTGGATTTCAGGGTATAAAAGAGTATTGGACACAATGGTTGTATCAAGGGAAGCACTGATCCTGCGGTATATCATAGTATCTTTTTCCGTTCTGTTAAATTCCACCATGTTGCTCATAAAGTTGGCATCCGTAGAAATATTGAAATAGATTTCCTTATAGGCGGAAAGATAATTATTTAATAATTCCCGGGAAAGCATCAGGTTTTCACTGAGGATTGCCTGGTTTTTCTGAAACGTATAATCTTCAGTAACGCAAATGTTGACCAGCTGGAGCGCTACCATTGGGATCAGGATAAAAATAATCAAAAGCAGCACAAACTGGTGTCGGATTTTATGAAAAAAGGGGTGGTCTTTTTTAATGATTAAAAATTTTTTGTCCAAAAGAAACCCTCCAGTCACGTGATATATGAATAAAAATTACATCAAGAATCCGTTACCAATATATCATTTGTGATAAAAATGGTCAATATATGTTAAAATATTGGAATTTTATTTGGTTAAAATATTAAACTTTTTTTAAAATTGTAAAATTGGAGAATTGGGCGGGGAGACATATAATAAGGCTATCAAAAAACAACAAGGGAGGTTGAACAATGAAGAAACAAGTATGGAAGAAAATGCTGACCACAGGAGCCGCCTGTATGGTGATGACAGGAGTGCTTGCATTTGGAGCTGCAGCCGATGATCAGGTCACAATTGAATTATGGCATCATATGTCACCTGATCAGGGAAGGCCATTGATTGAAATGGTTGATGAATTCATGCAACTGCATCCGGACATTAAAGTAGAGACACAAAGCGTTGCTTTCTCTGAGTTAAAGAAGCAGATTTCAATAGGTGTAGCTGCTGATCAGCTTCCTGATGTTTCCCTGTGTGACACAGTTGATAATGCTTCCTTTGCAGCGATGGGGGCAGCAAAAGATATCACGGAAGAGGTGAATGCGTGGGGAGAGATAGACAATTATTTTGATGGTCCGAGAACATCTGCAATTTATGAAGATAAATATTATGGCGTTCCATATTACAGCAATTGCCTTGCCATTATGTATAATAAGGACATTTTTGATGAAATGGGCGTAGAGTATCCTACCAGCGAGTGGACATGGGACGAGTTTAAGGATATTGTTGAGAAAACCACAACAGAGGATCATTATGGACTGACAATGTGTCTTGTAAAATCTGAGGAAGGAACATTTAATGAAATTCCATTTATCTGGCAGTCAGGAGCTGATTATGATTCTCTGGATTCTGAGGAGGCAATCAGCGCATTGAATATGATCAATGATTTTTATCAGAACGGTTATATGAGTAAGGAACTGGTTTCCATGACTCAGGCAGATATGTGTGCATCTCTGTTTATTCCCGGAAAATCTGCAATGATGGTTGGCGGTACATGGCTGACAGCAAACATTCGAAATGAGAGACCGGATATGAACTATGGCGTTGTAACATTCCCCAACAATCAGAATAACGCATCTGTAATTGGAGGAGCAAATCTGATTATGCTGAAGGATGAACATAAAGAAGCAAGCTGGGAATTAATGAAGTTTTTGAGTGATAAAGATAATTCGCGGAAATTCTGCGAAGCGGCAGGAAATATCTCATCCCGTCAGGATGCAGTAGCCGATTCTGAGCTTTGGAATGATGACCCGAATGTTTCTGTTTATTTAAAACAGCTTCAGGTGGCACGGGCAAGAGGTCCTCATCCAAGATGGCCGGAGATTTCCAGTGCAATCCAGTTTGCTGTACAGGATACGCTCTCAGGTGCAGAAACCCCTGAAAATGCTTTGAAGAATGCGGCAGAAGAAGTTGCAAAAATCATTGAATAGAAACTGTTCAATAAAAAAGAAACAGGGAGGCGGCATAACAGCCGGTCTCCCTGTTTTATAAAAGGAGTGAAACTATGAAAAAGGGTGGATATTTTCAAAAAAAGAAATTAACGTTTTTTGCATTTGTATTGCCGGGAGCGGTCTTTATGGCAGTTATGATTATTTATCCTATCATTTACAATATTGTTATGAGCTTTAAAGATGTAAATATTATGAACTTTGCTACGGGAGACAGTAAATTTATTGGCCTGAGCATGTATAAGGACATCCTCCACGACAAGGTGACATGGATTGCCATAAAAAATACGCTGCTATTTACAGTATGGTGTCTGCTGTTTCAGTTCCCAATCGGATTTGCGATGGCTCTGTTTTTCAGCAAAAGATTTAAACTGGCACCAACCCTCAGAGGAATCAATGTTATTGCATGGATGATCCCCATGGTGGCAGTAGCGGGTGTATTCAAATATATGTTTAACAGTGATGTGGGGATTGTCAACAGAATTCTTATGGGCCTTCATTTGATCTCATCACCGGTAGAATGGCTGGCCCATGGGAATACGGCACTGGCAGCCATTGTTGTTGCCAACATATGGAAAGGGGTACCTTTCAATATGATTCTTTTAGCAACTGCGTTAACAACACTGCCTGCAGATATTTATGAATCCGCCAGCATTGACGGCGCAAATAAATTCCAGCAGTTCTTTTTGCTTACGGTGCCGCTGTTAAAACCGGCAATAATTTCCGTTCTGACGCTTGGATTTATCTATACATTTAAAGTATTTGATCTGGTCTATGTAATGACCGGAGGCGGACCGGGATCAGCTACCGAAATGCTTTCTACTCTGGCATACAGATATTCTTTTGCCGAGTACAATTTTTCTCAGGGAGCAGCCATTGCAAATGTATTATTTGTGCTGTTAATGATTGTTGGATTTTTCTATATCCATATTACATTAAAAGAAGATAAGGAGGATGTGGGATGAAAAAGAAAACAAGACTGACAGACAAGCAGAGGTCAATCTGCTTAAGCATTACAGGTGTGATAATTACGGTGCTGTTTTTGTTTCCATTATACTGGATGGTAACGACGGCCCTTCGGCAGCCGGGAGAAACTTTTATAAATCCCACCTTCTTTCCCAGAAGTATTTCGATTGAAGCTTTTAAGATGGAGAGCGCCAACGGAGTCGGATTTTTGACATATTTAAAGAACAGTATTGTTATTTCGGCAGGAGCGACTGCACTTGGCATAATTCTTGCGGTTCCGGCTTCCTATGGACTGGCTAGATTCAGGAGTAAATTTGTTGGAGTCATGCTGTTTGTTTTTCTGGTAGCACAGATGCTTCCGAGCTCTCTTATTCTGACACCATTGTTTATTAATTTTAAAAATGTGGGACTGATAAACAATTTATTGGGAGTAATTTTGGCAGATGCGACTCTGACGATACCGTTTTCGGTAATTATCCTGAGAACCTATTTTAAGGACATTCCCAAAGAACTGGAAGAAGCAGCAATTATAGACGGATGCGGTGCCTGGAAAACATTTACAAAGATCATGCTGCCGATCAGCTATCCGGGAATTGCAACAGCAATATCGATGTCACTGTTTATGTCCTGGGGCGATATGGTATTCTCCCTTACTTTCTTAAATAAGGAGAATTTAAAACCGTTAGCGTTGATTCTTTATAAGGCCATGAGTGAATTGGGAGTGAGATGGGAGATTCTGATGGCATATTCCACAATTGTTATCATTCCCATTGTAATTGTATTCATTTTTATGCAGAAGTATATTGTGTCCGGATTAACGGCCGGCTCTGTGAAGGGATAATCATGGAGAAGAAGAAAAAAGAGTATTGAAGACTGGCAGGATGACCAGAACGGGAGGAAATTATGGCGTATTATATAACACCTGAATTTGAAGGAAAAATAGAAGGAAATCGTCTTATATGGGAAACGGCCGGGGAACTGGTTTATCTGGAACCTTACGGAAAGGATGCAATTCGTTTCCGCAGCAGCAAGAGCCTTCATATAGATGAAGAATTAAACTGGACTCTGATAAAGCCGCAGGATTCAGAATGCTGTAAAATTACAATGGATGATACCTGCGGAACGGTTATTAATGGAAAAATCCGTGCTACGATCACCGGGGATGGCACCGTCACATATTACAACAACGACACGGGAAAAGTGCTTCTGGAGGAATACTGGATTGACGGACGTGTACATACGGCGCCTCTTCGAAGAGCAAGAGAATATCGCTGTACTTCGGGAAATCAGTTCAAAATAAGTCTTTATTTTAAAGCAGATATCGATGAGCACTTTTATGGAATGGGGCAGGATGCCAATGACTGTTTTGATTTGAAAGGAAGTACGGTAGAGCTGTGGCAGAAAAATGGGAAATGTACAATTCCTTATACCTATTCTTCAAAAGGATATGGTTTTCTGTGGAATAATCCGGCTATTGGGCGTACGGAATTTGTAAACAACCATACTCTCTGGTATGCACAATGTGCGAGACAGATTGATTATATTGTCATTGCGGGTGACAATCCGGCAGACATCAATCACAAATTTACAGACATTACCGGACGGGCGCCTCAGTTCCCGGTGTGGGCCGCAGGATTCTGGCAGTGCAAATTGAGATATGAGACGCAGGATGAATTACTGGCAGTTGCAAGAGAGTACAAACGCCGCGGCCTGCCGATTTCAGTTATTGTCGTTGACTATTTCCACTGGACGATTCAGGGTGAGTGGAAGTTTGATCCGGAAAAATGGCCTGATCCAAAGGCAATGGTGGAAGAGCTGGATTCCATGGGAATTAAGTTAATGGTATCCATATGGCCTACGATTGATCCAAGAAGTGAAAATTATGAAGTGATGCGCCGGCACAACTATATCCTGCGGGCAGAGAAAGGTGTGGATGTTGTCTTTATGTTCTTTGGACCGCAGACCTATGTGGACGTGACGCACCCTGATGCACAGCAGTTTTTCTGGAACCGGGCAAAAGAAAAATACTATAAAAACGGAATCAAAATGTTCTGGCTGGATGAGGCGGAACCGGAAATGCGCCCCTACGATTATGACAATGTGCGGATGTATGCCGGGAACGGAGAAGAGGTAAGTAATTTATACTGCGTAGGATTTGCGAAAGCATTTTATGATGGACTGGTTGCGGAAGGGGAAGAAGTATGTAATCTGGTGCGCTGCGCATGGTTTGGTTCTCAGCGGTATGGGGTTGTTCTCTGGTCGGGAGATATTGCATCTACTTTTGACAGTCTGCGTAAACAGTTGAAAGCCGGTCTGAATGTATCTTTATGTGGGATCCCCTGGTGGACTACAGATATAGGAGGCTTCATCAATGGAGATCCGGAAGATGAGGATTTCAGAGAACTGATTGTACGCTGGTTTGAATTCGGGGTTTTCTGTCCGGTATTCCGGCTCCATGGTTTCCGTCTGCCCTATCCGGAAAGAGATATTTTAAATCCCGATGGATACTGCGGCTCCGGCGGCCCGAACGAAGTATGGAGCTTTGGGGATCGGGCATATAAAATTATTACAAAATATATGTTTTTGAGAGAAAAACTGATTCCTTATGTGATGGAGCAGATGGATAAGGCAAGTGCAGACGGCACGCCGGTTATGAGACCGCTTCTGTTTGATTTCCCTGAAGATGAAACGGTATATCAAATTGGAGATGAGTATCTCTTCGGCCCGGATTTGATGGTTGCTCCTGTTATAGAAAAGGGTGCTGTTTCAAGAAAGGTGTATTTCCCGAGAGGTGCAGCGTGGGAGAACGCATATACGCATGAAACTTATCCTGCGGGTACATGGCAGACCATAGATGCGCCGCTGGGTGTGATTCCGGTGTTCTACAGAGATGGAAAAGATCTTGGACTGCTGGATGAAAATGTGGAGGAAACCTATGCTTTATGAAAAAAATGGTGCATTAATACGCCGTTTTGACAAAGAACTGCTTCAGATTGAACCATATGGAGAAGACAGTCTTCGCATACGGGCCACCCAGCTGTCTGAATTTCAGAAACGTGAAACAGGTGCTTTGCTGCCTGTTTCACAGACAGCGGGCAGCATTGTATCGATAGACGGTGATACCGGATTTATTCAAAATGGAAATATTCGATGTGAAGTGCTTTGTACGGGGAAGTTAAAATTTTATAACAGGAGCGGAAAGCTGCTTCTGGAAGAAGTACATAAGGACCGCAACGGTCCTGTATCACCTGGAGAGCCGGAAAGCGCACTGGAGCTTCGGCCAAGGGCCTTCCGGCCTCACAGAGAGACGGACCGGTTTAAGCTGACCGTCCGTTTCGAGGCGAAAGAGGATGAGAAATTTTACGGAATGGGACAGTATTCTTCTATCCCGTTCTTAAATCTCAAGGGCTGTATGCTGGAATTGGCCCAGAGAAATTCCCAGATTTCGATTCCGTTTACGGTATCGAGCCGCGGCTATGGCTTCCTCTGGAACAATCCGGCAATAGGAAAGGCTGTATTTGGGAGGAATATCACGGAGTGGACGGCAGACTCCACTGCTCAGATGGATTACTGGATTACTGCCGGAGATGTTCCGCAGCAGATTATGGAGAGGTATGCGGAAGTGACCGGAAAAGTGCCGCAAATGCCGGCATATGGCACAGGATTGTGGCAGAGCAAGCTCCGCTACCGCACACAGAAAGAGGTACTGGAAGTCGCAGAAGAATATAAAAAGCGGGGACTTCCTCTGTCTGTTATCGTAATTGACTTTTTCCATTGGACAGCCCAGGGCGACTGGAAATTCGATCCTGAGTTATGGCCGGACCCGGAAGGAATGGTTCGGAAACTTCGGGATATGGGAATCGAACTGATGGTATCCATCTGGCCGACCGTGGAGACCGGAAGTGAAAATTTTGCTCATATGGAAGAGATGGGATATCTCATCCGTACAGAAGCAGGCCCGCATATCGGCATTAAAAATCAGGATACGTATTTTGATGCAACCAATCCTCAGGCCCGTGAATTTGTATGGCAGAAAATAAAAGAACATTATTATGACCAGGGAATCCGGCTTTTCTGGCTGGACGAGTGTGAACCGGAAGTGACCCGGTATGAATACGAAAATTATCGTTTCTGGCTGGGAACACATAAGGAAACAGGGAATATCTATCCCAGAGAAGTGTCAAAGATGGTGTATGAAGGAAGAGCGGCGCAGGGAGAGACGGAAATTGTAAGTCTTACACGCTGTGCCTGGGCCGGATCGCAGCGGTATGGCGCCCTGGTATGGACGGGAGATATTGCTTCAAATTTTGAGAGCCTGCGAAATCAGATTGCTGCAGGATTAAATATGGGACTGTCAGGAATGCCCTGGTGGACTACGGACATAGGCGGCTTTCACGGCGGAGATGTGCGCTCTGAGGATTTTAGAGAGTGTCTGGTGCGCTGGTTCCAGTTTGCAACCTTTATCCCTGTTTTGAGAATGCATGGATTTCGGGAACCAAAGGTTATCTCGGAACCGGACAGGACATTTATAGCAGGAAATGCAGAAAGCTGGAAGTATACCAGCGGTTCGCCAAATGAATTGTGGTCTTTTGGGGAAGAAAATTATGAAATCATGAAATCCTTTCTGGAAATCAGAGAATGTTTGCGCCCGTATATTGACAGTCTTATGACGCAGGCGCATGAGAAGGGAACTCCGTTGATGCGTCCGTACTTCTATGAATATCCCGATGATCCCGGAGCCTGGGAAATTGAGGATGCATATCTTTTTGGCCCGGATATTCTGGTAGCTCCTGTTGTGAAAGAACATTGTTTCGAGAGGGAGGTATACCTTCCGGCAGGAGAGTGGCATAATATTTTTACAGGGGAAAAGACAGAGGGCGGACGAACCGTTCTTTGTAAAGCACCCATAGAACAGATCCCTGTTTTTGTACATAAAAATATTCTGAAATACCTGAATGGGGAGAAAAGGCGCAATACCAGCGAATAATGAGCGAGGTTATGGCTTATGAAAATAGTAAAACAGATTGGGCTGATCTTCAGCATTTATCTTGGCTCTGAGATAATAAGTAAACTGCTGCCGTTTTCACTGCCGGGAAGTGTGATTAGCCTGGTGGTGATAGCTGTGCTGCTGGCAACAAACAGGATGAAGGAAGAAGACATCCGGGAAACGGCGGATTTTCTGTTGAAAATTATGGCAATGCTGTTTGTGCCGGCAGGAATTGGAGTAGTAGAAGATTTTTCCAGTGTCCAGGGCCAGCTGTGGAAAATAATTTTTATCGTTATTGCTGCACTGATTATTACATTTCTTGGATCTTATTTAGTGGCATCACTGGTTCAGAAAATAGCGGAGAGGAGGAAACGGAAATATGGAAACCATATGGAGTAATATGTTGTTTGGTATCATCCTCACAATACTTACCTATCAGGCCGGTATATGGATTAATCAGAAAGTGAAATCACCATTGGCTAATCCGCTGCTTCTTTCGATTATTTTTTGCGTTATTATCATGAAGCTGCTGCATATCAGCTATGATGATTATATGGAGGGCGGCAGAGTCATCAACATGCTGATCGGTCCTGCTACGGCGGTGATCGGACTGTCCGTATTCCGCCAACGCAAAGTTCTGCAAAAGGAGTTTGTGCCAATTATTGCAGGCAGTCTCGGAGCATGTATCTGTTCCATGGGAAGCGTATGGATTCTGGGAAATCTTCTTGGACTGGATAAAACGATGACCGTATCCATGTTCCCTAAATCGGTTACGACCGCAATTGCATTGGATGTTTCGGTTCAGTTAAATGGAATGAAGGCAATTACATTAATGGCAGTGATTATGACGGGAGTCCTCGGCTCTGTTATCTGTCCGGCCCTGGTCAGGCTGCTGCATCTGAAAGATCCTGTTGCAACAGGGGTCGCCATGGGCTCTACAAGCCATGCTGCAGGCACGGCCCGTGCTATGGAAATGGGAGAAATACAGGGAGCTGTGAGCGGAGTGTGTATTGGAGTTGCAGGACTTTTGACTGCTCTGATAGCAGTGTTTCTGTAAAACGGTGCTGAATAAAATGCGGAACAATACCCTGTTGGGACGGCTGTCTGAGCTGACAGGGCATTGTTCCGGAAAAATCAGGTCAGGGGACAGGTTTAAACATTCCCCTGACTATTTATTTTACGTTCGGCCTCTTCAATATACGCCTGCAGCCGGTCAAATTTCCCTTCATAAATGATCTGAAGAAGACGGTTTAATTGGCGCAGAGAAATCAGAAGCTGTTCTTCTGATATCAGTTTTTTTTCTGTTGCATCGGCAAGTTCGTCCAGATCAACAACTTCCACGGTTCCGTCCGGATGGACGATCACATCGGCAAGCAGGTCGATCATTGTATAGGTGTTTGAACCTGCATCATATTCGCTGGTAATGATGTCGCAATACCAGTAGATCAGCTGCCCGTCATGATCATAGAATTTACTGACTTTTATGCCTTTGTCAAGAAAAAAGGCAGACAGCCCGTGACTGAGCTTTTTCTTTGGCCGTATGGTCTTCCAGCGTGTAATGATCAGATTATCTTCCAGATGGAGGATTTCATCGTGATTCAGATGTACACATTCGTTGGGAATCAGTCTTTTTCGGTAAAGAGTTGGCATATTCATAAAAAGACTCCTTTCAGATAAAGGGAAGATAGTGAAATTATTATTTATTGCAGCATAGAAAGATTTTATAATGTTTTTAGTATATTATAGGCTTTTATGAAAATCAATAAAATGTAAAAAAATTATAAGTTTTTGACAAAATGGCCGTTATGCACTACAATGGGATATAACGTCCGGCAGGCTGCCCGTATGCCGGAGAGGATAGAAGAAAGAATGAGGAGAGAAAAATCATGGCAAAGGACAAGAAATTGGTAGAGGCTATTACTTCTATGGAAGATGATTTCGCGCAGTGGTATACAGATGTTGTGAAAAAAGCAGAGTTGATTGATTATACCAGTGTTAAGGGCTGTATGGTCATCAAACCGGCAGGCTATGCCATCTGGGAGAATATACAGCATGAGCTGGACAGACGGTTTAAAGAGACAGGTGTTGAAAATGTATATCTGCCGATGTTTATTCCGGAAAGCCTGCTTCAGAAGGAAAAAGATCATGTGGAAGGTTTCGCACCGGAGGTTGCATGGGTGACACATGGCGGACTGGAACCGCTTCAGGAAAGGATGTGCGTACGTCCCACATCTGAAACTTTGTTCTGTGATTTTTATGCAAACGATGTGCATTCTTACCGTGATCTTCCAAGAGTATATAATCAGTGGTGTTCTGTTGTTCGCTGGGAGAAGACTACAAGACCATTCCTGCGTTCCAGGGAATTTTTATGGCAGGAGGGCCATACGGCTCACGCCACAGCGGAGGAAGCGGAAGAGAGAACGATTCAGATGCTGAATGTTTATGCAGACTTCTGTGAGGAAGTACTGGCTATTCCGGTAGTTAAAGGCCGCAAGACGGATAAAGAGAAATTTGCAGGTGCAGAAGCCACCTATACGATTGAGTCTTTAATGCACGATGGAAAAGCTCTTCAGTCCGGTACCAGCCACAATTTTGGAGATGGATTTGCAAAAGCGTTTAATATTCAGTTTGCAGACAGGGATAATAAATTGAAGTATGTTCATCAGACTTCATGGGGAATGACTACACGTATGATCGGAGCCATCATCATGGTTCACGGCGATAACAGCGGACTGGTGCTCCCGCCGAGAATTGCTCCCACGCAGGTAATGGTGATTCCGATCCAGATGCAGAAAGAAGGTGTTCTGGATAAGGCAAACGAAGTGAAAGCAGCTTTGGCAGCAGCGGGACTGCGCGTGAAGCTGGATGATTCCGAAAAGAGCCCGGGCTGGAAATTCTCTGAGGCAGAGATGCGCGGTATTCCGGTACGTATTGAACTTGGCCCGAAGGATATTGAAGCGGGACAGGCGGTTATTGTCCGCCGTGATACCAGAGAAAAGATTGCGGTTCCGATAGAAGAACTGCCGGCAAAGGTTCAGGAAGTTCTGGATATTATGCAGAAAGAGATGCTGGAGAGAGCAAGATCCCACAGAGAAGCACATACCTGGGTTGCAAAAACGCTGGAAGAGTTTAAAGATATCGCGGAAAATAAACCTGGATTTATCAAGGCTATGTGGTGTGGAGACCAGGCATGCGAAGATGCTCTCAAAGAAGAGGCAGGAGTGACATCCAGATGTATGCCGTTTGAGCAGGAAAAGATTTCATGTGAGTGTATTTACTGCAAAAAGCCGGCTAAAAAGATGGTATACTGGGGAAAAGCTTATTAATATTGGTTTAAGTGTCGGTCATGCATTCTATGGCTGTATGGGAAAAGCTGCCTTGCGGCGGATATGCAGGAAAAGCATATCTGACGCAAGGCATTTTTTGTATAAAATATATGACAATTGTCATATTAAAAAAATTACATTGTGCATCTTTACAATAAAACAAAAATCTGATAATATCATTTTATACAAAAGTGCCAAACGTGGTACGGAAAATAAGGAGGGCTTTACTTATGAACAAAAAATTAGCAGGTGCAGTTGTATGCGCAGCAGTTGCGACAATGGCGGCTTCCGCAGTATCCGCAGAAGGTCTGAAACTTGGTTATACATGTATGGACGGAACAAATCCGTTTTTTGTAACCATCGAAAACAGAATGCGTGAAATGGTTGAGGAAAACGGCGATGAGCTTATCGCAGTTGACCCGGCAAATGATGTTACAAAACAGATTCCGATGGTAGAAGACCTTATCGTTCAGGAAATTGACGGTATGTTCATGAACCCGGTTGATGCAGAAGGTATCCTCCCGGCTCTGGATCAGTTAAAAGAAGCTGGTATTCCTATTATTGGTTTTGATACTGAAGTAGCAGATATGTCTTATCTTGTATCCTATGCAGGATCTGATAACTACAACGCTGGTAAAGTTTGTGGTGAAGACCTCGTAGCTAAATGCCCGGACGGCGGAAAGATCATCGTTCTGGATTCCCCGACAATGCAGTCTGTAACAGACAGAACGAACGGATTCCTGGATGCTATCGACGGCAAGGGATTTGAAATCGTTGGTCAGCAGGATGCAAAAGGTAACCTTCAGGTAGCTCAGGGTCTGGCAGAAGACCTTCTGACAGCTAACCCGGATATCGTTGCTATCTTCGGCGGAAATGACCCGACAGCTCTTGGTGCTCTTGCAGCAGCAAAAGGACAGAACTTTGAAGGTATCCTGATTTACGGTGTTGACGGTTCTCCGGACATCAAAGCAGAACTTGCTAAAGGTGATTCTCTGATCGCAGGTACCGGCGCACAGTCTCCGGTAACTATCGCTGAAACAGCTGTTGAAATTATGTATAAACATCTGAATGGTGAAGAAGTTGACGAGAGATACCCGGTTGAAACATTCCTGATCACTGCTGAAAACGTAGAAGAATACGGCACAGACGGATGGCAGTAATTGAAATTTAACAGTGCCATGCTCCCCGGAAGGGGAGCGGGCACATTTTTTTGTTATGAATAGAACAGGCAGGTGAGTTTATGAGTGAACACGTATTGCTTCAAATGAAAAACATACACAAATCCTTTCCGGGTGTTAAGGCTCTTCAGGCGGTAGATTTTGAACTGCGTGCAGGCGAGGTTCACGCGCTTCTGGGGGAAAACGGTGCCGGAAAATCAACTCTGATCAAAGTCCTGGGTGGTATTTATATTGCCGAAGAGGGCGAAATTTATATCGAGGGCCAGAAAGTAAATATCGACAGCGTTAATGCATCCCATGACAACGGTATCGCTATTATCCATCAGGAACTGGTGCTGGTACCGCATATGACAGTTGCGGAAAATATTTTCCTGGGCAGAGAACCGGGCGGCAGGTTTGTAAACCATGATAAGATGGAGAAGGATGCGCAGGAACTTCTGGATGCATACGGTCTTGGATTTACTTCTGATACACTGATAAAAGATCTGACGATTGCTCAGCAGCAGATGGTAGAAATTATTAAGGCCATTTCCTTTAATTCCAGAATTCTGGTTATGGATGAACCGACATCCTCTATTTCCGATAAAGAAGTAAGTTTCTTATTTGAAACCATGCGTACCCTTACGGCAAAAGGGGTAGGAATTATCTACATTTCTCATAAGATGAGCGAGTTGGAGCAGATTTGCGACCGTGTAACGGTAATGCGTGACGGTACTTACGTAGGAACAGAAGTTGTGGCAGAGACGAATAAAGATAAGTTGATTGCCATGATGGTAGGACGTGAGCTGACAAATTATTATACGCGGGATTTCCTTGACAAAGAAACAGAAGTTGTCCTCAAGTGCGATAATATTGCAGACGGAAAAATGGCTAAGGGAGCTACTTTTGAAGTACATAAAGGTGAGATTGTCGGTTTCGCCGGGCTGGTTGGAGCCGGCCGGAGTGAGACGATGAAAGCAATATTCGGACTGACCCCGGGAGCAACCGGAGAGATCTGGGTAAATGGAACAAAGGTGAATATAAAAACACCGGTAGATGCGATGAAATATGGTATTGCGCTGGTACCTGAAGACCGGAAGCTGGAGGGACTTTACAAGGTTCAGAGCGTACGGTTTAATTCTACGATCGAGGTTTTGAAAGACTTCATGAAAGGTATTCGCGTGGATGCGGATAAAGAAGAAGAAATTACCCAGAAATATATTGATATGATGGCGACCAAGACTCCTTCGCAGGAGCAGGTAATCGGAAATCTTTCCGGAGGAAACCAGCAGAAGGTTATGATCGGGCGCTGGCTCGCCACATCACCGGAGATATTGATTTTGGATGAGCCTACCCGAGGCGTAGACGTGGGGGCGAAGGCAGAAATTTATGCAATCATGAATGAACTGGCAAAACAGGGTATGGCGATTATTATGATTTCTTCAGAACTTCCGGAAATCTTAAACATGAGCGACCGTATCTATGTTATGTGCGATGGAAAATTGACCGGATGCTTCAGTCACGATGAGGGTGTAACACAGGAAAAAATTATGAAACTGGCAGCAAAATAGCCATAGGGAGGAGAGACAAATGTCAAGATTTCAAAAAAATGTAAAACAGTATTTTAAAGAAAATTTGGGAATTTTAGTTGCTCTTGCGGCTATCTGTATTTTCCTTGCAGTATTCCCCAAAACCAGTGGTATTTTCCTGAGCCAGAAGAATATATTTAACGTGCTTCGTCAGATAGCTCCGAACGTATTCTTATCCTGCGGTATGGTAATGGTTATCATTCTGGGCGGTATCGATCTTTCCGTTGGTATGGTCATCGCGTTATCCGGATGTTTTGCCGCAGGCTGTGTATCCCGTTATGGATTACCGATTCCGGCAGCATTTTTGATTGGTATTTTAATTGGTGTTGCAGTCGGTGCCTTTAATGGTATCTGGATTGCAAAGACAACGATTCCTCCGTTTATCGTAACACTGGCATCCATGAATATTTCAAAAGGTCTTGCGCAGGTTTATACCGGCGGTTCACCGGTGCGTGTCGTAAACGATGAATGGCAGTTTCTGGGAGCCGGTTATGTGGGTCCGGTTCCGGTTCCGGTTATCCTGATGGCAATTGTGCTGATCATCACGGCAATCATTATGAATAAGACAAAACTGGGCCGTCATATATATGCGGTGGGCGGAAATGCCCAGGCGGCAACTTTCTCTGGTATTAACAGCGGAAAAGTAAAATTCCTGGTACATACATATTCAGGCCTGATGGCTGGTCTGGCAGGCGTTGTCTGGGCATCCCGTATGTATTCCGGACAGCCGACAGCCGGTGAGGGCGCTGAGATGGATGCTATCGCAGCGGTAGTTGTGGGCGGAACCTCCATGGCAGGCGGTTCCGGTAAGATAGGCGGTATGATCATCGGTGCAATCATCATCGGCGTTCTGAATAATGGTCTGAACCTGATGAACGTTAATACATCCTGGCAGTATTGTATTAAAGGTATTGTAATTCTGCTGGCGGTATTTACAGACTACATAAGAAACCGCAAAGGATAATTACATAAAGAATATGTTGATGAAGGCTGCTGCGGGGCAGATGTCAGATTTACTCCGCATCGGCCTTCTTGTTGCCATGCATATGAACCAAAGATCCGGCGGATCTTTTTAGAACATTTGAAAGAGCCATTATAAAATGTGTAAATGCAAAAGTCAGAGAAGGATTTTTATGAATAAGAAAACAATTGCGGTAAGCTGTATAGGGAGCCTTTTGATAATTGCTGCCACATGTTGCGCGGCAGAGGCGGTTCAAAACGGCACGGAGCAGCAGGGTGAACATGAACCCCGTCTGTTCGGTTCCACTTACATGACAAGAAATAATCCATTTTTTGATGTGCTTCATGAGGCATTGGAGGAAGTTGTGGACGAGAACGGGGATATTTTGATCACCAGGGATCCGCTTCAGGATCAGGATAAGCAAAATGAACAGATACTGGCAATGCTGGATGAAGGAATTGAACTGCTGTTCATCAATCCGGTAGACTGGGAAATGGTTCAGCCGGCATTGGATGCCTGCAAAGAGGCAGGAGTACCGATCATTAATATTGACACCCGTCTGAAGGACCAGAGCGCTGTTATATCCTGCATTGAAACAGACAATTATCAGGCAGGACAGGAATGTGCCAAAGATATGATGAAGCGTCTGGACAGTGCCAGAATCGTGGTTTTGGACAATCCGATCCAGACATCCATTTCTGACCGTGTAAAAGGATTCGAAGATACGATTGCCGGAAATGACAATTATAAAATTGTGTACCGCCATGCGGCAGCAGGGGAACTGGAAGTGGCAGCAGAGGTTATGGCGGATTTTTTGAAGCAGGATATTGAATTTGACGTTCTTCTCGGAGGCAATGACCCTTCCGCACTGGGAGGGCTTGCCAGTCTGCAGCAGTATCGGAAAGATGAAAATGTATTGGTGTATGGTATTGACGGTTCGCCTGATTTTAAAGCGATGCTGGATGAAGGCTATGTGACGGGGACGAGTTCGCAAAGCCCCAAGGAACTGGGACGTACGGCCGGAGAAACAGCATATGCGTACCTGCGTGGCGAAGAAGTGCCTGAATATCTGACTCTGCCCAGCAAGTTGATTACAAAAGAGAATCTGCATGAATACGAGATCAACGGATGGCAGTAGATGCCGGAGGATAGTATGAAGAACAGGAGAATCCGTTTTTTTCAGATTTGCATTTTAATGCTGAATATTTTTTCTGTCATGGCGTTGAGCCTGTTTATTTATCAGACCACAGAGATTATAAGGCGTCATTTTGATGCCAGAGAATTCCTGCGTGGTGTTACTGCGATTCCATCAAATCCAAGAAACAATGTATGGATATGCGGAGTATTGCTTACTGCTCTTGCCATCAGCTTTATTTTGAGGGAAACCTTCTTCAGGGCAAAGAATAAGGCTATTATGGCAAGCCTCATTATGGATTTTACGGTTTCTATAGTGATTGTATATCTGTTGAATTTTAATTATAATGGTATTTTGATCATGGTTTTTGCTAACCTGATGGTTTATATAAAAGGAAGAAAGGCGCAGCTTGCCCTGTTGACGATGGCGATTGCCTGTTTTTTGCTGGCGGATTATAATCTGCTTTCTGTAGGTTATAATCTGTATTCTGTAAATTCCTATATCAGTTACTACAGTGCATCCCGGCAGCAGTATCTTCTGGGAGCGTATAACATTTTGGTTTCACTTAATATCGTAGTATTTGTAATGTACTGCGTAGACGTAATCATGACTCAGCGGGGAACGATTGACGAGGTAAACTCTTTGAATGAGCAGATGGAAAAGGTAAACGAGCAGATGCAGGAATATGCTGTAATGTCAGAAAAAATGGCCCAGACAAAAGAGAGAAACCGTCTTGCCAGAGAAATACATGACACGCTCGGACATACCCTCACAGGAATTGCAGCAGGGCTGGATGCATGTGTTGCCACAGTGGAAGTTTCGCCTGAGGTGACAAAAAAGCAGTTGGAAGTGCTTTCTGCGGTTACACGGGATGGAATCAGGGAAGTTCGCCGGTCGGTGAGTGAGCTTCGTCCGGACGCACTGGAACGTTTTAGTCTGGACTACGCCATTACAAAAATGGTAACAGATATGAATGCCATGTCCGGAGCAAAAGTATATTTTAACTGTCAGATTAAAAATCTGAAATTTGACGAGGATGAAGAAAATGTAATTTACAGAGTGATACAGGAAGGAATTACAAATGCCATACGGCATGGAAATGCGAAAAGAATCTGGATCACTATGATGAAAGAGAATATGGATATTTTGCTGACGATTAAGGATGACGGAATCGGAAGCAAAGAAATAAAGAGTGGATTTGGAACAAAACATATGAAAGAGCGTATCGGGATGCTGGGAGGTACAGTGAGTTTTGATGGAAACAATGGGTTTACTGTAAATGCCAGAATACCGATCCGATGGGGTGAGACATATGATTAAGGTTTTGGTTGCAGATGATCAGGAACTGATCAGGCAGAGTCTGCAGATTGTGTTAGACAGTAAGCCTGATCTGGAAGTCACTGATGTGGCGGCGAACGGTATGGAAGTGGTGCAGTGTGTGCGGAGGGAAAAACCGGATGTCATTCTAATGGATATCCGTATGCCGAAGATGGACGGTGTGCAATGTACCAAGATCATTAAAGAAAACTATCCGGAAATCAAGATCATTATCCTGACAACATTTGATGATGATGAATTTGTTTATAACGCACTGAAATTCGGAGCAAGCGGATATCTGTTAAAAGGTGTGTCCATGGATGAACTTGTAAATGCCATTACCACAGTATACAGCGGCAGAGCCATGATCAATCCGGATATTGCAGCAAAGGTAGTGCGTCTGTTTTCCCAGATGGCAAAAGCTGATTATACGATCCCTGTGGAGATGAAGGGAGAAAAGAATCTGTCGAAAACAGAATGGAATGTGATAGCGGAAGTAGGAAAGGGCGCAAGCAACAAGGAGATTGCCGAAGCACTGCGGCTGTCTGAAGGAACGGTGCGGAATTATCTCAGCACAATATTGAATAAGCTGGGACTTCGGGACCGTACGCAGCTTGCCATCTGGGCGGTGCAGAGTAATGCAGCACAAAAAAGGTCAGAATAAGGCTGCTAAGGACAACCAGTTATAAAAAGATACGGAGAACCGGTATGAAAAAGAAAAGATACATAACGGCGGCAGTGATTTTTCTGGCGGCGGTGACGGCGGCGGGTGCTGTCACAGTCAGGAAAATAAATGGTAAGGAGACGGTATTGGAGTTTGGCATGTTTACCGGAAGCAACTGGGATGTGGCAAGTGCAAACAGTTATGTTATCATTGATAAAGCAATTGCGGCGTTTGAAGAATCTCATCCGGGGGTAAAGATTCATTATGACAGCGGAATATTAAAAGAAGATTATTCAGAATGGTGTGCCCGGAAACTGCTGGAAGGAGATCTGCCGGATGTTTTTATGGTGCTGGATACAGATTTTGGACAATATTGCTCCCTTGGGGCGATGAAGGATCTGGATGAACTGATCGCGGAAGACGGAGATTTTGATGAAAGTGCATATTTTTCGACAGCTTTAAATATCGGAAAAAATAGCGGACATCAGTATGCGCTTCCCTACGAGGTAGTGCCGACACTGCTGTTTGTAAATAAATCGCTGCTGGCAAAAGAGAATATCGAAATGCCGAATCAGGACTGGACATGGGATGACATGTACGAGATCTGTAAAAAAGTGACCAGGGATACGAATGGAGACGGGCTTCTCGACCAGTTTGGCACGTATAATTACAATTGGCTGAATGTGGTGAATACAAGCGGGGCAAAAGTTTTTTCTGAGGATGGAAGCCGGGTGAATTTTACCAGCAGTGAAGTATACGGTGCGCTTCGTTTCACAAAACAGATTTATGATCTGAATCAGGGACAAAAGGTTACCCAGGAAGACTATAACAACGGGAAAGTTGCGTTTATGCCCCTGACCTTTGCCGAATACCGTACTTATAAGACATATCCCTATAAAATTAAGAAGTACACAACTTTTCAGTGGGATTGTACGACTTTTCCGGCCGGGATCAATGGCGGCAATACATCAGAGGTAGATGCACTTTTGATAGGAATCAGTGACGGAACAAAGCATGAAAAGCTGGCATGGGAATTTCTGAAACAGCTCACCTACGAGGAAGAGATGCAAATGGACATTTTCCGTTATTCCCAGGGGGTGTCTGTTTTGAAGAATGTGACAACTTCTGAAGAGGCTGCGGCAATTATCCAGGAGGATATGGATGAGGGAGAGCGCGTTATTGACAGCAGCCTGCTTGGGTCTGTTATTGAGGACGGCATAATTGCACCGCGTTTTCAGCAGTACGACCAGGTAATAAATCTCGCGGATAATGAGTTCTCAAAAATGATGGAAGAAGATAAAAATATTGACAGCACTACGAAAATTTTCCAGAGGACCATCAACAGTTATCTCAAGCAATAGCACAAACGTGCAGGCATGGCGTGAATTCGGACGTTTGACACTTAAACCATTGAATTTGAAATTCGAATAAAAGTAATGCTTAATATCCATGAAGTATCCATAAAAAAACATTGACAAAGAGTTGAGTACAGGGTTATGATAAAATGCAAATCGGCAGAGTCCCGTATTAACGTTCAAAAGTGCGTAACAGACGGACGGGCTGATACAGTAAAAAAGGAGGATAAATTTTATGAAGAAATTTAGCAAAGTGATTAGCGCAGTAACTGCAGCAGCTATGATTGCAGGTTCTATGTCTATGATGGCATCTGCTGAGGATACCTTCAAAATTGGTGGAATCGGACCGATGACAGGTGCAGCATCAGTTTATGGTATGGCTGTTATGAACGCAGCACAGATCGCCGTTGACGAGATCAATGAGGCAGGCGGCGTAAACGGATTCCAGCTGGAGTTCAATCCGCAGGATGATGAGCATGATGCAGAAAAATCAGTAAACGCTTACAATACTCTGAAAGACTGGGGTATGCAGATGCTTCTCGGTACAGTAACGTCTGCTCCGTGTATCGCAGTTTCTGCAGAAGCAGCAAATGACAATATGTTCCTGCTGACACCGTCAGGATCTGCAGTTGACTGTATTACAGCAGGCGATAACCTGTTCCGTGTATGTTTCGCTGATCCGGATCAGGGTACTGCATCCGCAAAATATATTGGTGAAAACGGACTGGCTGAAAAAGTAGCAGCTATCTATGACAGCTCTGATGTATATTCATCAGGTATCTATGCAACATTTAAGGCAGAGGCTGAAAATCAGCCGTTTGAAATCGTTGCTGAGAGCGCATTTACAGCTGACAGCAAGACAGATTTCTCTGCTCAGATCCAGGCAGCTAAAGATGCCGGCGCAGAACTGGTTTATATGCCGTTCTACTACAATGAAGCATCTATCGTATTTACACAGGCAGCATCTATGGATTATTCTCCGCTGTGGTTTGGTGTAGACGGTATGGATGGTATCCTTTCTGTAGAAGGTTTTGATACTTCTCTGGCAGAAGGCGTTATGCTTCTGACTCCGTTCTCTGCTGATGCAGAAGATGATCTGACAAAGAATTTTGTTGCAAAATATCAGGAACAGTTCGGTGAAATTCCAAACCAGTTTGCAGCAGACGCTTACGATGGTATCTATATCATGAAAGCAGCTCTGGAACAGTGCGGTGCAACACCGGATATGGATGCATCTGCAATTTCTGATGCAATGAAAGCCGCTATGACAGAGATCACAGTTGACGGTCTGACAGGTGCCGGCATGACATGGAATGCTGAAGGTGAACCGACAAAATCCCCGAAAGCTGTTGTAATTGAAAACGGTGCTTACAAAGGAATGTAATTAATGTGTAAACCCGACAGGGGGTTGCAATTGCAACCCCCTGTTTTCCGCTAAAAAGAGTTATGAGGTGTATTATGAGTTTTTTATCTTATCTGATTAATGGTATCAGCCTCGGTAGTGTATATGCCATAATAGCGCTTGGCTATACTATGGTTTATGGTATTGCCAAAATGTTGAATTTTGCTCATGGTGATGTCATTATGGTGGGCGGCTACGCTGCATTTACTTTGATGATGACCTATAGCACAAATCCCCTGATCGCAGTTTTAGGGGCTATTGTGATATGTACAGTGCTGGGTATTACGATTGAAAGGGTGGCTTACAGACCGCTGCGCGGTGCTGCATCTCCGCTGGCAGTTCTGATTACGGCAATCGGTGTCAGCTACTTCCTGCAGAATGCGGTCCTTCTGATATTTGGATCTAATCCCAAGAGCTTTCAGTCTGTTGTGGGAGTACCGGATTTAAAGCTTGCAGGCGGCGCGTTGATGATCACTGGTGAAACAATCGTAACGATCATAAGCTGTATTGTTATTATGACGGTGCTGACATTATTCATTAATAAGACGAAACCGGGACAGGCTATGCTGGCAGTTTCTGAAGATAAAGGTGCGGCACAGCTGATGGGTATCAATATAAACGGAACGATCGCTCTGACTTTTGCCATTGGTTCCGGCCTTGCGGCAGTTGCAGGTGTACTGCTTTGTTCCGCATACCCGTCTCTGACACCATATACCGGTGCTATGCCGGGTATCAAGGCATTTGTTGCTGCTGTGTTCGGTGGAATCGGTTCTATCCCGGGAGCAATGGTAGGCGGCATCCTGCTTGGTGTGATTGAAATTCTGGGCAAGGCATATATTTCTTCTCAGCTGGCAGATGCAATTGTATTCGCAGTTCTGATTGTTGTGCTTCTTGTGAAACCTACCGGACTGTTTGGCAAGATGGTTCAGGAGAAAGTGTAGGTGACTGGGATGAAGATGAAGAATAAAACATTAAAAAGCAATCTGATAACATATGGAATCGTGGTGGCTGCATTTGTGGTTGTCCAGATTCTTCTGCAGACAGGAAGCCTGTCCAGTCTGATGAAAGGTCTGTTGATTCCGCTCTGTGTATATGTGGTTCTGGCAATTTCTCTGAACCTCGTAGTTGGTATTTCGGGTGAACTGAGTCTTGGACATGCCGGATTTATGTGTGTCGGTGCCTTTGCCAGCGCATTTTTCTCTAAATGTACGGAAGCGTCCATTACAGTGGGACCGCTGCGCTTCTGTCTGGCTATTCTGACAGGAGCTGTATTTGCGGGGATATTTGGTATTCTTATCGGTATTCCGGTACTTCGCCTGAGAGGCGACTATCTGGCGATCGTTACCCTTGCATTTGGTGAGATTATCAAGAACGTTATGAATATTTTCTATATCGGTGTTGACAGCAATGGATTCCATTTTTCCACAAAGGACCAGTTTTCTCTGGGAATGGAAGCGGATGGAAAGATCATCATTAACGGACCACAGGGAATTACGGGAACGCCGAAAGATTCTACGTTTTTAATCGGTGTTATTCTGATCCTGATTACATTGTTTATTGTATTAAATCTGATCAACTCCAGAGACGGTCGTGCGATCATGTCTATCCGCGATAACCGTATAGCCGCAGAATCCATCGGTATCAATATCACAAAATATAAGCTGATGGCATTTACTGTTTCCGCAGCTCTGGCTGGTGCTGCAGGCGCCCTGTATTCACATAATCTTGCAACTCTGCAGGCTTCGAAATTTAATTTTAATACATCTATTCTTGTACTGGTATTTGTGGTATTGGGCGGTATCGGAAATATCAGGGGATCCGTGATTGCGGCTGTTGTTCTGACAGCTCTTCCGGAAATGCTTCGTGGTCTGTCGGATTACCGTATGCTGATCTATGCGATTGTTCTGATCGTCATGATGCTGTTTAACTGGGCGCCTAAGGCTCTTGAATGGAGGGAGCGTTATTTTGGTCGTTTCTTCAAAAAGAATGCGAAGGAGGGCGAATAAAGATGTCAGCTGTATTGGAAGTAAAAAATCTTGGTATTTCGTTCGGCGGCCTTCGTGCGGTAAACGAATTTAATCTGACAATTGAAAAGGGCGCTCTGTATGGGCTTATCGGTCCTAACGGCGCGGGTAAAACAACGGTATTCAATCTTCTGACAGGAGTATATAAGCCGTCAGAGGGAAGCGTACTGCTGGATGGTCAGGAGATGGTGGGAAAATCCACGATAGAAATAAATAAGGCGGGTATTGCAAGAACGTTTCAGAATATCCGTCTGTTTAAACAGATGACAGTGCTGGATAATGTAAAAGCAGGACTTCATAATCATTTTAAATATTCAACTTTCTCGGGCATTTTTCATACGCCGGCATACAGGAAAGCGGAAAAAGAAATGGATGAGAAGGCAATGGAACTTCTGGAAGTGTTTGGCCTGGATGGAGATGCCGGGCAGCTTGCCGCAAATCTCCCCTATGGCAAACAGCGTAAGCTGGAAATTGCCAGAGCTATGGCAACTGAGCCGAAACTTCTGCTTCTGGATGAGCCGGCAGCCGGTATGAATCCAAATGAGACAAAGGAACTGATGGAGACGATTCATTTTGTGAGAGATCATTTTGAAATGACGATCCTGCTGATTGAACATGATATGAAACTGGTATCAGGAATTTGTGAAAAACTGACGGTGCTGAACTTTGGTGAAGTCCTCTGTCAGGGCGATACATCGGAAGTACTCAGCAATCCGCAGGTTATCACAGCATATCTTGGTGAGTAAGGAGAAAAATCAATGGCAATGCTTGAAGTAAAAGACCTGGAAGTATGTTACGGTATGATTCAGGCGATCAAAGGGATTTCCTTTGAAGTAAACGAGGGAGAAGTTATCGCGCTGATCGGTGCAAACGGGGCGGGAAAGACAACGACTCTTCATACGATCACAGGACTTCTGAGCCCGAAAAGCGGAAGTGTGATTTTTAACGGACAGGATATTACCAAAATCCCGGCCCATAAAATTGTTGGCCTGGGAATGGCCCATGTACCGGAAGGAAGACGCGTATTTGCACAGTTTACTGTTCTTCAGAATCTCAAGATGGGGGCTTACACAAGAACAGATAAAAACGAGATCGAAGAATCTCTTGAAATGGTATATAAAAGATTTCCGCGTCTGGAAGAACGTAAGAATCAGCTGGCGGGAACGCTTTCGGGCGGTGAACAGCAGATGCTGGCCATGGGCCGGGCACTGATGTCTAAACCCAGGATTATTCTGATGGATGAGCCGTCCATGGGACTTTCACCGATTCTGGTAAATGAAATTTTCGATATTATCCAGAGTGTCAGTGCCAGTGGAACAACAGTACTTCTGGTAGAACAGAATGCGAAGAAAGCACTTTCCATTGCGGACCGTGCTTACGTGCTTGAAACAGGAAAAATCGTTCTGGATGGGGACGCTAAGGTTCTTATGAATGATGATTCCATCAAAAAAGCATATCTTGGTGAATAGAAGTGTGCTATAATATGAATCATAAACAGGGAACAGAAGGTTTTGAGCCTGGCGTTCGGAGCGTTTATAGACATTTGTAATTATATTGGGAGGTGTAAAGGTATGGAGAAGGTCATTATTACAATTGCGAGACAGTATGGAAGCGGCGGAAAGACAATTGGAAAAATGTTTGCTGAGAAACACGGGATTCCCTGCTATGAAAGAGATATTCTCCGCAAGGCATCTGATGAGAGCGGTATTAATGAAGCTTTATTTGGCGAAGTGGATGAAAAGCTGAAAAGCGGTTCTCTTTTTGGGATTTCTAAGAAGATTTACAGGGGAGAGCTTTTACCGCCGTCCAGTCCGGAATTCACATCTCCGCAGAATCTGTTTAATTATCAGGCAAAGATAATACGCGATCTGGCAGAAAAGAGCTCCTGTGTATTTATTGGACGCTGTGCTGACTTTGTTCTGGCGGACCGCAATGATGTTGTGAGTGTATTTATCCATGCACCGAAGGAATACTGCCTGGTACAGGCAAAAGAACGTACCTCTTCTGCTGTGGGTAACCTTGAAAAATATATAGAAAAAACAGATAAGTTCAGAGGTGACTTCTATCGTTATTACACCGGGCATGAATGGAATGATGCCAGAAACTATGATCTGTGTCTGAACAGCAGCAAACTTGGATTTGAAGGCTGTGTGGAAGCAATCGAGAAGTACATAGAAACAAGATTTAAATAAATAGTATATCAAAACTCCGAGGCAATTTAAAATATTGCTTCGGAGTTTTTTTCAAAGGCTGTTATTTTGGGCAGCCAGATAACCTTTGGCATAGGAAATCAGGGCATTGCGGCCATTTCCATCCATTTTCCGGTACATCTGAATCAGCGCGGACTCCTCGTCGCACAGATCATTTCTTTGAACGGGCATATGACGAAGGTCAGTAAGTCCCAGGATATAATCAGCACTTGTATTAAAAAAATTGCACAGTTTGACCAGGGATTTTGCGCTGGGAGCGTTTTTTCCAATTTCATAGGCGCTGATCATTTCCTGTGATACGCCCAGTTCAATGCTGAGGCGGGTCTGGGACAGATGTTTTTCTTCTCTTAATTCGCGGATACGATTCATAAAAATACCAATCCTTTTTGTTTTATGATACAATTTTAAATTGTCAACGACAGAATTACAGATTGTGGATAATACAATTTAAAATAGTATATATTTATCCGGTTGCATAATTAAGAAATTTAGACTAAACTGATAATACAACAAACGAAATCTGATTTTAGGAAAAGGCGGGTTTAATATGAATGTAAAAAGAGTATTTGTAATTGTACTGGACAGTTATGGCATCGGACATGCGCCGGATGCGGCAGACTTTGGAGATGAAGGTGCGAATACACTGGGAACGATCCGTAAATCGGAGAAATATCATACACCAAACATGGAAAGACTGGGGCTGTTCTGTATTGACGGAGTAGAGCCGATAGAAAATCAGCCGGAAGTAATTGGTTCTTATGGAAGACTGCAGGAGGCATCCAGAGGGAAAGACACAACAATCGGACATTGGGAGATTGCAGGGGTCATTTCTGAAAAACCGCTGCCCACATATCCGAATGGATTTCCGCAGGATGTGCTGGATAAACTGGAAGAAGCGACAGGAAGGGGAATTCTCTGCAACAGGCCCTGTTCGGGAACTCAGGTAATCGCGGATTACGGTGAGGAACATATGAAAACGGGCAGGCTGATCGTGTATACGTCAGCCGACAGTGTACTTCAGATAGCGGCCCATGAGGATGTGGTTCCTCTGGAAACTTTATATGAATACTGTCATAAAGCCAGGGAGATCATGATGGGAGAGCACAGTGTGGGAAGAGTTATTGCACGGCCGTTTGTGGGTACTCCAGGCAATTTTACCAGAACACCTCACCGCCATGACTATTCTCTTCTTCCGCCGGCACCGACTATGATGGATGCAATTGTGGCAAATGGCATGGACACATTGGGAGTTGGAAAAATCTTTGATATTTTTGCCGGAAAGAATATTCAAAAGACAGTTTCTATTTCCGGAAATGTGGATGGCATGGAAAAAACGCTGGAGTTTCAGAAGGAAGATTTTAACGGACTTTGTTTTGTGAATCTGGTGGATTTTGATATGTTGTACGGCCATAGAAATGATATCGACGGTTATGCCAATGCGGCAACTGTTTTTGACGGACAGCTTAAAACTTTTATGGAAAATATGAGGGAAGAAGATGTTCTGTTCATTACGGCAGACCATGGCTGTGATCCCGGATACCCGGGGACAGACCATTCCAGAGAATGCATTCCGGTTATGATCTACGGTGAACCGGTAAAAGAAAATGTAAACCTGGGAACCGGAAAGACCTATGCCAACATAGGAGCAACTGTATTGGATATGTTGGGCGTTAAGGGAGACATAAAGGGTGAAAGCTTCTGGCAGGAAATTAAAAAATAACAGGTGTAAGGTCAGAAACGGAAAGGGGATTTATGGATACAGTAAAAATAAAAGAGCTGATCAGTCAGGCATTTGAAGCTCAGAAATATGCGTATGTGCCATATTCGAATTTTTGCGTGGGGGCGGCGCTCCTGGCGAAAAACGGAACCATTTACCGGGGATGCAATATTGAGAATGCATCCTATACTCCGACCAATTGCGCAGAGAGAACGGCTTTTTTTAAGGCGGTATCAGAAGGTATAAGAGAGTTTGAAGCGATTGCTATTGTGGGTAATAAAAAAGGAGTCGAAAAAGGAGCAGGAGAAATCTGTCCTCCCTGCGGTGTATGCCGTCAGGTAATGGGTGAGTTTTGTGATCCGAAGACTTTTCAGGTGATTCTGGCAGCCGGCGAGGAGCAGTACCGCATATTTAAACTGGAGGAACTGCTTCCTCTTGGATTCGGTCCGGAAGAATTGTTATAATTAAAGTATCTTGACGTACTTTGACCTGTTTCAGACAGTTATAATTGTACTACAAATTGAACCATATTGTTTCCGAGCGTTTTGCCGTGGATTGTTCCTTTATGCAGCTCTGTGATGGACTTGGCAATGGAAAGCCCAAGCCCGTAGCTGCCGTCAGAGGAGCGGGCTTTATCACTGCGGTAAAAACGCTCGAATACTTTTTGCGGATCAAATTCTTCGGCTGAACAGAATGAGTTTGTGATATATAAATGGATATGGCGGCCTCCGGTGAGACGGACATTGATTTCGCCGGATGGATCACAGTATTTCAGAGCATTGTCCATCAGGATGGATACCAATTGGCGGATTTTTGCTTCGTCACCGCTAAAATACAGATTTTCTTTTATATGGACAGTCAGTGATTTGCCCTGGGTGGCGGCAGGTGCGTTAAAAGAACTGACTGTGTCGTAAACGGCATCTGATATATTAAAGTTTGAAAAATATATTTTTTGTTCCTCATCCATTTTTGCCATGGCAATCAGGTCTGCGACAAGATTCGACAATTTCTGCACCTGGCGGTCAATGGCATCAAACCATTCGCTGTCTCCATAGGTGAGGCGTGCAAGTTCATTATCCGCAGAAATGGCGGTAAGAGGAGTTTTCAGTTCGTGCCCGGCATCGGTCACGAACTGTTTTTGTTTTTCATAGCTTTCCACAATCGGATGAATCACTTTTCCGGAGGCAATGACAATAAATACCAGCACCAGCAAAAAACTGACCAGACCAATTAAAAGAGAAAAGAAAAGCAGGGAAGATACGGCGTGGAGTGCGGAAGATGCATCCACAATGGCGATCAGAGTTTCTGATGAACCATCTGTATCTGTATGGATTTCTTTGCGGAATTTATAGGAACCTTCCCATCCTGCAGAAGATTTTGCAGAAAGAATGGCAGAAATAAAGTCCCGGAGTTCTTCGTCAGTATAACTCTCGGCAATATCCCGGCGTACATCTTTTATCTCGCTGTTTTCATCCAGGCGGATAAGACAACCTTTAGCGGAAAATTTCAGGTTGCCAAGAAATTGGGGAAAAAGGTAGTAAGGTTCATTTTTCTGCGGTTTTTCCTGGCCGGTTTCATGGGGAATCTTTTTTCCGTCTGAATCGGGACCGCTGTCCGATGATTCGGAAGGCTTTTGCTCGGACAGCAGACTTTCCAGTCTGGAATTCAGCAATTGATTTCTCTGGTAAACAAAAATGCCGTTGATAGAGAGGACCAGCAGCAAAATAACAGACAGAAGGGACAGGGCTGCTATGTGAATAAATTTTTTCCTGAGAGTTTTGATCATGGGAAATCCTTTCTGTTTTGATTTAAGAATTTTTGCTTTCCAGGCAATAACCCACACCTCGAACAGCACGGATATTGACAGGGGCATTCAGCAATTCAATCTTTTTTCGAAGGTTTGATATGTATACCCAGATGACACTTATCTCCACATTCGCATCCCATCCCCATACACGTTCCATTAAAGTCTCGGTGGGAATTACCATGCCGGGAGTCTGCATGAGAAGCTCCATGACCTGATATTCGCGGCTGGGCAGGTGAAGCTTATGGCTTTTATAACTTAATTCAAAGGATGATATGTCCAGAGAGAGGCCGCAAAACCGCATGGAATCAGACTGGTATTGTTCCCGGCGCCGAAGCATGGCGCGTACCCTGGCCAGAAGTTCACTGACGGCAAAAGGCTTTGGAAGATAATCATCTGCGCCGGCATCCAGTCCGGATACACGGTCGGACACATCGCTTTTGGCAGTCAGAAGGAGTACCGGAGCAGATACACCATCGGATCTTAGAGATTTTAAGACTTCTATACCATCCATACCGGGCATCATGATGTCCAGTATTATGCCGTCATAGTGCCCGTCTGAAGCATAAATATATGCATCTGTACCGTTACTTACACAGTCAACACTATAATTATTTTTTTGAAAAAGGACAGACAAAGCCCTGGAAATATCGTGGTCATCTTCGGCAATCAGCAGTCGCATAACAAACCTCCTGTTGAGGATATTTATTTTTTGATTATGATATCATATCTGAAATGCATTTTCCAGAAATGGGAGAAGATATCACAAAATGTTCAAAGTTCTTTTAGGATACCTTTAGGTTGCCATGATAGGCTGATAACATCAAAAAGAGGGAAAGGTATAAGGAATAATGACAATGAAGCATTTTTTTCATATATTGATGTCGGGAATTGTTTGTGCGGCTGGTTTATCCTGTTCGGTGTCCGCGGTGGAAACAGAGGAAATGATCGTGGGGGTAACAGCTGCGTCCCAATCAGTTGTCATACAAGACTTTCCATTGATTTATCAGGAGCCGGAGCTTCCTACAGGATGTGAAATTACGGCAATGACAATGGTGCTGAATTATTACGGATTAAACGCAGATAAAGTAAATATGGCGTTAGAATATCTCCCTGTTTTATATGATGAAGGATTCTACTATGGTGAGGACGGAAGACTGTTTGGAAATGATATGGAAAATTATTTTATAGGTGATCCTGCCACATCTACCGGATATATATGCGGACCCGGGGCGATTGTAACGGCGGCAAACCGATATCTTTCAGAGACGGGCAGTTTACTTCGGGCCGTGAACATGACGGGAATATCGGCCGGGGAATTATATGAGCTGATTGATCAGGATATTCCCATAGTAATATGGGGAACGATCGGAATGGAGGAACGGGGTGAGGTGAATGGATGGTACCGGGAAGACGGAGTATTTATGGACTGGAGCAATAACGATCATGGGACAGTTCTGATTGGTTATACGGGGAGCACAGTTGTATTGGCAGATCCTGTTTTGGGGTATTATGAGATTGCAAAAGATGATTTTGAAGATGTTTATAAAAGCCGGGGATGTAAATGCGTAATACTTCGATAAAATGATATCTCTATCCCCCTTTTCAGACGGCCGTCCGGTATATGCCGGGAGGCCGTCTCTGTTTGTATGTAAGCAGAAAACGCTTGCCGTAAAGCATCAAAAAGACTATACTATACTCAAGGGGGCTGAATATGATGAGAATGTATGATTTGATTGAAAAAAAACGTGATGGGGGACAGCTTTCAGAGGATGAAATCCGCTGGATGATTAAGGAATATGTGGATGGAAGTATTCCGGATTATCAGATGTCAGCCATGCTGATGGCTATTTTTTTCCGGGGGATGACGGATATGGAGACATCGATCATGACAGATGCTGTGGCCAGGTCCGGAGATATGGTTGATTTGTCACCGATCCGGGGAGTAAAAGTAGATAAGCATTCTACCGGCGGAGTAGGCGATAAAACAACTCTGGTGATAGCGCCGATCGTTGCTGCATGCGGTGTCAAGGTGGCCAAAATGTCGGGTCGGGGACTTGGACATACTGGCGGTACGGTGGATAAACTGGAAAGTATACCGGGGCTTCGCACCGACCTGGATAAAGAGGAGTTCTTTTCAGTGGTAAATAAAACAGGAATAGCTGTGATCGGACAGTCCGGAAATCTGACACCGGCAGATAAGAAACTTTACGCGCTCCGTGATGTGACGGCTACTGTGAACAGTATTCCGTTGATTGCAGTTTCTATCATGGGCAAGAAGCTGGCGGCAGGGAATGATGCCATCCTTCTGGATGTAACTACCGGAAGCGGTGCTTTTATGAAAAAGCTTGAGGATTCCATTGAGCTTGCAAAGAAGATGACAGCCATTGGCGATGCGGCGGGAAAACGTACAGCAGCGCTGATTACCGATATGGATACGCCACTGGGATTTGCCATCGGAAATGCCATGGAAGTGAAGGAATCCCTGGAAGTACTGAAGGGAAGAGGACCGGAAGACTTAAAAGAAGTCTGTATGGCACTGGCATCCAATATGCTGTATCTTGCAGGGCAGGGAAGTCTGGAACAGTGCCGCCAAAAAGCGCAGGAAGTAATTGATAACGGTCAGGCACTGGAACGTTTTGCAGATATGGTAGAAGGTCAGGGAGGCGACAGAAGGTATGCTTATGATTCAGAACTGTTTGCAAAGGCACCCTGTTATCGTGAGGTGACTGCAAAGGCGGATGGATTTATTGCCCATATGGATGCTCAGAGCATCGGAGTGGCGTCTACGATGCTGGGTGCAGGACGGGAGACAAAAGAAAGCGTGATCGATATGTCCGCGGGCATCATATTAAAAAAGAAAACAGGAGATGCAGTAAAGAAAGGCGATGTAATAGCAGAACTTTATACATCGAAGGAAGAATTGCTTGACGGGGCCGAAATGCGTTATCAATCAGCGATCACCATCGGAGATACTGCACCGGAAGAGAAACCTCTGGTACTGGCAAGAGTGGAAAAAGGCCAGGTTGAAAAATATTAGAAGACGGCAGGTAAAACGGAAAGGAGATATATTATATGAACGCAAAAGAAATGTTAAAGTATGTGGATCATACCCAGTTAAAAGCATTTGCAACATGGGAGGATATCAAAAAGTTATGTGATGAAGCAATCGAGTGTGATACGGCTTCTGTCTGCATCCCGCCCTGTTATATCAGGCGCGTAAATGACACTTACGGAGAAAAGATCAATATTTGTACTGTAGTAGGTTTTCCGCTGGGGTATAGTGTGACAGCGGCAAAGGTGGCAGAGACGCAGCAGGCGCTGGAAGACGGTGCAAATGAAATTGATATGGTCATCAATATCTCGGATGTTAAGAACGGTGATTTTGATGCCGTTGAGAAAGAAATCAAGACACTGAAAGATGTGGTTGGAGATAAAATCCTGAAAGTTATCATCGAGACGTGCTACCTGACAGAAGAAGAGAAAATTGCCCTTTGCAAAGCTGTGACAAACGCAGGTGCAGACTTTATCAAGACATCTACAGGATTCGGCACAGGCGGCGCTACACTGGAAGATATTAAGCTCTTCAAAGAGCATATTGGGGAAAAGGTAAAAATGAAAGCGGCAGGCGGTGTGAAGAGCGTAGAAGATCTGGAAGCATTTATCAAAGAAGGATGCGCGAGAATCGGTACCAGTTCAGCCGTGAAAATGGTGAAAGAGTATCTGGAAAAGAAGTAGAGTGTACCGACAAGAAGGAAAGCGGGTATTTTTGATATGTATAATCCAAAATCATTAAAAGCTGAAGAGTTTATTGACCACCAGGAGATTCTGGATACGCTTGCTTATGCAGATGAGCACAAGGATGATCTGGAGCTGGTAGATCAGCTCCTGGAGAAAGCAGCGCAGCTAAAAGGCCTGACTCACAGGGAGGCATCTGTTCTTCTATCCTGCTCCAACCCCGAAAAAAATGAGAAAATGTATGCGCTGGCAGAGCAGATAAAAAAAGATTTCTATGGTAATCGGATCGTGCTTTTTGCTCCGCTGTATTTGTCAAATTACTGTATCAACGGATGTACGTATTGTCCATACCACCAAAAGAATAAACATATAGCAAGGAAGAAACTGACACAGGAAGAAGTCCGTCAGGAAGTAATTGCTCTTCAGGATATGGGACATAAACGTCTGGCAATCGAAGCCGGTGAGGATCCCAAAAACAATCCGATCGAGTATATCCTGGAATGCATTGATACAATTTATTCTATTCATCACAAAAACGGTGCTATACGCCGCGTAAATGTCAATATTGCCGCTACTACGGTGGAGAATTACCGAAAGCTGAAAGAGGCGGGAATCGGCACGTATATCCTGTTTCAGGAAACGTACCACAAAGAGAGCTATGAGAAGCTTCACCCCACAGGACCAAAGCATGATTATGCTTATCATACAGAAGCTATGGACCGTGCCATGGAAGGCGGAATAGATGATGTGGGCCTCGGTGTTCTGTTTGGCCTGGAAATGTACCGCTATGAATTTGCGGGACTTTTAATGCACGCGGAGCATTTGGAAGCGGTGCATGGCGTAGGTCCCCATACTATCAGTGTACCCCGTATCAAACATGCGGACGATATTGATCCTTCTGCATTCGATAACGGAATTGATGATGAGACATTTGCAAAAATCTGTGCATTGATCCGTATCTGCGTGCCTTATACCGGTATGATCATTTCAACGAGAGAATCCCAGTCAGTGCGGGAGAAGGTTATCCGTCTGGGAGTATCACAGATCAGCGGTGCTTCACGCACCAGCGTGGGGGGATATACAGAAGAAGAGCGGCCTGCAGATACAGAGCAGTTTGATGTATCAGACCAGCGGACATTGGATGAAGTGGTGAAGTGGCTGATGGATATGGGGTATATTCCATCCTTCTGTACCGCATGTTACCGTGAGGGACGTACCGGCGACCGCTTTATGTCACTGTGTAAATCCGGACAAATTCAGAACTGTTGTCATCCCAATGCATTAATGACGTTAAAAGAATATCTGATGGATTATGCATCAGAAGAAACGAAAGCAGTTGGGGAAGCTTTGATTCAGGCAGAACTGCAAAACATTCCTAAAGACAGGGTAAGGGAAATCTGCAGGGATCACCTGGAAAAAATTTCCCGGGGAATCCGGGATTTTCGGTTTTAAATGTAAATGAGATCTGCCCTGTGCTGAATTCTCCTGATATCACCGGCATATTATCTAAAGAACGTTGATTCTTTGAGGAGAAGTTAAGAATGGCAACAGATCAGAAAATAGAAAATCTTTTAAATCTTGCACTGGATGCCACACCCCGGGAGCGTGAAAAATCTCTGACATTAGATGTTGGATTTGATGAACGCAGCAGGGAATGGGATTTGATTGTAAAGTATTCCGGAAGTCTGGAGAGATTTCGCGAGCAGGGTATCCGGATAGCGGAACTTGCAGGTGGATATGCAATTATCACTATCTCGCAGTCATTGATTCCATACCTGGCATCTCAGCCGGAAATAGAATATATTGAAAAACCAAAGAGGCTGTTTTTTTCTGCGCGGCAGGGAAGAACAGCCTCTTGTATGGATACGCTGCAGATTACGGATAGAGTTGGACTTCCGCCGACAGTGCCGGGGCGGATACCGGAGGGGACGCAGAGGGCTCTGCTTGGGCAGGGAATTTTAATAGCTGTCATCGATTCAGGAGTAGATTACACCCATCTGGATTTTCGAAATCCTGACGGAAGCACACGCATTCTGGCTATTTGGGATCAGAGCATTCAGGGAAATCCGCCTGATGGTTATACACTTGGTACAGAATATACAAAGGCACAGATCGATGAGGCACTGCGTAGTGACGTGCTTTTGCCGATTCGGGACATCAGCGGGCACGGGACAGAGGTTCTTGGGATTGCTGCCGGAAACGGAAGGGCATCCCTGCGGGGAAGCCGGTTTTCAGGACAGCCGGAGGCGGAGAGACCGGAGGGCAGTACTCCAGGTCAATATGAATTTGGCCCGGATCGGGGAGTGGCGCCTCTGGCGCATATTTTGGTGGTAAAACTGGGAACTCCTTCAGAAGGAGGTTTTCCCCGGACAACGGAACTGATGCAGGCGCTTGATTATACCTTCCGAAAGGCTCAGGAATTGCAGCTTCCGGTGGCTGTTAATCTGAGTTTTGGAAACGTGTATGGGCCGCATGACGGAACAGGTCTTCTGGAGACATACCTGGGAGAACTGGCAAATCGCTGGAAGTCGATTGTCTGCATCGGCACAGGAAATGAGGGAAATACGGCAGGACACACTTCAGGAGTGCTGCAGCAGGGAAACGTCCGGGAAGTGGAACTGGGGGTGGCGCCTTTTGAGACTTCCATCAATGTCCAGCTTTGGAAATCATATGCGGATCGTTTTGAAGTTTCTCTGGTACATCCCGGCGGTCAGAGAATCGGCCCGCTGACACAGAATCTGGGGCCGCAGCGTTTTCGTGCCGGCAATACGGAATTGCTGGTCTATTACGGAGAACCAGGTCCATTCAGTATTTCTCAGGAGATATATATAGATTTCCTGCCGCAGGAGGAATATATTGACAATGGTATCTGGCGGATCGTTCTGACTCCGCAGAAAATTGTAAATGGCAGATTTGATATGTGGCTTCCTCAGAAAGAAACATTGAATTCAGGAACACTTTTTTATGAGCCGAGTGTAGAAAATACGTTGACGATACCGTCTACTGCAAGAAATATTATTGCGGTGGGGGCCTATGATTCCCGCAGTTTGAAGTATGCACCGTTTTCAGGCAGAGGCAATCAGACACCGCAGCCCATGCTTACTGGTCTTTTCCCTGTAAAGCCGGATCTGGCAGCCCCAGGTGTGAACATCCGTACTACGGCTGTGGGCGGCGGTTATACCACTGTCACAGGAACTTCCTTTGCCACACCCTTTGTCACGGGCGCGTCTGCCATGCTGATGCAGTGGGGGATTATAAACGGAAATGATCCGTATCTTTACGGGGAGAAGGTGAGGGCGTATCTGCAGAGAGGGGCGCGGGCATTGCCGGGAAATATGCAATATCCGAATAATGAGGTGGGATATGGGGAGGACGTTATAATAAGGTTACATTGATAGAAGCCCGATAAAATAAGTGTTTCCGCTCATTTTCCCCAAAACAGAAACGAAACCCTTTCCATGGATTCAGAGGAAAATCTGCCCGTGTTGGAATCGAAAATCCAGTTTGATGAGAGGTTTGTAGCAATGATGTAACATGAGTTGTCGGCAGAAAATTAAGTACGAACGAAGTGAATATTTGATTTTACCTGACAGTTCAATGAGAAACCAGAGGTTTTAAGTTGTATTATAACGAAGGAGGAGACACTATTGGAAATAACGTATAGACAAGCAGGCGATTATTTGCTGCCTGAATTGGAATTGCGTTCAGAGGAAACCAGAATCATAGGAAAATATGGTATGCTTAGAAGAACTTATCTGAAGGAGTATAAGTCAGGATGGTATCAGTCCATGCTTCTTACTGGAAAGTTGGACAAACATTTAGCAGATGTGGACGAACAGGCAACAATACGTTTTGAACAAATTGTGAAGCAAATGAAGAAAGCGGAAGGAGTGACAGAAAAACTAAAAAATGAGAATCAGTTTGTTTGGATACAGAAAATGAATAACATACAGGCTCGTGCGATGGAGATTATCGGGGAAGAGTTAATCTTCGTATAGGCAAATGAAATGTTGTGTAATCTCAATCATCTATTATTATGGAAAAGGTATATTATCTAAAAGTGAATGAATAAAATTCATTGACATTTTTATACAAGTATGCTATGTTGTACTTGGTAAGGACGGAAAAAGAGGTGATCGGATTTATGACCAGAATAACAAAAGCACCAGAAGAAAGAAGGCAGGAGATTATAGATACGGCAATGAAGGTCTTCTATGAGAAAGGTTATGAAAAAACATCTATTTCAGATATTGCGAGAGAAATGAATGTTGCTCAGGGACTTTGTTACCGCTATTTTGCATCAAAGGAAGAATTATTTGACACAGCATTAGATCAATATGCCGAAAGACAAGTGGAACAGATAAGTGCTGTTTTAGATGAGCAAATGACTCTGGCAGATATTATTGAAAAGATGCCAACCTTTGTAGAGGTGGAAAATGACAATAGCTATGCTCAAAAAATATGTCATGAGACAGGCAATTTGAAATTTCATAACCAGCTGTCATTGAAGATTTGTTCGAAACTGCAGCCTATTGTGTCAAATTTACTTGCTAAAGCAAATGAAAGAGGTGAGATTTATATACAAGATACGGAAACAGCAGCGTCCTTTTGTGTATATGGACAGCTGGGCATTTTGCTTAATCAAAAGCTCGCTCCCGAAGAACGAGAAGAACGTATTCGTATCTTTCTGTTAGAGTTAATTAGGGGTTTCTCTTAAGATTAGGCTTGTATATCACACAGTAAATAGTTAATATATGAATTTCTTTCCCTGCCATAGCGGCAGGGAGTTATTTGAGATTTTAAATGACTGATATTCATTCACTAAAAGGAGGATAAAATAATGAATACAAAAATAGATTTTATAAATGGGAACACAAAAAGATGTTTGGCAGCAATGTTCTTGCCGATGATGGTGGCAATGTTTTTAAATATGGCATACAATCTTGTGGATAGCCTTTGGATTGGCAATTTGTTAGGTGAAACAGCATATGCTGCATTGACGAATTCAACACCGATTATTCTAATTCTTAATTCCATTGCGATGGGCGCAACGAATGGTGTGTCTATTCTACTGTCACAGGCAATTGGCGCAAATGAAAAAGAGAAAACAGAGAAGATGATCATGACATCGTTGGCAGTAGCAATTATTTTTTCTCTTGGCGTAACGATTTTGCTTGAAATGTTTTTGAAACCAATTCTTGTTTTGTTACACACACCGGATGAAATTATGCAATCCGCCTATCAGTATCTGGCAATTTATATTCTTGGATATTTGGCTGTTTATCTTTATTGCTACTTTACAGCCGTTTTAAGAAGCTTTGGGAATAGTGTTTTTCAGGTAATTGCTATGTTGATTTGTACCGTGCTGAATGCTGTTTTAGATCCATTATTTATTCATTATCTTGGATTTAAAGGAGCCGCTATTGCGACTGTTGCATCTCAGTCCATATGTCTCATTTTTATGCTTGCGTATTTATATAAAAAACAGTTTTTTAAGCTTCGCTTGTCTTATTTTGATAGGATGTTAGTAGCGCCATTTATCATAAAAGGGATTCCGTCCGCTTTTCAGCAAAGTATACCCGCAATCAGCACAAGCTTCCTTACGTCACTTGTCACTGGTTTTGGAATATCAGCTTTGGCAGCTTATGGAATAACAGGGAAGCTGGAGACGATTTTGTTCTATCCGGCAATGGCTTTGAATATGTCATTGACAAGTATTGTAGGCCAGTGTGTAGGTGGCACCAGATATGACCGGGCCAAAGATTATATAAAATTAGCTTTACAGTATGGCATTGTTATACTGATTATTCTTTCTGCTTTGATCGTATGCTTTTCCAATCAGCTGTCATATTTATTTGTTGATAGTGAAGCTGCGGCGGAGATTGTAGCCGCGTATTTTATGATTGTTGGCATTGGATATGTTTTAAATACAGTTACGAATTGTTTTTTGGGAAGTTTAAATGGTATGGGGAAACCATCAAAGAGTATGCTCTGCATGGTATTGTATTATTTGATTATTCGTATGCCTCTTGCATGGGTACTGTTAAATTTATTACATGAATTAAACGGCATTTGGATTGCAGTTCTTACAAGTCATGTGATTGCGGCTGCTGCAGCAACAGTTGTGGCAAATCATGAGCTATGCAAACAGGAAAAGCAGAATTGATTTCCGGGGGAATGTCTGAGTTGACCTGTGGATTGAAAGCGATACTTTTTTAGGACTGGTCGATAAGTAAAGAAAGGGAGTAGTTTAGATGTGGATATTATACTGGTTAAGATGGAAAAGGATAGTGAAGATTTTTGCAGAAGGTTAATAGAATTGGCAATGGAATATGGTTACACTACTTGCAAGGAGACCTATAAGACCAATAATATTTCTGTTGGTGATTTAGTGATTATACCGTCAAAACGTCAAGTACTTGTGAGTGATAAAGAAGTATTTTTTACAAGCAAAGAGTTTGATATTTTGGAACTTCTTGCAGCAAACAGGGGACAGGTATTTAGCAAGGGGCAAATCTATGATAGAGTGTGGGGAACGTGTTACGTTGCAGATGATCGTAATATCACAGCCTATATTAACAAAATCCGTAAAAAAATTGAGCCGGATCAGTCCAGACCAATTTATATTCAGACGGTATGGGGTGTAGGATATAAATTCAATGAGAAGATAAAATAAGGTATGAATGGTTCCAGACGTGTCGAAACAACATGTCTGGAAGTGTTAAAATGACATCTCTAGATATGTCAAAACGACACGCTAATAATACTAATAGAATAATACTGAGGAAGAGTGAGATATATCGAATTTATCTATCAGATAAATGATTGGATGTGGATGAGATATATTAAAAATCTGATTTTTTATGTATACTTCGCGGATGAACCCAGATAAAACATATGCTATTACAGAATAGACATTTTTCAGCACCTATGCTTGTGCTTTCTATGGCGGCAATGTATAATTACATCCAAACACATCGGTAAATCGGAACTTGATGGTGTAAAGATGCTAAAATTATATTTTGGAATTAGAAAGATTGGAATTGGTGGTGAAAAACAAATGACGGTACAGCAATTAAAATATATTGTGACTGTGGCTGAAACAGGATCGATTACAGAAGCAGCTAAACAGCTTTTTATCTCGCAACCCAGTCTTTCAAATGCAGTAAAAGAAATCGAAAAGGAAGTTGGGATTACCATCTTCCTTCGGAGTCATGCAGGTATCACTCTTACAAAAGAAGGAATGGAATTCCTTGGATATGCAAGACAAGTCATTCAGCAGATGGAACTGCTGGAAGATCGATACGTTACTGACTTGCCGAAGAAAACAAGGTTCGGTGTCTCTGCTCAGCATTATACTTTTACAGAAAATGCGTTTGTGGAACTCGTAAAGAAATTCGGACAGGAACGGTATGAGTTTTATTTTAATGCAACCAGTACGCATCAGATTCTCGAAGATGTAAAAAACCGGGTTAGTGATCTTGGAATCATCTATCTTTCAAAAGAGAATGGAGAAGTAATTCAAAAGATTTTGAATGAATATAATCTTCAATTTACTCCCTTGTTCTATGCAAAGCCCCATGTGTTTCTTCAGAAACACCATCCTCTTGCGTCCAGAGATAGCCTTGTTCTTGATGATCTGCGGCCATTTCCGAGATTGAATTTTGTTCAGGGAAGTTATGAATCAGCCTACTATTCAGAAGAACTATATAGTACCGTTCAAGTAGAAAAGCAGATTCATGTTAATGACCGTGGTGCTATCGTCAATTTTATGCTGGGTTTGAATGCTTATACAATATCAAGCGGTATTTTTCCGAAGTATCTTCATGGAGACAATATTGTTGCAATTCCATTAAATGAAAATGAACAGATGAAGATTGGCTATATTATGAATGAAAAACAGGAGCTTTCCGAACTTGGTTTGATTTATATCGATGAACTTAGGAAGTATGCACCGGAAGTATAACATATTTTGAAACTATGGAGTTGTATATAAAATAGGTATTATGTATGATGCGCCTCTATCTGATAAGATTATTGATAGAAAGGTGGTCGATGATAATGCCGACTTATGTGATTGGAAATTTTCTGATATATTGTATTGTTAATGCATTTACTCCGGGTCCCGGAAATATACTTGCCCTGAATACTGTAACGAACTATGGCTGGAAAAAAGGGAAACCGCTGTTTTTTGGAATCTTTATGGGATACTATGTGGTTCAGATTCTGTGTGCTGTATTTGTATATGGAGTCAGCATGTTTTTACCGAATCTAATGAGTGTGTTGAAATACGTAGGAGCAGCTTATATTCTGTGGCTGACCATTCATATAGCAATCAGTAAGCCACATGCTGAGAGTGCTGAGAAGTCCGCCTCTTTTTTGAAAGGCTTTATGCTCCAGTTCGTTAATGTGAAAATTTATATGTTTGGTATTACAGCTCTGACGGGATATATTGTTGACTTTAATTCATCATTTGCTGTACTTCTGTTCTTCGAGCTTGTAATTGCCACAATCGGAACAATAGCAACTGGTACTTGGATCGGGATGGGTGTTTTGATTCAAAAATATTACCTGAAACATTACAGAATCATCAATGTGATTTTGGCACTGACACTGTTAGAATGTATATACAGTATGCTGAGATAAATTCAGTTTATCGAGCTGATTGATTGTCCACAGGAATAGCGAGCATCGGATTGTGTCAGCCACAATCCAAATATATATCCGAGAGTCGTGTGAACTTAAATAGCAGATAGACTATTTTTTCCCTATCGGGTTTCATCCATAAATCAAAAAATTACAAACGGAAATCGTAAGCAGACAGTATTTGTCAACTGGACAGATGCTGTTTGTTTTTATGTTATCGTATGCAACAAAGCTGCCAGTGGCAGGTTTCCTGTATGTATAGAATACCGCCTATGAAATATGGCGCTGCGTTCACAAGATTTGTGATAGCCCAAAAGACACAATTTTATTGTGTAGTTACCGAGGGTATGGGGGTGCTGGATGTCCAGTGGACATCCGTTTAGCACCGACCGAAGCGGAGCGGAGACCGGATGCCTCATCAAGAGTTGCCAAGTATACAAAAATCCATAAAATGGAGTTTTTGTATTACATAGGCGAATCTTGCCCTGGAAATATTGTGGTACTTAAAACAATTAGGGGAGACCTTTAAAAATATTTGTTCACCAGAGAATTTCACCAGCTTGTTTTTCTCTTTGTGTCAGTTTGTGTTAGTGAGGATATAAAAACCCGCTGCACATTGACAACTAAAAGGAATAGGACGACTTGTGCGAAGAATATGTTGGAACAGAGGTGAGAGACAATGGCAAGTAATTTGGGTGCAGAACCAGAGGAAGTGATAGAGAATTTACAAGCAGAGGGTCTGAAAGTGATTGATGAATTGTATCCGATTATGAGTCAGGACATTTCTGATAAAATTTGTGAATTTGAAAAAAAGTCCGGTAATGAGCCTTATGTTCATGTAAATGAAGGATATGTGGTTGTTGTAAAAATGACAGGGGAAGTGGATGCAACAGATGCGTTAATGGATTATCTGAGAAAAAGGACGGAGTTGATGTACTAATGTCTTGTAAAGCAGCGAAAGTTATGTTAAGGTGGAGTCAGGGAAAATGAACGGATTACATGGTTTTTGACTTCTATCAATGAATATAGGTTAGGAGCGATGTAAATGAAGCAAAATCAATGGAAGGAGTCATGCACATACGATGCTGCATTATATCTTCGATTGTCGAGAGACGATGAAGATATTGATGGAAGTGCCAAGACGGAAAGTAACAGCATCAGTAGTCAGCGGGAATTACTTCGGAACTTTGTAAAGAGTCAAACGGATATCCAAATTTTTGACATTTATGTAGATGACGGTTACTCAGGAAGTAATTTTGACCGACCTGAATTTAAACGAATGACAACAGATATTGAATCAGGGAAAGTGAATTGTGTAATTGTAAAAGACTTATCCAGATTCGGAAGAGAGTATATAGAAGCCGGGCGATTTATTCAAAAAATCTACCCGGCTTTAAATGTGCGCTTTATTGCGGTTACTGATCATTTTGACAGCAAGACGGCAAATACTTCTGAAAAATCTCTCGTGGTTCCTATTAAGAATTTTGTGAATGATAGTTATTGTCGGGATATTTCTACCAAGGTAAGAAGTCATCAGCAGATGAAACGGGAAAATGGAGAATTTATCGGAGCATTTGCTCCTTATGGTTACCAGAAAGATATACAGAATAAAAACTGCCTTGTAGTTGATGAATATGCGGCAAATGTGATCCGAAAAATCTATGTGTGGAAAATTGAAGGATTAAGTCTGGGGGCAATCGCTGAAAAGCTGAATACACGTCATATATTACCGCCGAAAGAGTATAAAAAGTCATTGGGAGAAAACTATAATTCCGGATTTCAGAGCACAGAATTTCCAAAATGGTCTGCTGTACAGATTAAGCGTATTCTCACGAATGAGGTTTATATTGGAAATATGGTACAGGGAAAACAGGAACGTATCAGCTACAAAGTGAAAAAACGTCTGAATAAGCCGGAAGATGAATGGGTAAGGGTCGAGAATACACATCCGGCAGTTATTCGCCAGAGTGATTTTGATATTGTGCAGAAACTTCTTCAATATGATGGAAGAGCTTCAAAATCATCGGAAGGGCCAAATTTATTTTCTGGTTTTCTTTTCTGTGGAGATTGTAAGACACCCATGATTCGGAGAGTGAATCAGTATAAGGAAAAGAAAAAAGCTTTTTATATTTGTCAGACAAAAAATAAAGGTGGAAATTGTACCAGACACAGCATTCCAGAAGAGACACTGAAAATCATTGTATTGAAAGAGATTCAGATGTATTCTTCCCTCTTTATGAATTATCAAATGATAATGGAAGAAATGAAAGAGATGGAAATTGGATATGATCAGGTCATTCACTATGATACGCAGATCAGCCGCCTGCAGGAAGAATACAATAAGTGTTACGCACTAAGGGTGTCGTTGTATGATGACTTGAAAGCCGGAATTATCAGCAAAGAAGAATTTCAGGAATTCCGTGATATTTATGGTAAGAAATGTGAAGAACTGGAAATGATGATTGAAAATCAGAAGCAGATGGTAAAACAGATGTTTGAAGATGGTGTTGCTGCTACCATTCAGCTGGAGGAGTGGAAAAAATCGTTAGAGCTGAAAAAATTAGACCGGATGCTTCTGGCACTGGCGATAGATAAAATCTATGTATATGAAAACAAACGGATTATGATTGTACTTCGTTATCAGGATAGGATAGAGAAGATGAAAGTGATTAAGAACTTTTTTGAAGAACAGCAGACCGATAAAGGGAAAGGGGTTGGATAAATGGCAAGAACAGCAAAACGATATCTGAATGGACAAAAGTTGGAATACTCACGGTTGTCAGTCTATAAAACAGCTATTTATGCCAGATTATCCGTGGATCATGATGATAAAAAATCAGAATCGATTGAAACACAGGTGGAAATGTTGAAAGAATTTATCCGGCATCAGAATGAAAATGCCGGCAGGAATTCAGAATTTGTGCTGTATGATGTCTATACAGATCTTGGAAAAACGGGGACAAATTTCGAAAGACCTGGTTTTGAAAGGTTGATGAGTGATATTCGTGCAGGACAAATTAACTGTATTATTGTCAAAGATTTTTCCAGATTTGGAAGAAACTATATTGAAACTGGAGATTATCTGGAGAAGATATTTCCGTTTTTGAAAGTACGGTTTATTTCTGTGTGTGATCATTATGATTCTTTTTCAAAAGATGCTGACAGTCAGGAATTATCTATGAATATTAAAAATTTGGTTAATGATGCATATGCAAAAGATATTTCGGCAAAATGCTGTGCTTCCAAACGGGCTTGCCAAAAGAATGGGAGTTATGTAGGAGGTATGGCTCCTTATGGATATCATTCTGTAAATGATAACGGAATCCGAAAACTTGTCATTGATCCGGAAGCTGCAGAAATTGTGCGAAGAATATTTGAACAATATATAGACGGTCTGCCTATCAATCAGATTATTGACGGGCTTTTTGAGAATGGTGTTCATCGCATATCCGATTATAACCGATATCATCATGTGTATTGCCAGGATGGAGAAGCGCTTCATCAGTGGGGAAATTCTTCTATCCGGGCTGTGCTTACCAAAAATAATTATTATGGAGATTTGGTACAGCATAAGTATAAATCTCGGTTTTCCAGAGGAGAGAAATGGTGTGGGCTTCTGGATGAAAGGGAGTGGATTATCACTCCCGAAGCGCATGATCCGATCATTAGCAGAGATATATTTGATGAGGCCCAGATTCGGCTAAAGGCTGCGAAAGAAGCAAGAAGCTATGTTGGATGGGATGAAAATGACAGGGCGTTCTATAATGTATTTTACTGTGGTGATTGCGGGAGAAAAATGACAACATGCAGAACCAGAGGGTATGTGGAGTATTTTTGTCAGGCAAATCGTTATAGAGATGAAAGAAAATGCCGGACAAAGAATATTTCCGAAGACAAATTGCAAAAAATTGTCCGTTCCGAGCTTTCAAGGCAGTTGCAGTTTTTGAAAATAAAGAAAAAGGATATGACAGCAATCAGCAGATTATTTCTGGAAGACCAGCTTGCTATTATTCGCAAAGAGCTGGATAAAATGGAAACGGATTATCAGAAGATATCGGATCAATCGGTTCAGAGTTTTCTGATGTATAAGGAAGGAAAGGTTTCTTTACAAGCATACCTTGATACCAAAAAAGAACGCAGCGACTGGGAAGCATTTTTCCAAGAACGAAGAAAGACGTTGGAACAGAAAATGCGTATGCTGCAGAAACAGCAGAACGAAGAGGCGAAATTCCTTAGAAGTCTATTGGAACTGGAAGGAACTTCCCGATTGAACGTTGAACTGGTTGAAACATTGATAGATCGCATCTCGCTGTATGGAGATGGACATTTGGAAATTGTTTTCAAATTTCAGGGGGTGATGGCAGATGACAGATAATAGATTGCTTGTCGGGTATTACCGTCTTTCTATGGAAGATGATACAAACAATGAAAGTAATAGCATCACAAATCAGAGACTGTTAATTAAAGATTACATTTCAGCGATTCCGGAATTGGCGGACATACCTTATCAGGAATTTTATGATGATGGATATTCCGGTGCCAGTATGGAACGACCTGCGATGCAGCAGGTACTGCAGCTTGTCAGGCAAAACCGGGTGCAGTGTATTGTGGTAAAGGATTTTTCGAGATTTTCCAGAAATTATATTGAAATGGGAACGTATCTGGAACAAGTTTTCCCATTTATGGGCATCCGTTTTATTTCCGTTTCGGATCATTACGATTCTCTGGACTATAGAGGGAAAAGCTCTGATATTGAAGTCCAGTTCAAAGGGCTGATTGCAGATTTTTATGTAAAAGATCAGTCGGTAAAAGTGAAAGCCGCAGTCAGTACCAGAAGAAATCTGGGAGAATACTGCTGTGGCTCTGCCCCATATGGTTACCGGAGAAATCCAGATGATAAGACAAAACTTCAAATTGTAGAGGAGGAAGCGGCGGTAATACGGAAAGTATTTGAATTGACAAATCAACGTTATTCCAAAACAGAAATTTGTCGGATTTTTAATGCGGAAAGTATTCCTACACCGCTTCAGTCTATGAGCAGCCGCCAGAAAGTGGATCGCCGGAAAGCGGCATCGAAAGACCTTCAGTGGACGGTTGATATGGTCAGGAAAATCATTAATGATAAAAACTATATTGGATGCATGGTTTACGGAAAAACGAAGATTCCGGATCCGGGAACCGGAAAGGAAGTTCCCATTCCCAAAGATCAGTGGAAAGTGCTGGAAAACCATCATGAACCAATTGTATCAAAAGAAGAATTTGAGAAAGCCCAGAGTCTTCAACTGCGCCATTCCAGAAAAAGTAAATTTGATAAGAGTACTTCTCTTCTCAGTGGATTCCTGAAATGCGGAAACTGTGGAAGAAATCTTTCCGGAAGCAAGAAACAGCATGGACATATTCTATATAGTTGTGCATACAGCAAAGGGAAAGAAGATACAGACTGTTTTGCCGGAAAAGCAGATAACAAAATTCTGGAGGGCTTTATCCTGAATGAAATAAAAGCGCATTTACAAGAAATGATCAGCCAGGAACAGATGGATGCTTCCATGCGAAAGCGGCATCAGAACCTGATAAAGGAATATCAGAGTGAAATCACTGATTGTGCAGAAAAACGGGAACAGCTCAAAAGACAACACCGACAGAATTATGAAAAGTATCATGAAGGTGAATTGGATCAAAAGCAGTTTCAGGATGCCAGAGGGCAGGTAGAACTGGCAAATGAACAGTTACAGAAACGAATTCAGGAATTAGAAGCTCTTGTAAGAATGGAAGAAGAAATCCTGTTGAAAAAGAACCTTCCGGTGGAACAGATGATGGAATATCTTGGGTATGAGAAGCTGACACGGGAGATGTTGGAGGAGTATGTGGAAGGGGTGTATGTGTATGATGATGGGAGGATTGAGATTATATGGGAACTTTCCTTATAAAGCACAAAATATAATTTAGAATTTATATTAACTTGAAATTTTAGCATCACAATGGAGCGGGCAGTGAAATTAAAACAATTTCCAAATTTTTTAAAAATAAGGTGTGAATGTTGATTGAATATAGAGGAGCAAACATGGTATAATATATAAAAATTCGTCATTTGAGAGAAGGAAGTGATAAAATGGATAATTCGACTAAAAGAATGATTAATTCATTAGCGGAGGATATTCTAAATATATACAATATTCCTGTACCGATTCAAGATATTGGCGAAATTGTGGAAAAATTAGGTGGTACTATACAAAGAGAGGTTTCTTTTTCAGATGGTACAGTTGAAAAGAATGGAGAGGGATTTAGAATAATATTATCACCTTTTCAAGATGAGAAGCGGGAGCGCTTCACGATTGCACACGAGTTGGGTCATCTGTTTCTCCATATGGGATATAGGACAAATGAAAAACTATGGGAAAGACAGAGCAATAATATTTACCATCGAATAGGGAACTCTGAAAAAGAATATCAAGCTAATGAATTTGCAGCTGCTTTTTTGATGCCTGCAGATAAATATCTTGAGGTCCTTAAGGATTTAGCGGTGGATGATATGGTAGATACATCTGAAATAGCAGAATTTTTTAATGTGTCGGTTGAAGCTGCATCTAACAGAGGGAAGTTTTTGGGGTACTTAAGATGGTAGAGGAAAAGCAAGCATTAGGTAAGTATAGTAAACTAATTGAGGACTTAAATGAGGAAAGAGAAGATATAATAGCTCGACGTAGTGTTGAGCTATTCTTCTCTTTTGATATTGTAAATTCATCTGCTTATAAAACTATAAATTATACAGGTTGGTATAAAGTAATTATTTCTCTCTTTAAAAAAATACAGGGAAACGTTACGAAATTGATGCCAGGGGCAGAGATGTGGAGGGTTTTGGGAGATGAGATAGTTTTTATTATTCCAATAAAAGAAAATAAGGATTTTTTTGTATATACTGATAAGATATTTGAAATTCTTAACAATTTTGTATATCAGTTAAATGAGGGAACATTTTTTGATGATTTACAAGTTACAGATGATGAAAAGTCATTGATGAAAATGCAAAAAATTATTTCTTTAAAAGCAGCGGCATGGATTGCCATTGTTGGAGAAGGAATTGAAAAGTTAGAACAATATGATAATTTACTGGAAAGGTATAAATTAAGAGAAGGATATGGACTTATAGAGTTCTTGGGAAATGATATTGATGCAGGATTTAGAATAAAAAAAGAGACGCAGAATAGGCGTATGGTTATAAGTTTTGAACTGGCATATATTTTGGCTAAAGATACTGATTATATAAATAATATAAATATTATTACATATAAATCACTTAAAGGGATTTGGCAAAACAGGTTATATCCAATTATTTGGTATCATGATCCTAAATATGTCGGAAATGTACGATTTGAAGAAAGCTTTTTTTATGATGAAAAAGAAGGTAATTCTTTAGTCGAAGAATATTTTTCCAATAGAGTTGATCCTGAGTTAAAAATAGAGATGTATAAAAATGGTAAGCGCTTAATTTTCAGCCGTTGACAGAAAAATACCCGGCTACTTTTCAGT
>JAUNSC010000077.1 GCA_030539395.1 Eubacteriales bacterium
TGAGTATTCCGGGCGATTCTGGCTCTTCCGTAATTATCCGTTTTTTTTATTTTCCTTTTGCGAAAAATGTAGTATAATTAAACCATCAAACGATATGGGGATTATGCGATGGAAAAATCAAAAGATACACTGCTTTTGGATGAATTTTATCCGACTGACTGTTTAAAAATAACTGAGGTGAAACAGGAAACAACCAGAATACTAATACGAATGAAATCTATTTCGAGAGAGTGCCGTTGTCCTAAATGTGGAAAAACGACTAATGAATATCATGGAACATATATCAGAAAAGTGCAGGACCTTCCCATTCTGGGCAAGAATGTGAAACTTGAAATCAAGGCCCATGAATATAACTGCATAAATGAAGATTGTGATATTTCGACAATAGCAGAATCCTTTGAGGGTTTTCTAAATACCTATAGCCGATTAACCGAACGCTGTGCTGATTTTATCTGTACATTGGCAATTGAAACAAGCTGTGAAGGATGTTCCCGTATTTGTAGGGCACTAGGGATCAATATCAGCGGGGATACTGTTATCCGCCTGCTGCTAAAAAGATATGGGACATTTGGAGAACCTGATATTGGAGATGTGATTGGTGTAGATGATTTTGCATATAAAAAGCGAAATACTTATGGGACGATTATTGTTGATGAAAAAAGCCATGATCCAATTGCTTTGTTAGATGGAAGGGATGGTGAAGCATTACGCCCCTGGCTGAAAAATAATAAACATGTTAAAGTGGTTACCCGTGACAGGGCAAGTGCTTATGCAAAAGTAATTTCTGAAGAACTGCCGGATGCTATGCAGATAGCAGACAGATTCCACCTTCACCAAAACTTGTTAGAGGCAGTCAAAAAGGCCCTTAATCAAAACCTGCCGGCAACCATAACGGTTCCTCATGAAGAAACAGAGGAGCCCTGTAAAAAAAATCGAATCTGATGTGGATAACTGTTCCGGATTTTCAACGAGACGTTATCAAATGATATGCCAGATACAGTCATTTTTAAAAGAAGGATGCAGTTACCGAGAAATAGCCAGACGTATGGGAGTAGGAAGAAATACGATTGCGAAATACCGTGAAGGTGATCCGAAAGAACTTTGTATGTACTGGGTACGGCAGAGTAAACTGGATCCGTATTATGATTTTATTATGGAGTGCCTGGATTCTGGCTGGAGTAAAAGTAAAACCGTAAAGGCAATCTACGCAAAGGGATACAACGGTTCTGTAAGTAATGCATATGAGCATCTGGTAAAGATTGAAGAAAAAGAAAGACGTTGCTTTGCACCACAGCCTTATGTCCGAACAATGACAGAAAGTATGAAATATAAAAAAGGAAGCACAGGAAAAGACCAGGATTACATTACACGTGAAGGAGTATTCCACCATATGTGGATGAATATGGAGCTTACCCAATTCCATAAAACATACATATATGAGAAATACCCCGCACTATTCAGAATCCACAATTGTATCAGGGAATTTCGAAATGTATTTGAAAAACGCAGTGTACCTCTCCTGTATCTATTCATTGAAAAATACAAGAATGAAAGCATAAAATCATTATGCAGTTTTGCAAAGGGATTAGAGCGTGATATTGATGCAGTTGAAAACGCCGTTGCATACGATTACAGCAATGGATTTGTCGAGGGAACGAATAGTAGGCTTAAGATGATAAAAAGAACGATGTATGGGAGGTGTGGAAAGAAGCTTTTGGAAGTAAAACTGCGTTATATGAGATTGGTCCAACACGGATAATTACGGAAGAACC
>JAUNSC010000027.1 GCA_030539395.1 Eubacteriales bacterium
ATGACAGAGCAGATGCAGAACGCTATCTGAAGACCATCGTGGATTTTTTTACACCGGGCTGGCGAATGATCACAGGACTTTAATAAAAGGGGGAATATTATTTCTCCCTTTTATTGAAAATGTATGTTAGTTAAAACTAACCAAAGGAGATGAAGCATATGAACAACAAAACCGAAAAAAAGCGCTCCGCAGTTTCCTGGCTGGCTGAGTTGGCAGGCCCCCGTAAAGGAGAATATCTGCTGAGTGTGTTGGCGGCGCTGGCTGGTACAGGTTGCTCGCTGGTACCGTATTTTATCATGATTGAGCTGATTGGCGGCCTTGTGGGAGGAACGGCGGACAAAACATGGTGTCTGAACCGCTGCCTGATTATGGGGCTGTGGTGGGTGCTGCGTTATATCCTGCACTCAATTTCCACCACGCTATCCCACCATGCCACTTTCCATGTGCTGGCTGGCATTCGGGTTCGCCTGATGGAGAAGCTGGCAACGCTGCCTCTGGGTGAGGTGCTGGAAAAGTCCTCCGGCTCTTACAAGAATATTATTGTGGAGCGGGTAGATTCCATTGAGACAACGTTGGCTCATATTGTGCCGGAGATGACCTCTAACATCGTGGGCGCTGTTGCTGTGCTGGCGCTGCTGTTCCGGGTAGATTGGCGTATGGGGCTGGCGACGCTGATCGTTTTGCCCCTGGGCGTAGCGTGCTTCCTGTCCATGTTCAACGGATATGAAGCTAGGTTTCAGCGCGCTGTAAACTCTACTAAGGCCCTGAACGATACAGCAGTAGAATACATCAACGGCATTGAGGTTATCAAGGCATTTGGGCAGTCCAAAACCAGCTATACCAAGTTCGTCTCGGCGGCGAAAGAGGGCGCAGACTGCTTTATCGAGTGGATGCGGAGCTGCCTGTTCGGGCAATCTGCCGGCATGGCGATCTTCCCCTCCACACTGATCGGTATCCTTCCTGTTGGCTGCCTGCTCTTCATGCACGGCACCCTGACAGTGGAAACTTTTCTGACCGTGATCATCCTTTCTTTCGGCGTTATGCAGCCCCTGATCACGGCTTACTCCTACACAGACGATCTGGCTCAGCTTGGAACAATTGTCGGTGAGGTGGCCGAGATTCTTGACCGCAAAGATCTGCAGCGTCCTGATACAGCCAGGGAATTGCCAAAGGACAACGCTATTGAGCTGAAAGACGTCTGCTTTGCTTATCACGAAAAGGAGGTGCTGCATAGCGTCAGCCTGCGCATCGAACCGGGAACCGTGAATGCCCTGGTAGGGCCTTCCGGCAGTGGCAAATCCACCATCGCCCGCCTGATTGCCTCCCTGTGGGATGTGGACAGCGGCAGCATTACCCTGGGCGGCGTGGACATTCGCACACTCCCACTCAAGGAATGCACCGACCGCATTGCCTATGTATCTCAGGATAACTACCTGTTTGATCTCTCTGTCATGGACAACATCCGTATGGGCCGCAAGGGTGCCACGGATGAACAGGTCATTGCTGCAGCAAAGGCATGCGGATGCCATGACTTTATCATGAGCCTGGAAAAGGGCTACCGGACCGTTTGCGGTTCCTCCGGCGGACACCTGTCCGGCGGCGAGCGTCAGCGTATCTCTATTGCCCGGGCTATGCTGAAGGACGCGCCGGTGATCATTATGGACGAGGCGACCAGCTACACCGATCCTGAGAATGAGGCGGTAGTCCAATCTGCCCTGGTCCGATTGATCCGTGGCAAGACACTGCTGGTCATCGCCCACCGCCTTTCCACGGTGGCAGATGCGGATCAAATCTTTGTGGTGCAGGACGGCAGGATTGCCGCCCGGGGCACACAGGATGAGCTGCTGGAGAGCTGCCCGCTGTATAAGACAATGTGGGAAGCTCATATAAGTGTTAAGGACAATGACGAGGAGGTGGCATAAATGCTGCAAACATTGAAAAAATTCTTTGCCTTCTGCGGAACGGAGAACCGCAGGCTGTTCATAATTTCCATCTGGTTGGGGGTATTAAGCGCCATCTGCTCCGCTATGCGCATCCCGGCAGCCTATATTGTCATTCAGGCGCTGCTGGCAAACAGTGTGACAATGTCTACCCTCTGGAGCAGTCTGGCTATCATCCTGGGTTCTGTTGCTGTAACAATTCTCATCAACATGAAATCCACCATGCTGCAGACCCGCGGCGGTTATCGGGCCTGCGCCAACAAGCGCATTGAGATTGCGGAACATCTGCGTTATCTGCCCATGGGCTGGTTTAATGCCAATAGTCTGGGTGAGGTTACTTCTGTTACGACAAACACCATGGAAAATATGGCGAACATAGCGACCCGGGTGGTCATGATCACCACCAAGGGGTTTCTGACAGCCGGAATTATCGCTGTAATGATGCTTGTATATGACTGGCGTATTGGCCTTATCACACTGGCGGGGCTGCTGGTATTCATGGGAGTCAATGCTCTGATGCAGCGTAAGGAGCAGGCTGTGTCCCAGCGCAAATTTAACGCGGACGAGCGCCTGGTTGCCAGGGTGTTGGAGTATGTACAGGGTATTTCGGAGGTCAAAAACTTCGACCTGACAAAGGATTCCACCACCCAGGTCAGCGGTGCGGTGGAGGAGTGCCGTAAGGCCGCCTTTGGCATGGAACTGCCTTCAGTGCTGTTTATCTTTCTGCAATTTATTGCCAACAAATTTACCGGTGTAGCAGTATGCGCTGCAGCGCTTACCTTCTGGTTTGACGGCACATTGCCCCTGGAGAACTGTCTGCTGATGCTGATCTGCTCTTTTATTCTGTTTGAACAGCTGGACAGCGCCGGCAGTTATTCCACGCTTTTCCGCTCCATCGATATCGGTGTGGAAAAGGCCAATGCTATCCTGAACGTGGAATCCATGGACATCGATGGCAGAGAGATCGTCCCGAATTACTGCGACATTACGCTGGAGCACGTGGATTTCTCCTATGACCAGAAGAAAATTCTGGATGATGTGTCGTTGACTATCCCGGAAAGGACTACTGTGGCTATCGTCGGACCCAGCGGCGGCGGCAAGACTACGCTGTGCAATCTGATGGCTCGATTCTGGGATGTGCAGGGAGGAAGGGTCACTCTTGGAGGTCAGGATGTGAGGGATTACAACTATGACAGTCTGATCCGCAACTTTTCCTTTGTGTTCCAGCGCACTTACCTGTTTTCCGATACCATTGCAAACAATATCCGCTTTGGCAGGCCCGGGGCCTCCATGGACGAGGTCATTGCCGCTGCCAGGAAGGCGCGCTGCCATGACTTTATTATGGCGCTTCCTGACGGTTACGACACAGTGATCGGCGAAGGTGGTGCCTCTATTTCCGGCGGTGAACGCCAGCGCATCACCATTGCCCGGGCAATCATGAAGGATTCCCCCATCATTGTTCTCGATGAGGCGACTGCCAATGTTGACCCCGAAAATGAGAAAGACCTGGTGGAGGCCATTGGAGAGCTTACTCACGACAAGACGGTCATCATGATTGCCCACCGGCTGAAAACCGTGCGCAATGCCGACCGCATCTTCGTGGTGGACGGCGGCAAGATTGTCCAGCAGGGTACCCACGATGAATTGATAAGTCAGGACGGCATCTACCGACATTTTGTGGTGGAGCGCCGCCAGGCCGCTGGTTGGAAGGTTGGAGCATAACTATATACCTTTTGCTATATGCAGAACAATTAAAAAACCTGACGTCAAAGAAAAACATTAATTAAGTAAAAATCCTCTTGACCATTTTTTTTGACATTTTTCCCGTATTTAGAATTCTTGCATAATTCCGCTCACGTCAGCACACTCTATCCATGAGGTGATGAGCATGGACAAAAAAGAACCGGAAAAACAGCAGAGGAAGAAAAGTAATGAAGAATTTAACAGTGTAACACAGAAAGCAAAGGTGGAAAACCAGAACCAGACGCATAACGTTCGAAAAGAAGGAATTGCACCAATCAATCAGAAACGATAGTTGCTGAAAAGGTAGATAAGTTAGAAAACCTGTGATAAAATCTGCGTAGGTAAAAAATTGTTGATCCAGCTGTAAGGAGTGAACGGGGTAAAACGATGATAATTAATACGGGAATGCGGACAGATATATCGGCTTTTTATGCACAATGGTTTTCTAACCGCTTAAAAGAAGGTTTTGTATATACCAGAAATCCTTACTATCCGCATCAGGTGACAAGGTATGATCTGTCGCCTGATGTGGTGGACATCCTTGCTTTCTGCACTAAAAATCCGCTGCCTATGTTTCAATACATGGATCTGCTGGAAGAATATGGACAATATTGGTTTGTAACAATCACGCCATATGGAACAGATATAGAGCCGGGAGTACCGCCAAAAGAGGAAATTATGGAAAGCTTTCGGAAGTTATCGAGTATGGTTGGAATAGATAGCATAGGCTGGAGATACGATCCGATTTTGATTACGGATACCTATACGCCGGAGCGCCATATATCTGATTTTGAAAAAATGGCTGAAATGCTTGCAGGATATACCAGGACCTGTGTGATAAGCTTTGTAGATCTGTATAAAAAAGTTCAAAAGAATTTTCCACAGGCAAGGGAAGTATCTTCAGAGGACCGTATTACTTTGGGAAAAGAATTTATCCGTATTGCCAAAAAATACGGTATGGTTATCAAACCCTGTGCGGAAGGAAGTGAACTGTCGCAATATGGCGCAGACTGCAGCGGATGCATGACACTGCATACATTTGAAAATGCGATTCACGGGAAATTGAATGTACCATCAATTAAATCACAGCGTACAGAGTGTGCCTGTCTGCTGGGAAAGGATATTGGGCAATATGATACCTGTGGTCATTTGTGTAAGTATTGCTATGCCAATACAGATGCTGCTTCCGTAAAGAGAAATATGAAGATGCATAATCCACAGTCTCCATTTCTTACAGGAGAATTACAGAAGGATGATATAATACATAAGGCAAGGCAGGAAAAATGGCGGAGTGGGCAAATGAGCCTGTTTGATCTGCTGTAAATTTCAGGGAGAAGAAAACGATGGTAAAAATTGATTTGATCACGGGATTTTTGGGTTCCGGAAAGACGACATTTCTAAGAAAATATGCATCATATTTGCTGGAACAGGGAATCAGAATCGGAATTCTTGAAAATGATTTCGGAGCTGTGAATGTGGACATGATGCTTCTTTTGGATTTGGAAGGAGACAATTGTGACCTCGAAATGATTTCAGGAGGATGCGATGCGGATTGCCATAAGAGAAGGTTCAAGACAAAACTGATCGCATATGGGATGAATGGTTTGGACCGTGTTCTGGTAGAACCTTCAGGGATTTATGATGTGGATGAATTTTTTGATACACTTCGCGAAGAACCCCTTAACCAATGGTACGAAATTGGAAGCGTAATTGCGATTGTTGACGCAAACCTGGAGCAGAACCTGTCAGAAGAAGCACAATATCTCCTTGCCACGCAGATTGCTAATGCCGGACGGGTAATTTTAAGCAGGAGTCAGTATGCTTTCCGGGAGGAAATTGCGGGAACTGTCTCAAAACTTAATGATATTCTGATAAAACATGGATGCAGGCGCAAACTGGAGGAGGAACTGGTTTGTAAACCATGGGATGTATTGACACCTGAAGATTTTGATGAAATTGCTGCCTGCGGATATGTCCCTGCGGATTGTACAGGCTCTGGGATTAATAAAGAAAATACATTTACTTCTCTGTATTTTATGAATGTCCATATGACGGAGAAAGAACTCCGGCTGGCAATACAGAATATATTTCATGATACTGCCTGCGGCCGGGTTTTACGCATCAAGGGCTTTATGGCAACAGAGAGCGGAACATGGAATGAGATAAATGCCACAGGCCGGCAAACTGTGATAAAGCCGATAGAAGCAGGTCAGGAGATTTTAATAGTAATTGGCGAGGCACTGGAGGAGCATGTAATCCGATCTTATTTCCCAGGGGAAGTTTGAAAGCGGATGAAAGAATACATGTGGAAAACTGGTCAAACAGAAAAATCATATAAATGGTGGATGACGAAAGCACCGGGGACCGGCATGGTGGTCTGCGGTGCTTTTTGTGTAATTATCAGGAATATGTGTTTTTGAGGTTTCCTTCTTATTCAGATGTTTATGCGCTTTGCTGAATATAGAGCTGGTAATTTTGAAATTAATACAAAATATGCACCAGAAAAAGACAGAATAGGAACAGCCTATTGTTATTTTTGACAGGAAATTATAGAATGTGTCATAACAAATGTCTGCGCGGATATGTTTCAACAGTTCGGAATGTCTGCAGCGTTCCGGAACAGGACAAATTCAGGAGGTAAGAGAAATATGAAACATTCCAGAGTATGGACTGGCCTGTCATCTCTGTTTACATTTCTGCTGGTGCTGGCACTGGTAGGAATGGACTGCATGATGGGATACGCAGGAACCGTAAATCAGGCACTCGGCATTCAGACCAGTAAGATTGTCAATGAGGGCAGTGCAGGTGAGGATACAACCTATTATGAGAGCGGTTATGGAGAACTGAATGCGGATAATCTGCAGAAACTCATTGAGGACACTTATGCCGAAGCGGTTCAGGAAGAGGCAGAAGGTGCAGTTCTGTTAAAAAATGAAAACCAGGCATTACCGTTGTCTGAAGAAGAAACAAGAGTAACACTGTTCGGGCATGCAGTAGCCCAGCCACTTTATAAAAATGCATCTGCAGGCTCGAAAGGCTATCAGAGTGAGTACAATATTGATTTGTATCAGGCTTTAAGCGATGTCGGTTTTGAAATGAATGATACATTGTACGATGCATATGTGGCAAGTGAGACAGCACGCGGTACAGGTGCCTACGATTTTGTATCGGGAACCAGCAGCGTGAAATCTTTGGGGGAGGAAAATATTTCTTTCTATACGGATGAACTAAAGAGTTCGTGGGAAAAAGACTATAATGATGTTGCGATTGTAATGTTTGCCCGCGAAGCCGGAGAGGGCATGGAACTGGAAGTCACAGATTCTTATGAGGGAATCAGTCAGCTGGCACTGCATCAGGAGGAAAAAGATCTGCTGCAGATGATAAAGGATTCCGGTAAATTTAAGAAAACAATTGTGTTGATAAACAGCGGCAATCCGATGGAAATGGAATGGCTTGATGAGTACGGAGTGGATGCTTGCCTGTGGATCGGGCAACCGGGTCAGAGAGGCTTTGAGGCGGTAGCCGGTATTCTGACAGGAGCAATCAATCCATCGGGGCATCTGACAGATACTTATGCTGCAAATTCTCTTTCGGCGCCATCTGTTGTAAATGGCAGCTTCAATAATCAGAACTGGAGTAATCTGGATGAAGTTCTGGAAGCAATCGAAGATGAAGATTCCGGAATTTCCTGGTCGACTGTTCAGGCTGAAGGCATTTATATCGGATACAAATATTATGAGACAAGATATGAAGATGTTATTTTAAAACAGGGCAATGCGGACGATGGGGCAGGTTCTTCTGATGGAAAAGCCTGGAATTATGCAGCCGAAGTGACTTATCCGTTTGGATACGGACTGTCTTACACAGAATTTGAACAGACACTGGATCATGTAACGGTGGAAGACGACAGGATTACTGTGACAGTAACTGTAAAAAATACTGGTGACATCGCCGGAAAATCAGTGGTACAGGTATATGCCCAGACACCGTACGGAGATTATGAAAAAGAGAATCTGGTAGAAAAGTCAGCGATTCAGCTTCTTGATTTTGGCAAGACAGAAATGTTGCAGCCGGGAGAGAGTCAGACACTCACAATAGAAGGTGACAAATATCTGCTGGCAAGCTACGATTATATGAAGGCAAACGGTTATATTATGAGTGAAGGCGATTATTATATCGCTATCGGAGAAAATGCTCATGATGCACTCAATAACATACTGGCAGCAAAGGGCGCAGAAGGTATGGTGGATGCGGACGGCACAGAGGTTGCAGGTGCTGAGAATAAAACTTATACGTGGAATGAAAAATTTGATCAGGATACATACAGGACATCCAGATACACCGGAGAAGAAGTAACAAATCAGTTTGCTGATGCGGATATCAATTACTGGCAGGAAGGTACGGTAACATATCTTTCCAGAAATGATTGGGCAGGAACTTATCCGACGGTGGCAACACGGATTGAACTTTCGGAAGAAATGATTACGGCTTTAGCGGGTGATTACTATACGAAACCGGATGATGCACCGTCTGTAAGTGAATTTATTCAGGGAGAAAATCAGGGTATTCCGCTGGCAGCAATGATTGGTCTTGACTATGATGACGAGCAGTGGGAAACTTATTTAAATCAGTTCACAATTGAAGAACTGGCAGTATCCATTGCAGATAACTTCGGAACAGCAGAAATTACCAGTGTCGGTAAACCGGCTATCCTTGTGGGTGACGGCCCGGATGGTGTGGGCGGAAGTTTTAATGCAGAAAGTTATGGTGACGGCAGACAGGATTGCTGCTTCCCGACAGAAATTGTCTTGGCATCTACCTTTAATAAGGAACTGATGAGAAAACGCGGGGAACTGATGGCGGAAGAGTGCCTGTATCTGGGGATGATGGAAGATTGGATGCCGGGTGCAAAGCATTGTATCGGCAACGATCAGGAAAATAACAGAGAAGGTATTGCCGTATTCTTTAATGAGCAGGCTTTTCGTGAAGGGGCGCTGCGCGGTGTAGAAGGTGCGCTGGCAGTAGCCGGCGGGCAGGCGGTTATGCACGGATTTAATCGTCTTGGGTTTGTGTGGTGTTCTTCCAGCACAGCGCTTTGTACGCAGATATTAGAGAACGAGTGGGGTTTTGTCGGTCAGCAGGAAACAGATGCGGTGGCAGGTGCAGTCGGTACTTATAAAGGACACTTTGTATCGGCAGTTGCAGCAGGGACCGACAACTTCTGTCTGGATTTTTCCGGGGACAGTTCCCGCGCACTTGTTCAGGCAATTACAGAAAATGATGACGGTTATCTGCTGATCGCTCTCAGAAAATCAGCCCATGATTATTTGTATATGGCAGCAAACAGCAATATCATGAATGGTTATAGTGTGAACTCTAAGGTAGTATCGGTTATACCCTGGTGGCAGCCGCTGATGTACGGCCTGATTGCGGTATTTGCAGTGTTGGACATTTTGTGCCTGATTATGTTGTTCAGAAAAAGATTCAGTAAAAAGTCTAATATAAATGTGGAGGTGCAGGAATGAGCAGTATAGTATCGAAAAAAGCGTTTGGGTTTTATCTGATCATGATTGCTGCGGTTGCGGCTGTCATATCTCTTGTTCGTTTTTCAGTGTGGGCACCGGCGCATAATGCAATGGATACGACAATTACAGCGGCACTTGTGGCAGCGATTGTAATGGATGTTATCATGATTGTAAAGGATAGAGATATTTTAGTAGTTCTGTCGACTGCATGTTATGCTTATGCTCTGTTCCGTCATCTGACAAACCAGGTGGGATCTTTTGTAGATGCTTTTCAGGGAATCAATATGTTTGGTGACGCTACTCAGGTTGGAACTGTCATTTCGATTGCAATTGTGATGGCGGTCAGTGCGGGTTTGTCTGTTCTGGCAGGCTTTATGAGGCGGGAAAAGGAAGTATGAGAAAAGAATCATTTAACAAGGACTGGATTTGTTATCAGACAGGGAAAACGGAAACGGCATTTACCGTTTCCGTTCCCCATGACGCCATGCTGCTGGATAAAAAAGGTGATAACAGTGTTGGCGGTGTCAACAACGGCTGGATTGAAGCCGAAGATTATACATACGAGAAGACATTTGTTGTCCCCGAAAAATGGCGGGAACTGGAAACGGTATTTTATTTTGAAGGTGTTTATCATAAAGCAACAATATACCTGAACGGAGAAAAAGTATGCCGGCACGATTACGGTTATACCGGATTTTTTGTAAATGTATCAGGAAAGCTGCGCTACGGCGAAGATAATACACTTACCGTAGAGGCAGTCAACCGTGATCAGCCAAACAGCAGATGGTATTCGGGAACGGGAATTTACCGTCCGGTCTGGCTGTATCTGCTGCCAAAACAGCATATTTGCCTGCAGGGAATTAGGATTACAACCCTGGATTACCGTAAACCCGAAATTCGTGTGCATGTGAAGACAACCGGCAGCGGAAAGGTAAAAGCGGAGATTATGGAATATCGCTCGCGGGAGGTGCTGTGGTCCGCAGAAGGAGAGACGGATGGAAAATTCCAACGGGACATGGTACTGGAAGGTGCGAAATGCTGGGATGAAGAACATCCGAATCTGTATACCTGCCGTGTGTCTTATGGAGAAGATGTGCAGGAAGAGCATTTTGGTATCCGCATGATTGGCTGCGATACGGAAAATGGTTTTACAATTAATGGAAAACGTGTGATTATACGGGGAGCATGTATCCATCATGATAACGGTGTGCTTGGCGCTTGCGCTTATGATTTTGCTGAGTACCGTAAAATCCGGATTTTGAAAGAGAATGGTTACAATGCTGTGCGTTCGGCCCACAATCCCTGTTCGGAAGCGATGCTTCGTGCCTGTGATGAGCTGGGAATGCTGATGATGGACGAATATGTTGATGTATGGTATATTCATAAGACAAAGAATGATTATGCGACAGAAGTAGAAGCACACTATAAAGAAGATTTGAAGACGATTGTCGATAAAGATTACAATCATCCCAGTGTGGTATTGTATTCAACCGGAAATGAAGTGTCAGAGACAGCGCAGAAACGCGGCATAAAGCTGTGCGGAGAACTGACAGAAAGGCTTCACGAGCTGGATGGCACACGTCCGGTGACGTGCGGCATCAATATTTTCTTTAATTTTTTAAGTTCCATGGGCTTTGGCGTTTACAGCGACAAAAAAGCGGAGCAGGAAGTTCGGAATGTGAAAAAGAAAAAGGCAGTGGGCAGTGAATTTTTCAATACGCTGGCCGGTCTGATGGGTTCGGAATTCATGAAGTCTGGCGCAACTTTATATCCCTGTGACGTAAAGACAAGAGATGCCTTTGCGGCTATGGATGTGGCGGGATATAATTATGGCATTAAGCGTTATGAACATGATCTTAAGAAGTATCCGAAACGGCTGATACTGGGAAGTGAGACATTTTGCTCGGATGCATATAAATTCTGGGAGATTGCGAAAAAGAATCCGCGGATTATAGGTGATTTTGTATGGTCAGGAATGGATTATCTGGGTGAGGTCGGGATTGGAAGCTGGGAATATAAAGATTATGCACCGGATTTTTCCCATGGCAAGGGTTGGGTATCGGCAGGCTCCGGCAGAATAGATCTGACTGGCAGACCGCTGGCGGAGATGACGTATACAAAGGTAGCTTTTGAACTGGAAAATATTGGTATCGGGGTCATACCGGTACCGTATGCGAAACAGAAGCATTCTCCGTCGGCATGGAAGATGACCAATGCGGTGGAGAGCTGGTCCTGGAGAGGATGTGCGGGAAAGGAAACGCAGGTAGAGGTATATGCAAGAGCGGATCATGTGTCTCTGTTTGTGAACGGAAAATGTGTGGGAACCAAAAAACCCGAAGGAGACTGCCGCGTTATATTTAAGACCGTTTACCAGGATGGAAGCGTTAAAGCGGTTGCTTATGATGCGAAAGACTGTGTGATTGCGGAAAAAGAGCTGAAAACTGCCGGAAGAGAGACGGTTTTGACCGTGAAACCCGAACAAAAGTGTATCAACAGGGAAGATTTGTGCTACGTACGTTTGCAGTACACCGACAGGGAAGGAACGGTCAAACCGTTGATGCGCGGCGATATTACCGTACATGTGGACGGAGGGAGACTTCTGGGACTTGGAAGTGCATGCCCGTATTACGAAAAAAGCTATCTGGGGAATGTGACAGATACGTACTACGGAGAAGCTCTGGCGGTCATCAAACCGGACGGTGAAGGACGGATTTGTGTGACGGCTGAGAGTAAGCATGTAAATGGCAGAGCTGAAATTGAGGTGGTGAGCATATGCTAGACCGGTGGAGAAAAAAATGGGTGCTGTTTGCCGAGGCCCATCCGAAGGCGGCAAAATGGATTCACCAGTTGTTTTACTTTTATGCGTTCAGCCTGAGTGTTACAATTTTTCAGTATCTGATGTTTACTTTCCTTCCGTATGCGTTTGGCATCGGGCTTGCCGGAACAGAATTTATGTGGCCGCAGATTCCGATGTATGTAGCCGGCTATAATTATAAATGGAATATTCTTGGTTATGATATAGCGCGTAATGCGGCGGGGGAAGCAGTGATCGGCGGCGGCCTTGGCTATTTTCTCAGTTATGAGATTGGGGCTTTCCTTGCGCAGTGTATCAATTTTCCTCTGCAAAGAAACATTACATTTAAAAGCCACGGAAAAATCTCGTGGCAGATTATGTGGTATGTAATAGCATGGATTCTGATATCCCTGTTCTGTAATGCGATTAATGGCCTTTGGCTGCCGATTGCCCAGCAGCATTTTGAGCCAGGTGTCTATAATTTGCTGGTAACTTTTATTACCGGCGGTGTTTCAATGGTTATTTATTTCTTTGTGTATAAAATTATTTTCCCCGAAGGGGAAACAGATAAGCATTAGCGGATATGTGGGAGTAGTTATGATAAAAGTAGCAATCGTGGATGATGAGAAAAAAGAATTGGATACATTAAGCGCTTTTTTCAAAAAGCTGCAGACGGAAGTATGTGAAGAAATTTCCGTCTGTACATTTTTCAGTGGGGAAGCGCTGCTGGAGAGCTATGACTACTCCTGCGATTTGATTTGTCTGGATATAGATATGGGTGGAAAAACCGGTATGGATATAGCGCGGGAAATTCGCAGGCAGGACGAACAGGTTGTTATTCTTTTTATCACAAACATGGCGCAGATGGCGATTCAGGGCTATGAAGTCCGGGCTCTGGATTTTATCGTAAAACCCGTCAGTTATTATTCTTTTTCTATGAAGCTCCGGGGAGCGGTAAACCTGATTAAGAAACGGAAGAGCCGTAATATTCTTCTTCCTGTGGCAGGCGGTATCCAGAAAATATCTACGGATCAGTTGTATTATGCGGAAGTGAACGGCCACTACCTGTACTATCACACCGCCTGCGGCGTGTTTAAGCAAAAAGCATCGCTGAAAGAGCTGGAAGATAAACTGGAAGGTCTTTCTTTTAAACGGTGCAATAACTGTTATCTTGTAAATTTGAAATATGTGGACGGTGTAAACAGGGATGATATACAGATTGCAGGCGAATGGTTAAAAATCAGCAGGCCGAGAAAACGGGAATTTTTACAGGCTCTGGCAAACTATATGGGAGGGATTGATATATGATGGAACAATGGGAAAAAATTTCCTATATAGTCCAGCTTATCGCAGCATGCGTCCTGTTCATGGTACACTGCAGAAAACGCACAAAATTTGTGCCCCGGGTACTTGGCTGTTCCGGGGCATTTGTGCTGTTGTCATACTGGGCAAACAGCATGGTGCAGCAGCATGGATTTTCGGTATGGACAGTGATGTATTGGGCAGTATTTCTCGTGGCCTGTGTTTTTTTCATGTATCTCTGTCTTGATATGGAGCTGCTTCAGGCGGCATACTGTGCCGTGTGTGCCTGTGCCATGCAGCATGTTGCCTTTGATGTAAATGAAATTTATCTTGGTCTTGGAGGCATCAGTCGTCTGGTCCAGGTGCTTTTATATATCATTGTTTATTTTCTTTTTTATCGTCTGTTTGCCAAAAAAATTCATGAGCGGGGAGAAATCAGGGTAAGTCTCGAATCCATGTTTCCAATGGTAACGATTATTATTATTGTCTGGATTTTGAGCGTTTTGGAAAATTCCGGCCTGAATGGCTTTCAGGCGGAGGCCGGAAGCAGGATTTTTTATCGTGTTATCGATGGATTATGTTGTTATTATGTACTCTGGGTTCAGGCAAATCAGAAAGAAAAATTGATTCTGAAACAGGAACTGGACGGCATAAATACCGCATGGATGCTGCAAAAGGAGCAGTATGTGATCAAACAGGAGATTATCGACAATATTAACCGTAAATGCCATGATCTGAAACATCAGCTGCAGGCGCTGCGCCAGATGACGAACGAGGAAGAAAAAGAGGCTTATTTCAATGAGATGGAGCATGATATCATGATTTATGATACGGCAGTAAATACGGGAAATAAAGCATTGGACGTGATTCTGATGGACAAAGGGCTGTTCTGTAAAAATCATGATATTCAATGGACCTGCATGGCGGATGGCTCATGCCTGAGTTTTATGAGGATTGAAGATATCTACGCGATTTTTGGCAATGCGCTGGATAATGCAATTACGGCAGTAATGGCAATTCGTGAGAGGGATAAACGTGTAGTTGGATTGAAAATGATCATGCAGAATAATATTCTGGTAATTCAGGTGCAGAATTATTATGAGACAACGCTTCATTTTGAACAGGGACTTCCGGTAACTACAAAAGGTAACCGGAAGGAGCATGGATATGGAATGAAGAGCATACGCTATATTGCGGAAAAATATGGTGGAACGATTACCGTGAATGGCCAAAATCAGGTTTTTACACTACAGATACTGATACCGTTAGAGAAGGGATAAATGGGATTTGAAGTATATGTTTATTCCTGTAAGGGGACAATAAGCCGACATCATAAATAGAAAAGAATCAGAAATAAACGGAGGGATTTTATGTGCACAGCGGTAACATATAAAACAGAGAATTTTTATTTCGGCAGAACACTGGATTATGACTGCTCCTTCGGTGAAGAGGTCGTGGTGGCTCCACGGAGGTTTCCCCTGCGCTTTCGCCATATGGAAACGATGAAAATGCATTATGCTATGATCGGCATAGCGTATGTTGCGGGAGGTTATCCGTTGTATTATGATGCAGTCAATGAAAAAGGGCTTGGAATGGCGGGACTGAACTTTGTCGGAAATGCGCACTACAATGAAAAAGCACCGGATAAAGAAAATGTGGCACAGTTTGAATTTATTCCGTGGATTCTTGGTCAGTGTGATTCCGTAAAACAGGCCCGGAATCTTCTTGGGAACATCAATCTGGTTAATACACCCTTCAGCGAAGAACTGCCGCCGGCGCAGCTCCACTGGATGATTGCGGATCGTACGGAGGCGATTACAGTGGAGTTTGTAAAAGAAGGACTTCGCATATACGATAATCCGGTGGGAGTCTTAACGAATAATCCGCCATTTGATGAGCAGATGTTTCAGTTAAATAATTATATGCATCTGTCCCCAAAAGATCCCCGAAATCATTTTTCAGAAAAGTTGCCTTTGAATACGTACAGCCGCGGTATGGGAGCGCTGGGGCTTCCGGGAGATCTGTCTTCTCAGTCACGTTTTGTGAGAGCTGCTTTTACAAAAATGAATTCCGTTTCCGGAGATTCGGAAGAGGAAAGCGTCAGCCAGTTTTTCCACATCCTTGGTTCTGTTCGGCAGCAGAGAGGATGCTGTGAGACCGGTGACGGAAAGTATGAAATTACTGTCTACACATCCTGCTGCAATGCCGATAAAGGTATTTACTATTATACTACCTATGAAAACCATCAGATTACAGGGGTGGATATGTTTCGGGAAGATCTGGATGGTGCGCAGCTGGCATGCTGTCCGCTGATCTGTAAGGAACAGATCAGGATGCAGAATTAGCAGACTTATAAAGAGTAAGCGCCTGATTTTATCCGGATTATTTTGAAAGAGACTGTGAAAAGCGGCCGGGATTCGAAAACTTCGAATCCCGGTTTTGCAATTTGCAGAGAAGAGACCGGATATGATTGTGGTTATGATGGGGCAGTCCGGCAGAAATGGGAAGATGAAAAATTCATTGCAAAAATGCGATTGATAGTTGACAAAAAGTTTATTAATAGTATAATTTTTCTCGGGACAGAAGTTTAGTAAAAAATGATTTTTAGTTTAGGATTCGGAAGAATAAGGTGAAGGAGAAATTATACCAATGGAATTGGATTATGTGAATGCCCAGATAGGTAAAAAAATAAAAGATCTGCGGAACCGCAATGGGCTGACACAGCAGGAACTGGCTGACCGGGCAGAGCTGACGAAGGGATTTATTTCGCAGTTGGAGCATGGACAGGTTTCCCCGTCTGTGGTGACATTGCTGGATCTGATTGAATGTCTGGGAACGACGGCATCGGAATTTTTCAAAGAAGCAGTAGAAGAACAGATTGTATTTTCTGAGAACGGTTTTTTTGAGAAAGTGGATGAAGTGGGAAACAGCATTCAGTGGATTGTGCCTACGGCCCAGAAATATCAGATGGAACCTCTTTTGGTGTCAGTGCAGCCTCATCAGAGTCTGGATGAGGACAAGCCGCATAATGGAGAGGAATTTGGGTATGTGATTTCGGGGAAACTAAACCTGTATCTTGGAGATCAGATCTATCACGTGAAAGCGGGGGAGAGCTTTTATTATCCTGCCAAACGTAAGCATCGTATTGAAAATCCGGGCAGCCGTCCGGCAAAATTTATCTGGGTGAGTACTCCGCCCATGTTTTAAAAAGTATGATTTTTTACAGAATTGTGAGGGAGCTATGATGGAACAGAGAGAAAATATCATCGAATTGAAACATATTACAAAGACGTTTGAGGATGGGTTCAATGCGGTATCAGATTTTAATCTGGAAGTAAAGCGCGGAGAGTTTGTGACATTCCTGGGACCGTCCGGATGCGGAAAGACTACAACACTGCGGATGATCGCGGGTTTTGACATTCCATCGGAAGGAGAAATTTTGCTGAACGGGAAGCCGATTACAGATCTGCCTCCTAATAAGCGGCCGATCAACACCGTGTTTCAGAGGTATGCCCTGTTTCCTCATATGAATATTTTTGAGAATATTGCGTTCGGACTGAAGCAGAAAAAAGTGTCTAAAGATGTGATCGAGAAAAAGGTAAAAAAGGCCCTGGAGCTGGTGGATCTGGAGGGATTTGAAAAACGTAAGGTTTCTACTTTGTCCGGCGGACAGCAGCAGAGGGTTGCTATTGCCAGAGCTGTGGTCAACGAGCCGGAGATATTGCTTCTGGACGAACCCCTTGGCGCACTGGATTTGAAAATGCGTAAAGAGATGCAGCTGGAACTGAAAGCTATGCATAAGGAACTTGGCATTACGTTTATTTATGTGACTCATGACCAGGAAGAAGCCCTTACGATGTCCGATAAGATCGTGGTCATGTCTGAGGGGAAAACCCAGCAGACAGGAACACCGGAAGATATCTATAATGAACCGAAAAATGCATTTGTGGCGGATTTTATCGGTGACAGTAATATTTTTAACGGTATTATGACAGGACATTTAAAAGCACGTTTCTGCGGCGGTGAATTTGACTGCGTAGATGATGTGGAGGAAGGAACTCATATTACGGCGGTTGTGCGTCCGGAGGATGTAATATTGACAGCGCCTCAGGAAGGTACCATCAAAGGCGTGGTTACTTCTGTAATTTTCAAGGGCATGCATTATGAGATAGCAGTGGCATCGGGCAAAAATGAAATGGTGATTCAGTCTGTAAAATCGGCAAAAACAGGTGATTTTGTCGGGATGAAGGTGGAACCGGATAATATCCATATCATGATCGCAGAGGACCACACGAATATTTTTGCAGTGGAGATCAATAAAAATCACCGTCTGGAATATAACGATACTGTTCTGGACACCAGTCTGACCAAAATTATCAAAGGCAGCAGGAGAGCGGAGAGCGGTGTCCTTCTGGATGCAGCGGGAGAAGAAATAGATCCGGCTAAAATTAAGGTAATGGCAGCAATCGGGCCGAATGATATTAAATTGACTGACCATCAGGATGAAGGTCTGGTGCAGGGATATATCAGCAATCTGATCTATAAAGGAGACCATTACAGCTATGTAATACATACTGATATGGGACAGGATTTTGTAGTGAATGATGAATACCTGTGGAATATGGATGACCAGGTGGGCCTGATCATGCCGGTAGAGAAAATGACCTTTTCGGTTAAGAGATAAGGAGGCGGACAAATGGGCAAAATTTCATTTTCCAGAAAAAGTCTGGGTATTCCCTATGCACTCTTTCTGGTGCTGTTTGTAGTGGCACCGCTGTTTGTACTGATCTACTATGCTTTTACTAATGGGCAGGGGCAGTTTACACTTGCGAATCTGACAGGATTTTTCACTAATCCCAATACGCTGGGAACGCTGTGCTACAGCTTTGCCGTTTCAATGACGACTACGGCTGTATGTTTACTGCTGGCTTATCCTACAGCCTATATTCTGGCAAAGAGCAGGCTGAAAGCAAAATCTGTGATCGTGATGATTTTTATTATGCCCATGTGGATCAACTTTTCTCTGCGAATCACAGCTTTGAAAGAGATCCTTACACTGATTGAGGGTAATCTGGCATATTATCCGTTTGCAAATGCAGTGATTGGTATGACTTATGATTTCCTGCCGTTTATGATCCTTCCGATTTACAATACGATTGTAAAGCTGGACGAGTCGCTGCTGGAAGCAGCCAGGGACCTGGGGGCAGGTGAAACAGAGGCATTTTTAAAGGTAACACTGCCGCTTTCCGTACCGGGAATCGTCAGCGGTATTGCAATGGTATTTTTGCCGGCCATGACTAACTATGTAGTGCTGGATATGCTGTATAACAGCACATATATCATGGGAAGCTTGATTGGCAGTTATTTCGCGGCATATAACTGGAACGGCGGTTCCATGATAGCGCTGATTCTGCTGGCTATCATTTGCCTGTTTACTCTGCTGACGAAAGGGGCAGAAGAGGAAGAAAATCCAAGAGGAGGTGCGCTGCTATGATGAAAAAGGCATGGAAAAGCATCGTGATTATAATAGTTCTTTTATTCCTGTACCTGCCAATACTGATTCTGGCAGTGTACAGCTTTACAGACGCAACACAGCTTGGTGCGATCCGCGGATTTTCTCTGCATAATTATGTGACACTTTTTACAACTCCCGAGCTGCGGGATATGATTCTCGGAACGATAGTGCTGGCATTTTCTTCTGCGGTTATTGCAACGGTTCTTGGTACCATTGGAGCGATTGGTTCTTTCTACAGCGGAAAAAATGTATCCTCGGCAATTTCCACGGTGAATCAGGTTCCGGTAGTGAATGCAGATGTGGTGACCGGATTTTCTATCTGTATCTTACTTGTGGTTGTATTCGGCATCAGCAAGGATACCTTTGTGCCTCTGATCGTCGGACATGTAACATTGTGTGCGCCTTTTGTATTTTTGTCGGTGGTTCCGAAACTGAAACAGATGGATTCCAGTATTTATGAGGCGGCGCTGGATCTGGGGGCAACTCCGGCTGCGGCGCTTTGGAAAGTTGTGATTCCTCAGATTCTTCCCGGGGTCGTATCGGGATTTGCACTGGCGGTGACGCTTTCGCTGGATGATTATTTCGTGGCAACATACACGAAACCGGCCACTTTTGATACCATCAGTACCTACGTGGTAAATGCAACGAAGGGTTCCCAGACTACAATCAAAACGGCTTTGTGGGCATTGTCTACAGTGATTTTTCTGGTGGTCATCCTGTTTGTGGTGCTGATGAATCTACAGGCGAACAAAGAGGCGACAGAAAGGGCAGGAGTATGATGAAAAAGAGAAGATGCAAAATACTTGCTGTATTTTTGAGCAGTATCATAATGTGCTCTGCTCTGCCGGCCGGGACTGCGGCAGAGAATGAAACGCAGGCAGATGTACCGGAAGTGACCTTAAGAGTCTGCAACTGGGAAGAATATATTGATCTGGGCGATTGGGATGAGGATGAGACCATTGACCTGGAAAGCGGAGATATTATCGGCGTGAATTCTATGGTAGAGGATTTTGAAGAGTGGTACTATGAGACTTACGGTATCAAAGTAAATGTAGAGTATTCTACCTTTGGAACAAACGAAGATCTTTATAATATGCTTACGCTGGGAGATGTGTATGACCTGGTCTGCCCATCGGAGTATATGATCATGAAGCTGATGGCACAGGACCGGCTGGTGCCGCTGTCGGAGGCGTTTTTCGATACGGCGGATGAAAATAATTACTATATAAATGGCGTTTCACCCTATATCCGTTCTGTTTTTGAGGAGAGTGAGATAGAGGGGGAGGCATGGGCAAAATATGCTGCCGGTTACATGTGGGGTATAACAGGAATTGTTTACAATCCGGAGCTGGTAACAGAAGAGGATGCTTCCAGCTGGAAAATACTGAATGATCCGGCTTATTACCGTCAGATTACCATCAAAGATAATGTGCGCGATTCTTATTTTGCGGCAGTGGGTGCCCTGAAATCGGATCTGCTGACATCGGAAGAATTTCTGCAAAGCCCTGATTATTCAAAAAATCTGGAAGCAGAAATGAATGATACATCCATAGAAACGATTGCGCTGGTTCAGAATTACCTGCAGGATGTGAAAAAGAATGCCTATTCCTTTGAGACAGACTCTGGAAAAGCAGATATGGTGACCGGAAAAGTAGCGGCTAATTATCAGTGGTCCGGAGATGCGGTATATACTATGGATCAGGCGGATGAAGATGATTTTACTTTGGCTTTTGCTGTACCGCAGGAATCAACCAATATTTATTTTGACGGTTGGGTAATGCTGAAAAACGGTATCGGCGGGGATACGGCAAAACAGCATGCGGCAGAGGCGTTTATCAATTTTAATTCCAGACCGGACAACGTCATTCGCAATATGTACTATATTGGTTATACCTCTGTTATTTCCGGAGGTGAGGACGGACGTATTTTTGAGTATGCCGACTGGTGTTACGGAGCAGAGGAAGATGAAGAAGAGACAACAGACTACGATATCGCATACTTCTTTACAGAAGAAGATTGTGAGGATTACATCATCACGGCGCCTGCAGAGCAGGCAAATCGCCAGCTGTCTGCCCAATATCCAACCCGGGAAGCAATTGCAAGATCCTCGATTATGGTATATTTTAATGATGAGCAGAATGAGGCGATCAATCAGATGTGGATCAGTGTCCGATGCTTTAATATCCATGATGTTCCGGTATGGGCGTGGATCCTGACAGCATGTATGGTTGTTGTGCTGGCAGTTTTTATGGTGCAAAATGCGAAAAGAAGACGATAAGTGAGGGAAAACATTTTATGAGAATGATGCTGGTTGGAGCAGGCGCTGTGGGAGAGAGCATCCTGAAAATAATGCAGTGGAGAGATCCGCAGGGGGAATGGCTCAAATACGTGCTGGTCTGTGATTATGACAAAAAAAGAGCGGAGCAGGTGGCAGAAATGCTGGGCGGAGATAATAGATTTGAAGTTTCGGAAATCAATGCCACGGACAGGGAGGAAATGAAGCGGGTCATCCGGGAGCATGACATAGATTTTGTCATGGATGCGGCGCCGCCATTTGCCAGCAATATGATATTTGATGCGGCTTTTGAAACAGGCTGCAATTATGCCAGTATGGGGACATGGTCGGTACCTTTGGATGAGCCGGCATACGGGCCGGGTATTGAAAACAGCTATGCTGAACCTATGACAAAATATAATTTTGACCGTCATGAAGCATGGAAGGAAAAAGGGCGGATGGCAGTTATCTGCCTTGGAATCGATCCGGGCGTGGTAAATGTGTTTGCCAAATATGCGGCGACAGAGCTGCTGGATGAAATTTATGAGACTCATGTAAAAGACGGCGGAAATCTGTCTGTTCCGGGGGCAGATCCGGATGACATCATGTTTGGCTTTAACGTCTGGACGGTACTGGATGAAGTCATGAATCCCAATGTGGAATATGATGAAGAAAAGGGTGGCTTTTTTGTGGAAAAAGCCTTTGCCGGACAGGAAGTTTTTGAAATGCCGGAAGGTGTCGGTCTCAATACCCTGGTTAAGGTGGAGCATGAGGAAGTAGTCACTATGCCCCGCTATCTGAAACAGTATGGACTTAAAAAAGCTACTTTTAAGATCAGTCTGGATGAAAATCTGATCACAGCTCTGAAGGTGCTGGATAAGCTGGGACTGCGGGGAATCCACCCTGTACAGGTGGGGGATGTAAAAATCATACCCCGTGACGTGGTGGCAGCATGTGCACCGCAGCCAAAAGATATTGGGAATGAGATGGTTGGCAAGATGCTGGTGGGAGTTCATTGCATCGGGCAGAAAGACGGCGGGAGGAAAGAATATTTTCTGTACCAGCCCTTTGATAATCAGGAATCCATGAAACGCTTCGGGAGCCAGGCCGTAACCGCCCAGACAGGTTTTGGCGCGGCCCTTGCACTGGAACTGATCGGGCGCGGAATCTGGAAAGATGCCGGGGTATTTTCGCCGGAATATTTTGATCCGAAGCCGTATCTGGAGCTCATGAAAGAAAGCGGATTCGAGTATGTGATAAAAGAATGGCACAGTTAGAGGAGCTCATATGTATAGTGATGCATTCTGTAAAGTATATAATGAATTTGGATGGAACTATTTCCCCGAGGCATTTGGGGAACAGCTGCTGGAGTGGATCAGCCAAAACCGGGTGACAGTGAAAACAAGTCTGGATCTGGCCTGCGGAACAGGCATATTGTGTGAGATCCTTTATAAACATGGGATTAAAGCCTGCGGCATGGACTTTTCGGAAGGCATGATTAAAATTGCCGGAGAAAATAATCCTGATATTGATTATGAAGTTGCAGATATGATCCATTATCGTCCTCAAAAAAAGTTCGACCTTGTGACATGTACGGGAGATGCCCTGAACCATATTATAGACCTGAAAGATGTGGAGCAGATTTTTAAAAATGTGTATGGTTATCTGAATGAGGGCGGATATTTCATTTTTGATATCCTGAATGAGAAAGAGGCCGTGCCGGGAGAATCCATACCCCTGGATTTCAGTGATGAAATAAAAGCTCAGTTTACGATCATACAGGATCAGAAAGGAATCATTACTCTAAAAACAGTTGTATTTGAAAATGGGAAGAAGCAGTTCGAGGAAAATATTACAGAAACCGTGCATGATCCGAAGACGATCTGTGAGCTTTTGCAGCAGAACGGTTTTCAGGTAATAAAGTGTGCAGATCAGCTGCTGGAAAATGCAAAGAATCACGGGACAACGTGGTTTATAATAGCGAAAAAGTAATGCAAAAAAGATGAGATATGGGCGATATGAAATCAATGTTTAGAAAACTGAGACATGTTTTGATCATAATGCTTTTTGCCTTGTTCATAACCGTTCCGGCGAAAGGGGAAGAAGCTTTTGAACTGCATTTGCTTGATGTGGGCCAGGGAATGAGTACGCTGATCAGGGCAGGCGGGCATTATATGCTGATTGACGGCGGAGGCAGGGCGGCCTCCTCCTTTGTTGTAAGCTATCTGCAGCAGCAGGGAATAGAAAAACTGGATTATGTAGTGGTTTCCCATTATGATGAGGATCATATCAGCGGTATTATCGGTGCGTTGCATGTGTTTGACTGTGATACGATACTGGCACCGGATTATCAGGCGGATACGGAGATCTATGCATCCTATTTATCAGCGGCAGATGCTTCCGGCGCGGAGATCATCTATCCCCGGCAAGGGGAGGAATATCCTCTTGGAGATGCGGTCATCACTGTTGTCGGTCCGGCATCTTATTCCGGTGATTTAGAGAATGACAGGTCTGTGGCGATAAGGATCTGTTATGGGAATACCAGTTATCTGATATGCGGAGATGCACAGGGGCAGGAAGAAGAGGATATGGTGAATTCCGGTTTGGAGCTTGCATCAGATGTTTATGTGGTAAATCACCACGGAAGCGGGGACTCCAGTGGTTTGTATTTTCTGAATGAAGTACATCCTGCCTATGCTCTGCTAAGCTGTTCGGCAGATAACGCATATGGACATCCGGCCCTGGAAACAATGGAACGGCTTAACGCAGAAGGCGTTTCTTTGTACAGGACGGATAAGCAGGGGACCATAACAGTATATTCGGACGGAACAGGTTTGTGGTTTGATCAGGAACCGTGTAATGACTTTTCTGCCGGAGGGCAGCCGGAGACGGATATTTCATCAGAAAGCGGGACAGAAATAAATGCAGATGCCGTTGCAGTCACATATGTGTGCAATTTAAATACGAAAAAGTTTCATTATGAATATTGTGACAGCGTGAATAAAATGAAGGAATCAAATAAAAAGTTTACAAATGAGAGCAGAGACAGCCTTATTGCGCAGGGGTATGTTCCGTGTAAAAATTGTAATCCATGAGAGATGATCAGGGAAAATTTTTTCGATTTTTTGAGCGGCCTATTGCAAAAACGAAACGTGTATGATAGCCTGTCTGAGTATCCGGATTTGTGCGGACAAAAGTTGGAAAGAAAAGCAGGTAATATGTATCATGAGGGCAATTGCAAAAGCACAGAAAAGCACACATGACAGGCCGCAAAACAGCGGACCTGGGGAGAAGATTACAGAAGGTGTAATATGGCAGCAGCTTTTGATTTTTTTCTTCCCGATTTTAATTGGAACATTTTTTCAGCAATTATATAATACAGTAGACGCTGTAGTGGTGGGAAGATTTGCGGGAAAAGAAGCACTGTCCAGCGTAGGCGGCTCATCAAGCCAGATTTTGAATCTGGTGGTGGGCTTTTTTACCGGGCTGTCCGCCGGTGCCACGGTCATTATCTCCCAGTATTTCGGAGCGAAGAAGAAAGAGGAACTTCACAGGGCGCTGCATACAGCATATGCTTTTGCTGTCTGTTTCGGAATCCTGATCGGGCTGGCCGGAGTGGCTGTTACCCCTTTGCTGATGAAGCAGATGAATACTCCGGCGGAACTTATGAGGGATTCTACGCTGTATGTGCGGATTTATTTTGCGGGGCTGGTATTTGTCCTGATCTACAACATGGGTTCTGCTATTTTGCGGGCTATTGGTGATTCGAAACGTCCGCTGTACTATCTGATCATTTGCTGCATTATTAATATTATTCTGGATCTGGCACTTGTTTTGGGATTAAGGCTCGGGGTGCTGGGAGTGGCTGTTGCGACTTTATTTTCTCAGGGAGTCAGCGCGGTGCTGGTGACCCGTGCATTAATGTTTAAAACAGAGGGGCTGGAACTTAAGGTAAAGGAAATACGGTTCCAGAGGGAAATGCTGGTGAAAATGCTGCGTATCGGACTTCCCACAGGCATTCAGTCCTGCATGTATAATCTTTCTAATGTGCTGATACAGGCTGCGCTGAATAACTTTGGAGTAGATACGATGGCGGCCTGGGCCGCTTTTGGAAAAATCGACAGTATTGTGTGGATGATCAACGGGGCTTTCGGCATAGCAGTCACTACTTTTGTGGGACAGAATTTTGGGGCCAGAAAGTGGGACCGGGTAAGGAAGGGGACCAGAGACTGCCTGTTTATGACGCTGGGAACAGAAGCTGTGCTGAGTGCAATGATCGTGTTTGTGGGACAGTACCTGTTCGGAATTTTTACATCTGATGCAGGCGTGGTCCAGATCGGACTTCGTATGGTGAGGGTGATTTCTCCTACCTATTGGCTGTTTGCTTTCATTGAAATTTATTCCGGCTCTCTGCGGGCTCAGGGCAGCGTATTGGTAACTACCATTATGACCATGACAGGTGTGTGTATTCTGAGGGTGGTCTGGGTGATGTTCCTTGTGCCGGACGGAAGTCTGGAACAGCTCATTGCATGCTATCCTGTCACCTGGATCGTGACGGCAGCAGCCATGATTGCTTATTATTTTTATAAGCAGAAACGGATGATTCAAGCTAATATATGATTAATTTTTCTAAGGCCCTTCGGGGCCTTTTACGATTTTTCATGAAAATCAGATACGGTAAATTGTATTATGCTGTTTTCGATATTCTGTCGGTGTGCAGCCATATTTATGCAAGAATATTTTGGAAAAATAGCTTAGATGGTTAAATCCGCAGGAAATGGCGATCTGCGCAATGCTGGACCTGGTATTTGCCAGGAGATGGCAGCTGACTTTCAGACGGTATTCATTAGTAAAGTCTATAGGAGATTGCTGAAGGTATTTTTTAAAAATCTTGCAGCATTTACTTCTGCTAACATTTGCGGAAGCAGAAATCTCATCAAGTGTAAGGCTGTTTTGATAATGTTCGTATATGTAAGCCACCATCTTTTTTTGAAGGGCAATATCATTGTAGCCCGGCGCAGAATTTTTGTTGAGCACAGGCCGGTACAGATTAAAAAAAATTTTCCACAGGCGGTATAGTGTACTGATGATTTCCAGTTCGTATCCGTCTTCCGGCCGGCCCTTTAAAAGATAAATCTGATTTACGAGTGATGCAACATGATCATAATCAGAAATCTGTGGAGTATATAGAATATACTCAATTGTTTCGCATTCTGTAAAAGGGCGGACATAATCGTTATAGATTTTTTTGTTTGCTGAAAGAAGGCCGGGATGAAACAGGATGCAGATAAAATGGCACTCATGATGCAGATTGGAATAACCATAATGTAACTGGCGGGAATTAACTATGAGACAGTCTTTCTCCTGCAGTAAAATGGATTTGCCATTAATGTTGTAACGCATCTCGCCTTTTTGAATATAAATGATTTCAATGTCTTCATGCCAGTGGCAGAGCGCTTTCATATCCGGATATTTTGACAAAACTCTGCCCTGGATGTAAAGCGGAATATCCGCCTGGTCATAATGGATGATTTCTGATGCGTCCTGCATCGTTTCTATATCTGCCATATATCCTCCAAAATACGATTGTTATAAAAAACAGCGATAAAAATGATAGATTCTTTGTCTGATATCTACTATCATTATATCATTCCATAGAAAACGTGGCAAGAAAGATGCGCGGATGGAGGAACAGGAAAAAGTATCATGAATCAAAATGAATCATTTTATAAAAAGCTGTTTGTATTGGTTCTGCCGCTTGCATTTCAAAATCTGATGACAGCTCTTGTCAGTGCCTCGGACGCGCTGATGCTGGGTTTGCTTAGTCAATCCTCATTGTCAGCGGTTTCTTTGGCAACTCAGGTTCAGTTTGTATTAAATCTTTTTTACCTGGCAGTGACGATAGGGGCGACCGTTTTGGCGGCCCAGTATTGGGGTAAAGGGGATGCGGAGTCTGTTGAAAAAATACTTGCGATCACTCTTAGAGTATCGATCATGATATCAGCGGTATTTTTTCTGCTTGCAGTATTTGTGCCGGGAGCATTGATGCGTATTTTTACCGGCGAAAGGGAACTGGTACACCTGGGAATCCCGTATCTTCGGGTAGCAGGCTGGTCGTATTTATTTACAGGGGTGTCACAGGTTTATCTCTGCATTATGAAAAACAGCGGAAGAGCGCTGCGAAGTACAGTTTACGGTTCGGTGGCGGTTGTGCTGAATATCATATTGAATGCGATCCTTATTTTTGGGTTGTTCGGATTTCCGAAGCTTGGAAGCGTAGGAGCTGCGGCTGCAACTCTTATCTCAAGAGCGGTAGAATTTGCACTGGTGATTGCTGAGAACAGAAAGAAAAATGTTGTGCGTATTCGCCGGAAGTGGCTTAGCAGGACGGATAAAGGTCTCAAAAAAGACTACTATCATTACATGCTGCCGGTCCTGGCAAATGAAATATTATGGGGATGCGGATTTACAATGTTTTCGGTAATTATGGGACATTTGGGAAGTGATGCGGTTGCTTCCAATTCTATTGCGACAGTTGTTAAGAATATTATTTCCTGTATGTGTATGGGGATTGGAAGCGGCAGCGGAATCCTTGTGGGAAACGAACTTGGCAGCGGGAATTTAAAAATGGCAAGGGAATATGGCGGCAGACTGTGTCGGATTGCCATAGCTGCGGGAATGATATCGGGAGTGGTTTTGCTCTTGTGCAAACCGGTGATTTTTTCTTTCGCCGGAAGTCTCAGCGTAAATGCTCTGGAATATCTGGATGTGATGTTGTATATCTGTGCATACTACCTGATCGGAAAATCCATTAATTCCACAGTAATTGCCGGTATTTTCTGTGCAGGAGGTGACACAAAATTCGGTATGCTCTGTGATGCGGTCACGATGTGGGTGATTATCATACCAATAGGAATGGTATCTGCTTTTGTGCTGAAATTACCAATCCTTTGGGTGTATTTTCTGCTGAATCTGGATGAATTTGTGAAACTGCCTGCAGTTTACCGCCATTACAGGAAATATAATTGGGTAAAAGATTTGACAGCGTAAACAGTATATTTGTAAAGGAGAGAAAGGTTATGACACACAGAGAAAGAAGAGACATGGAACTGCCGTATATTTCTGATAATGAGGTGTTTGAAGAACAGAAGAGGGCCAGAAGGCTGACACAGGAATTAAATACGGCAGACCGCACTGATTTTGAGAAGATCGGTAAGATCGTGAAGGAACTTTTGGGTAAATCAGAAGGTGCGTTTATTAATCCGCCGTTTTACTGTGATTATGGTTCGCACATAGAGGTGGGAAAGAATTTTTTTGCAAACTATAATTGTACGATTCTGGACGTGGCGAAGGTAGTGATCGGGGATAATTGCCAGATGGCTCCAAATGTGGCAATTTATACTGCAGGCCATCCGGTGCATCCGGATACACGCAATACAGCATATGAGTATGGTATTGAAGTTACAATTGGGGACAATGTGTGGATCGGCGGCAATACCGTTGTCTGCCCGGGCGTGCATATTGGGAGCAATACTGTGATCGGTGCAGGAAGTGTCGTGACAAAGGATATTCCTGATTGGGTGATTGCGGCCGGAAATCCGTGCCGTGTGATCCGCAAAATTACAGAGGCAGACAGAAGATTATATTTTCGTGACAGAGAATTTGATAAAGAAGCCTGGGAGGATATCGAGAGAAAAGCTGCTGAAAAGTAAAGGAAAGACGGGATGGAAAAGAAATATGGTTTTCCGATTGAAACGATTGGGATGGCTTTTTCTGCCGGATATGGGTATGATGAAGACTGGTTTGATCATACGATGGATACTATCTGGAATAATTACAGATATTTGAAAGAAGAATTAAATAAAAGGCTGCCGCAGGTTACTGTATATGTGCCGAAAGGAACCTGTCAGGTCTTTTTGGATTTGAGAGAACTTGTACCGGAAGATCAGGTTCAGGAATTTGTGCAGATAAAGTGTCATCTCCCCGTAGATTGCGGCGGTTGGTCCGGTGAAAATGATAAGGGATCTGTCAGAATAAATTTAGCAACAGGCCCTGCTTATATAAAAAACGCAGTGGAAACTTTGATTTTTGAAGCAAAGAGATTATGAATAACGGAACATAGAAAATCGGGATTCGAAATTTTCGAATCCCGATTTTTATAGTACAGTATCGCTTTCTTCTTTTTTCTCTATGAAAAGTGGAACGGAGAAAATAGTATTATCATTGAATTGCGCGTTTTTTTGCGGTACAGAGGACTGCCGTATGATCAATTCCGTGTTATGCAAAATGTGCTGGGTGTATGCGACTGGAGAGGCAATGTGTTCGTTTAGTATTTCTCCGGCAGTATATCCGATCTGAAAACGCGGCTGGCTGACAGTGGTGATAGACGGACTGCTGATTGTAGAAATGTCTATGTTGTCAAATCCAACCACAACAAGATCGTCTGGAATGTTCAAATGATACTGCTGGGCTGCTTTTATGACGGCCGCTGCCACTAAATCAGAAGAGGCAAAAATCGCATCGGGCGGATTACTGGAGGTAAGCATTTGACAGGCGGATGCATATGCCATATCATAATTAATTTCGGCGAGACTGATACACCATCCGGGATATACATTAAGTCCGGACTGATGGATAAATGTATCATACCCTTTTTGACGTTCGGTTGAATACTTGTATGTAAGGGGACCATTGATAAATGCAATTTTTCGCCGCCCTTGTGAGTAGATGTGTTCCATTGCGCTAAATGCAGCTTTGTAATCATTGATACTAACATAAGAATATTCTTCTGAAGCATATTCGCAGCATTGAACTAACGGTATTGATTCCCCGATTTGATGATACTGTTCTGGTTTGGATAAAGGGGAACAAAGAATGATGCCGTTAGTATGAAGAGATTTTGCAAAACTCATAAAGGAACGGATTTCTTCATCGGTGCTTAAGGGCTCCTGACTGATCAGTGTTCTATATTTGTGATTCGAAGCAGAAGATTCAATACCTCGGATGATTTCACTATAGAAGGGGTTGCTGATTTGAGGCACATTAACTAAGATCAATTTGGGGATACCTTTGTTTTTTTGCGCAGAAGAACGTTTAGGCACATAATCCAGCTCTTTCATAGTGGAACGAACCAGTTCGATAGTTTTGCTGTTAACCAGTTCTGGATGGTTTAATACCCGGGAAACCGTGGCAGTTGAAATCCCGGCTTTTTCTGCAATAGTGAAAATGGAAATATTACTGTTCTTCATGAGGCCTCCTTAAGACGTTTTTTCCTCAACTAATATTTATATCATACTATAAACCAAAAAAAAGAACAAGATATGATATAGTGAAGAGCTTTATATTAATTGTCATACTTAATTTAACATAAAATGAAAATTAATGCAAGATAAAATGAAAGTTTTCATGAAAGTAAAATGAAAATAAATGCATTTTTCACAAAAATAGGATGTTATATTTGGGTAAAAGGTCTAAAAATTCCAATAATTGAATAAAAAAGTTGACAAAATAGCAAGAAAAGAGCTAAAATGACTAATGTAAACAAGATGTAACTTACAAATAGTTTTCATGAAAGTTACATCAAAAAAAGATAAGAATGAACGGAGGGTAAAAATGAAGAAGAGACAGGCAGTTACATTATTTACATTAGCAGCAGCAATGGCTATAGGGACAACAGCATTTGCTGAAGATGCAGCGGAAAAGAAAACACTGAAAATCGGCATGGCGTGGGCGATTTTAGATGATGGACAGACAAATCTGACAAATGCAATCAAGAAGTGCTTTGATGAAAACTACCCGGATTACGAAATTGAATATACTCTGACAAATGCAGATGGTGACATTGCAACATTGTTAAATGATGTCGATGCACAGATCGCAAAGAATCCGGATATGATTTATATTATGAATTCGGTAGGCGATACAGGCGTTATTCCGGCAATTGAAGCCTGCGTGGAAGCAGAAATACCAGTAGGAATTGGTGTGGCAATTGGGGGAGAAGCACCGTATACATATCTGTATGAGGGATTTAGCCAATATGCATGCGGACAGATGCAGGCTGAATACATGGATAGTATCTATGATGAGGCAGTAGAATATAAAGTGGCCTGCATTACCGGTGATGCGGGAAATGTTGCCGGTCAGGCCAGAACAGATGGCTTTAAAGAGAATTTTATTGATAAATATGACAATGTAGAACTTGTAATTGAAGGTGAAGGAAACTGGAATACAGATGATGCTCAAAGCCTGGCGGAAGACTGGCTGATCGCTCATCCGGAAATTAATATAATTGTATGTGTGAACGATGATGAGGCTCAGGGTGTAATCAATGCCTGCGATGCAGCTGGAAGAGAAGATGTAATTATTCTGGGAATGGATGCCAGTGATGTGGGAAAAGGAAATGTGGAATCTGGAGCTCAGGCAGCTTCCGTAGGAATTGATTTTGGCGGTGTAGCTTCTGCCTGTGCTGATGCGATGATAGAGTGCGCTGAAGGCAAGATGGAAGGAACTGGCAATGAAGTTATGCTTACTACAGAAAACCTGTATACTTTAGCAAGAGAATAATAGAAAACTTTTGATAAAGTGATAGCAGAAGTGAACCGGGGCTAAGAGATTAGCTCCGGTTTCAAATAAAAAGAAACAATATGGAAGACTGTCATATGTGAGGAAAAAAATGCAGGAAAGAAATGTACTTGAAATAACGGAACTGTCAAAGAGCTTCCTTGGGGTAATGGCGCTGAACAAGGTGAAGCTTTCTGTACAGGCGGGAGAGGTTCATGCGGTTATTGGCGAAAATGGGGCCGGGAAAAGTACGATGATGAATATCATTATGGGCGATCTTAAGAGAGACGGAGGAAAGATTTTTTTAAAAGGAATGCCTGTAGAGTTCAGATCCCCCGCAGACGCGATCACGGCTGGAATCTCTATGATTCATCAGGAAATCAGCCTTGTTCCTACGTTAACAGTGGCGGAGAATATATGGCTTCATAGAGAAGACCGGTTTATGAGAGGACCTTTTATTAATTATGCAGCGAGAAATGAAGCCACAGATGAACTGCTGATGAAAATGGGGATCCAAATTAAGTCTACAGCACTTGTGAGTGAACTTACGGTGGCTCAGGCCCAATTAGTGGAACTTGCCCGGGCAATTTCTTCAAATGCGGAAATTATTATTATGGATGAGCCAACATCTTCTTTATCAGACAAGGAGATATCGATATTGTTTCGTGTTATGCAGGATTTGCGGGACAAAGGCACGGCAATTATTTTTATCACACATAAAATAGAGGAATTGCTGACAATTTCGGACAGGGTGTCTGTATATAGGGATGGATGTTATATTGGAACACGTAGATGCGCGGAAACAACAAAAGATGAGCTTATCAGCATGATTATAGGAAGGACTTTAACCGAACAATATCCCCGTATTGATACAAGAGAAGGAAGGCCGGTACTTGAGGTGAAAAATTTAAGTGGTACGTCTTATCGAGACATCAGCTTTACTGTACATGAAGGAGAGATTATTGGTTTCTCAGGTTTGGTAGGCGCTGGGCGAAGCGAAATTATGAGGGGGATTTTTGGAATAGACAAAAAATTTGGCGGAGAAGTCTATATGAATGGAAATAAGGCAGAAATTCATTCGCCACGGGATGCTGTTCAGTATGGCATGGCTATGGTAACTGAGGACAGGCGGGATATGGGTATTATCCAGACGGGCAGTGTAAAAGGAAATATGTCAATTTCAACGATTTCAAATTTTTGCAATAAACTGGGAATCGTCAATGATAAGAAAGAACAGCAGGCAGTAGAAGAAATGATACAGAAGCTGTCTGTTAAAGCGGCAAATATGAATATGCTGATCACATCTTTGTCCGGGGGAAACCAACAGAAAGCGATCATAGGAAGGTGGCTGATGACTGAGCCAAAGCTTTTGATACTGGATGAACCAACAAGGGGTATTGATGTGGGAGCAAAAGCAGAGATTTACCGGCTGATTGGAAAATTGGCAGAGCAGGGAATGGCAATCATTCTGGTTTCATCGGAGATGCCTGAAATATTAGGCATGAGCAGCAGGATATTTGTTGTGCGCGACGGCTCTATTGTATTTGAATGTAAAGCGGGCGAAGCGACCCAGGACTTGCTGGGAAAACATGCGCTTGGTTAATGAGGGAAGGACAATGAATAAAAAGAAAACATTTGACTCAGAAAAATTGATGCAGTTTTTCATGGATAACAAAGCAGTGATTATTCTTATTATCTTTGTTGCGATTGTGAGCTGCCTCACCAGTGACTTTTTTACTGCGAGAAATATTTCTAATATTTTTCGTCAAATTTGTGCCAGCTGTGTATTGTCGCTGGGATTTACATTGGTATTAGGATCCGGGGCCATTGACCTGTCGGTTGGTTACATGCTGGGAATGATTGGTATCGCCACTGCTTTGATGGCAGTAAATAATGTGCCGGCGCCGGTTGTAATCATAAGTGCTGTCCTGATTGGAGGATTTTGCGGATTTTTCAATGCATTTCTTACTTTGACTTTTGAATTGGCACCATTTATCGTGACGCTTGCAATGGGTATGGTCTACCAGGGAATAAATTTGCTGATGTGCCATTCAAAAAGTATAGCTAATTTGCCGGAATGGTATAAGTTTTTTGGAAATGGCAAAATTGGATCCGTTCCGTTTGCGATAGTTTTAATGCTGATAATGGTTTTTGTTGTTATGGTTATGGTGCAGAAAACAAAATTTGGCAGATATGCACTGGCATGCGGGGGCAATCGAAAGGCTGCCAGGGTTTGCGGCATTTCTACAGAGAAAATTACCTATACAGTATATATATTGACAGGCATATGTGTTGGAATAGCGGCACTTCTGTTGACCGGGCGTACTGCATCAGCACAGACTGGAGCAGGAGCGGGTATGGAGATGGACTGTGTTGCATCTGTTGTTATTGGCGGAACGCCGATGGAAGGCGGAAAAGTGAATGTATTTGGAACACTGGTAGGGTGCCTGCTGATTCAGGTAATTTCCAACTCACTTAATTTGCTGGGCGTGGATTCTAACTGGCAGAAGATTGCAAAGGGAGCGGTTATCATCATTGCGATTATTTTGGATCGTCAGGGATCAAAATTGCTGGAACGAATTCGGGTAAAGAAAGTACAGGCAGAGAATTAAAACGTGGAGGTTAAATAATGGGAGTGATAAGAAATTTGTTTCATGTTTCATTGCAGGCGCGTGAATGGGATAAAGCTCTGACATTTTATCGTGACGTGCTTGGATTTGAACAGATGTTTGAACTTAAGGTTGGGCAATTTAAAGATATGCTGCAGATGGGAGAGCATAATGAGGATGATGATAATCACTGGCTGACATATCTTAGAGTTGCTCCGGATGAGTATATAGAGATGTTTAATGCGGTTATCAACCCGCCGGAATTCAAGACGGAACCATTGGGGTGTCATGAGGATACAGTTTTGGAATCATTTGCACTTGGGTGTGAAAATCTGGAAAAAACTGTGGAAGGATTAAAAGACAGGGGCATTGAAATAACAGATGGGTACATTGTTGATCCGTCTGGTGTAAAAATTCGTATTGTAGAGAGAAGCGGCCATGCATCGGTAAAAGAACGCCTGTTTACTTCTCTGGCCGGCATTTCTCTTTATGTGAATGATTTGGATATCATGACGAACCATCTGAAAGCAATGTGTTTTGAACTGAAAGATAAGACTTCTGACAGAGCATTATTCACGGTTGGTGAGTTTGGGCAGTATGTGGAACTGATTCAGGCCGGGGAGCAGGTTAAAGTATATGATGATGATCTTCTGGGACATTTTGCTCTTCGGATTTATAAGGTGACGGATACGGTGAAAGCATGGGGTGCAAATGGGGTACATTGCTGTCCGCAGCCGTTTATGAAAGAAGTAAAGGTTCCGTCTGATGATACTGCAAAAGGAAATGTGGGATTGGATGGCTGTGAAATCATCTGGATGGTCTGCCCGGAGGGAAATAAGATTGAAGTTATGGTAGAGCCCGGCAATACAATGCAGCAGGAATATGAGCGGACACATGTATATTGATTTGGATTGGCATTTTAGTATATTTCCGGAGGAGACAACTGCCTGACATGGAATGAAAGAGAGGACAATACGTTAAATGAAAGAATTAAGAGCAGCTGTTATTGGCGTTGGATTTATTGGTGCCGTGCATATTGAGACGATCCGCAGGTTGGGAAATGTAAAGATCGTTGCCTTATGTGATGCAAACGGCGCGAAGAAAAAAGCAGAGCAGCTTCATATTGACAAAGCATATACTGATTTTAAAAAGATGATAGATGAATGTGAATTGGATGCAATTCATATTTGTACACCTAATTTTACACATTATGAAATTGCAAAGTATGCAATCGAACATGGAGTGAATTTTATTTGTGAAAAGCCATTTACTACAACAGTAGAGCAGGCCAGAGAATTGATTGTGCTGTCAAAGGAAAAGAATGTGACTGGAGCTGTGAATTTTCATAATCGGTTATATCCCATCACAAATGAAATGCATCAACTAATCCGGGAAAATGAGATTGGTGATATATTTTCAGTTCATGGTGAATATATACAGGACTGGCTTCTCTATGACACGGATTACAGTTGGCGTCTTGAGAAGAACCAGGTTGGAAAAACCAGAGCAATTGCGGATATTGGTTCACACTGGATGGATTTGGCTGAGTTTGTTACATGCATGAAAGTGAAACGGGTGAATGCAAAGTTCAGAACTGTTTATCCAGTCCGCAAAAAACCAGTGGGGCAGATAAATACATTTGAGCATAGCACAGAGGAACAGCAGTATGAAAATATGGCGATAGACACCGAGGATGAAGCGGTGGTTATGTTTGAATTTGAGAATGGCGCTATTGGAAGCATGATGATTTCCATGGTTTTCGCCGGGAGAAAGAATACAATTACTTTAAGTGTAGCTGGAAGTAAAAAGGCGCTGAAATGGGATTCGGAGGATTCGAATAATCTTTGGGTCGGGTATCGTGACAGAGCCAATGAAAGCCTGACTAAAGATGCTTTTTTACTGCATGACCGCGCTTCGCGTTTAGGCTCGTATCCGTCCGGACATGTGGAAGGATTCGGTGATGCATTTAAAAATGTATTTCGGCAGTTTTATGATAGTTTGCTGATGCCTGAAGGAGAGTATGAATATGCAAAAATGGAAGATGGATTAAGAGAAATGCTGCTTTGCGATGCGGTATTTGAAAGCGCCCAGAGCGAAAAATGGGTAGAGGTTCAGGAGTAAGGCCTGACCGGAAAGGAATATGTATGAAATTAGGATTTATTACTTCTATCCTGCAGGATGAGAGTTTTGAAGAAACGATTGATTTTGCGGCAAAACACGGGTTTTCATGTGTTGAAATGGCATGCTGGCCCAAAGGGAAGGCAGAGAGAAGATATGCGGGGGTAACACATATAGATGTTGATGATCTGAATGATGAAAAAGCAGCATACATACAGAATTACTGTCGGGAAAGAAACGTAGAAATTTCTTCTCTGGCATTTTACCCCAATACTCTGGATCCTGATCCTGAAAAGCGCGAAGCGGTTGTCGGACATTTGCTGAAAGTAATCCGTGCCTCTGCGAAGCTGAAAGTTGGGATGGTTACAACTTTTATCGGAAGAGTGGAAAATGCATCGGTTGAGGAAAACCTGAAAGTAGTTCAGCAGGTATGGCCACAGATTCTGAAAACTGCAAAAGAATGCGGCGTAAGAATCGCAATAGAGAATTGTCCGATGCTGTTTGGCCCGGAACAATGGCCGGGTGGACAGAATCTTTTTACAAGCCCTGAAAACTGGAAAAAAATATTTGATATTCTTCCGGATGAAAATTTGGGAATTAACTATGATCCTTCTCATTTTGTATGGCAAATGATGGATTATATCCAGCCGATATATGATTTTAAAGACAAAATTTTTCACGTTCATATAAAAGATATTAAACTTTATCCGGAAAAACTGCAGCGCGTGGGAACTATGGCATATCCGCTGGAGTATATGTCTCCAAAGCTTCCCGGGCTGGGAGATGTAAACTGGGGAAAATATATCAGTGCACTGACAGATATCGGATATGACGGATATGTCTGCCTCGAAATAGAGGACAAGGCTTTTGAGAAGACAAAAAAGGATGTCTATACATCTCTTCTGCAGTCAAAAAGATATATCGAAAATTATTTAATGGATTTTTCAGCTGCTTTATAAAAAATAAAAGTCATAGGATAATAAGAAGTTCTGTGCGTTTAAAAAGGAGGAAAAGACATGTTTATGACACAGTTTGCCCAGTGGGATAAGTATATGTTATGTGATGCGCCAATTTGTAATGTAAAGGCAGGGGATGTTGTATACGGATATGAATTTAAAATTCATTATCCGACTTACCGGGGAACATATTTAAGCTGCATTGAAGAGCTGTATTTTGAATTGGATGGAAAGCGAATCCCGAATGAAACAGTACAGTTTCGGTTAAATGGAAAGCAGTTTCTGCTGTCAGAACTTGAAAATTTGTTCCAGGAATACTGGTGGATTCGTGATGATGCAGTCATTCGTGTAGTAGACTTGGAAGGATTAGAAAAGGGCAGTGTTCATTCGGTTCATGTACATATGCAGCATCGCATTCCATATACCGGATATGAAGGAGAATACGGTGTTGAAATTTCCGATTGCACAAAAGAATTGGTTGTGGAATAAGAGGAGGACAAAAAGATATGGCGAAAGATATAAAAATTGGTTGTACAATATATAGCTTTAGTTATTTTTATGATCTCAGGCTTATGGATTTGGAAGAGATTCTTAGAAAAACACATGAGATGGGATATGAAGGGATTGAAATTGTTGCAGCCCAAATGACACCGGAATATCCAAATGTTTCGGATGAATGGATTGCAGAATTTAAAGGTCTGTTAGATAAATATAATCTGCATCTTGTTTCCTGGAGTGCTTATGTGGATATGGGAATTCATAAAGACCGGGATTTGACAGATGAAGAGATTATTGAGCATACAACGCGTGATATGATTATTGCAAAAAAACTTGGGGCAGATCTGGTACGTACACAGCATGCGATTGGTCCCAAAAACTTTAGGGCTATGCTTCCGGTTTGCAAAAAATTAGGTGTAAAACTTTGTGTAGAAATGCATGCACCGCACCATCCTCGTGTTCCGGTGTGGAAAGAACTGTTGAAAATAATGGCAGAGCCGGAAAGTGAAGGATATCTGGGCGTAGTTCCGGACTTCTCAATTTTTCAGTATGAACCGCATCCACAGATGATTGATAATTACATCCACGGCGGCTTTCGAAAAGAAAAACTGGATAAAGTAGTAGAATTGAATACTGCCAGAAAAACTGTAGAAGAAATTTTGGCTGCAGATGAGTTTACAGAGTATGAAAAAACGGTAATAGAGGACATTGTGGATCACTATCAGCCTCAGACGTTTTTGGAAGATTTGAAGCAATTGATTCCATTGTCACCCTATATTCATGGAAAGTTCCATTACCTCGACGAAAATAATCATAATCCGAGTATTCCGTATGAGGAGATTATTCCTGAAGTGCAGAAATTAGGTTTTCATGGTTATATTGCAAGCGAGTATGAGGGGTGGGACGAGGCGTGCATTGAACAGTTGCAGCGATATGTGAAATTGCTTGACAGTTTGATTAGTTGAGGGGAAATTTATGAAAGAGTGGACACAGATTTGGGCCAAACCACGTTCAATTACAGATCCTGAAGGTAACTATAATGGATTTAACCCGTCAGTTACCACATTGAAAGCGGGATATTGCCACCCGAAAGGAAATATTCCTCTTAACTGTGACGTGATTTGGGAACGTGATAACGCAGTAGTACTGCGGGATGGAACAACTATTTACACGGATATTTATCGCCCTGCAGTGCAGGAAAAAGTGCCGGTGGTGATTTCCTGGAGTCCCTACGGGAAATCTAATATAGATCTGCCATGGGCTTATGATGAGGGAGATTTGTCACACCTGCAAAAAGAAGAAGGCGTTGATCCGGCTTTTTGGTGTGCCGGTGGATATGCAGTAGCTCATCCGGATGCAAGGGGAGCTTATATGTCAGGCGGAAATATTTATCATTGGGGAACGAATGAAGGTCGGGATATTTATGACTATATCGAGTGGCTGGCGAAACAGGAATGGTGCAATGGCTCAGTAGGAATGGCGGGAAATTCATATCTGACGATAGCCCAGTGGTTTGCAGCGGATCAGAAACCTCCCCATTTAAAAGCGATCGCACCATGGGAAGGGCAGACAGATGCGTATCGGGAAGTGATACTTAGAGGGGGGATTGTGGATAATGCATTTCCCAGGCAGGCCATTTCTGTAATGCACGGTAATCATTATGTAGATGATATGGCTTCCATGGCTGATGAATATCAGATGATGAATAGTTATTGGGAAAATAAGCGTGCGGTGTTAAAAGAGATTGAAATACCTGCTTATATTGTGGCAAGCTATACAAATCCGATCCATACTCAGGGAACGTTCCGGGCATATCGGGAGTTATCTTCTAAAGAAAAATGGCTCAGGATTCATAATTCCACAGAATGGGTGGATTTTTACCGGCCCCAAAATCAAAAAGACCTGATGACGTTTTTTGATTATTATCTGAAGGGGATTGAAAATGGATGGGAGAAGACACCGGCTGTAAGATATGCGGTTCTTAATCCTGGTGGAGAGGATGCAGTTGATCTGATAGATGAGGTTTTCCCACCTGTGGGTACTCAGTATCAAAAATTGTATCTGAATTGTGAAAGTATGAAATTAACAGAGATTATTGGAAGAGAAACTTCTGCATCATATAGTGGGGGTGATGCTTCAGCAGAAATATTATTTCGATATACATTTCAAAGGGATACAGATATTATCGGTTATCCGGATATCTGCCTGTTTGTAGAGGCGGAGGGGACAAACGATATGGATATTTTTGTTGAGATCGGAAAAGAGGGAGAGCCTGGGCGGTTCCTGGCTTGGGACTGCAAACCACATAATCGGTATTTCCAGCCTTTCCCGGCGTATGAAGGCCGCTTGAGGGTATCTATGAGAGCATTGGATCAGGAAAAGACAAAAGATCATTTGCCGGTGCACAGTTTTGAAAAAGCAGAATATTTGGAAGAAAACGTGCCCGTGAAAGTAAATATTTCGATTCGTCCCATGGGATTGAGGTTTCGGGCCGGTGAGACACTGCTTCTTCGAATCGGAAATGAGCAGAGCGATGTGCTTGCAGGCGGAAGAAAGCTGGGCAGAGCAAACAACGGAGGAATACATAGAATTCATGCAGGAAAAAATATGCCGTCATATTTGGAGCTGCCATTCAGGGAGGTACTATGAAAGAAAAAAAACTGAAGTATTCCATTTGTATCGATGCTGTTTTTATGCATGAGAAAATCTCTTTTGCGGAAGCGATGAAAAAGGTTGCTGATCTGGGATTTGAAGCGGTAGAGTTCTGGTCCTGGTGGGATAAAGATATCGTACAGATCAGAAAATGTATGGATAAAACAGGATTGAAAATAGCGGCGTTTTGTACAAAGTTTATCAATCCGGGAGAAGAGTTTCTCCGGGAAGAGTATTTAAAAGGAGTCAGGGAAAGCATTGCGGCTGCCAGACGGTTGAATTGCAATACACTTATTGCTCAGGCCGGCTGGGAATTTGACAGTTTCTCAAAAGGAATAACAAAGGCGAAGCATCGAGAATCTTTGATTGAAACCATGAAGCGTGCAGGTGAATTGGCAGTTTCAGAAAATGTAAATCTTGTAATTGAACCACTGAATCTTCTGGTAAATCATCCGGGATATCATTTATCAACATCTGAGGATGCATTTAATCTGGTTTCTCAAATTGACTGTCCGAATGTGAAAATATTATTTGATATTTATCATCAGCAGATTACAGAAGGAAACCTGATTCGAAATATTATTCCGAATATTGAAAAAATCGGACATTTTCATGCAGCGGGCAATCCGGGAAGAGGAGAACTTGCAGAGGGGGAGATCCATTATCCCAATGTGCTGAAATCTATTGCCAAATGTGGGTATAAGGGCTATATCGGGCTGGAATATATGACTGCCGAAGATCCTGTGCCGGGATTGGAGAGAGCTGTCAGAGACATACTGGTCTGACAACTGTTTTGTAAGGCAGCAGAACAAGAGAGAAAGAGAAGAAAAAAGAATATGAGAATGGTGAGTGATGATCCTGTTTTCAGCAATGGGATTGATATCAGGCTTTTAGGCATTGATTTGCAGAAAGTGGAAGAGAAAGATCCGGATTGCCTGTGGATAGCGGGAAACTATTGGCAGTGTTATCCTGTCCTTGAAGATAGCATTTCAGAAAAGCCGATTGATGTGGTAATTGTTAATTATATGAGAAAAACACCGACAGGAAGAGAGCACCGAATTCGATTTTATGCTGGTTTAGCTGTAAAAGATGGAAAGCTGGTGAGAACAGGATTACCGGATAATGCTCTTTCTGAGGAATATGCAAAATGTCATATGCGTCATTTGATGTTAGAATATGGAAATGAAGCTCGTATGGTAAATGAGTTTTGGGACAGATACGCGAAAAAGCTTTACGTAAAATAGGTAAAAGAAGGCAGGGAGTGTTTCGACTAAAAATATTTAGTTAGAAAAACAGCCCTGCCTTTTCTTTTTAAATAAACAAATGAATTTATGATTGTAGAATAAGTCATTTCCTGTTATAATGCGTGAAAAGAAGGTTTTAATGTGACCGCAGGAAGGTGGTTTGAGGAGAGATTATGGAAAACAAGCTGGAAAATTATGAAGAAAATCTGGAAGAAAACAGTGTTTCTGGCATAGAAGCGCTGAACGAGAAGCTGCTGACAAAACACCGGATCAACCCGAATCTTTATGTAGAATATGATGTAAAACGCGGTCTGCGTGACTCTTCGGGTAAAGGTGTCCTGACCGGCCTGACAGAAATTTCGGATGTCAGCGGCCATGAACTGGTGAATGGCCGGCGTATTCCTGCAGAGGGAAAACTTTTTTATCAGGGGATAAATGTAAATGACCTGATAAATGGTCTGAAAGGCCGTAAGTATGGATTTGAGGAGACAATTTATCTGCTGCTTTTCGGCAGACTGCCGAGTTCGGCAGATATGAAAGAATTTTTGGATATCTTTTATGATATGCAGGAATTGAAAAATTCCTTTGTCCGGGATGTGGTTATGAAAGCGTCCAGTGAAAATATTATGAATGCTTTGCAAAGATGCGTACTTTCCCTGTATACATATGATCCGAAGGCAGAAGATATTTCGGTAGAAAATGTACTGCGCCAGTCTCTGGATCTGATTGCGAAACTGCCGCTTTTAGCAGTGTATTCTTATCATTCTTACCGTCATTTCAGAAAAGATGACACGCTGCTTATCCGCAATCCGCAAAAAGGTCTTTCCATGGCGGAAAATATTTTGTTAATGCTTCGCCCGGACGGAAAGTATACGGAGCTGGAAGCAAAGGTTCTGGATATCGCTCTTGTACTGCATGCAGAGCATGGCGGCGGTAACAATTCTACGTTTACTACCCACGTAGTAAGTTCTTCCGGAACCGATACGTATTCTGCGGCTGCTGCGTCTATCGGTTCTCTGAAAGGACCGCGTCACGGCGGTGCGAACCTTAAGGTTCAGAATATGTTCAAAGATATTAAAGATCATATTAAAGACTGGACAAATGAAGAAGAGGTTGCAGCTTATCTTGCAAAGATTTTGAATAAAGAAGCGTTTGATCATACCGGTCTGGTTTATGGTATGGGACATGCGGTTTATACGCTGTCTGACCCGAGAGAAGTTATTCTGAAGAAATTTGCGAAAGCTCTGGCACAGGAAAAAGGTATGATGGAAGAGTTTGCTCTTTATGAGACGGTGGAACGTCTTGCAGGAAATATAATCTGTGAACATCGTAAGATTTTTAAGAATGTGTGTGCTAACGTAGATTTTTACAGCGGGCTGGTATACTCCATGCTTGAGATTCCTCAGGAATTATTCACTCCGATTTTTGCAATCGCACGTATGCCGGGATGGAGTGCGCACCGTCTGGAAGAGTTGATGAATGCAGGAAAGATTATCCGTCCGGCATATAAGTATGTCGGTACACATGCGGAGTTTATTCCGTATGGTGAACGTTAAAGGTATTGATGCCGGGATTGCGGGAGTGCGAAGCACACTTTTATTCCGGAAATTCTGTCTGTGAAGGCCGCTGAAGGCTGCCAAAAGTATCGTGTATGATACGGGCAGTTTCTTCTGCCGGTTTGCTCCGGCCGTCTTCTTCCCACTTTAAAAAGACATTCAGCAGTGCACCGGCATAGACATATAACTTATAAATAGAATCGTCAAAGTCAGAAGAAAAGTGCCGCAGCATAAAATCATTGATGGCATTGATAATAAGGGAATGAAGGCCTGCGTGGGTTAATGTAAGAAAAAAGCAGCGGTAGCGGTCAAAAAATTTCAGTGAAAACAAAATGTGCCGGTAATCCCGGAAACCTCCGATATCGGGCTGCTGACGGCTTTCTTTTAAGTACAGTGAGATAATTTCGTCCAGGTAATCCGTGAGAACATCTGTTTTAGAGGAATAATAGTGGTAAAAGGTCATCCTGGATACACCTGCTCTGCGGACAATGTCGGATACCCGAATGACGGAAAAATCTGATGACTGCATCAGAGCAATAAGCGCTTCTCCAATGCACATCCGGGTGAACTGGTTTCGATGTGTTTTATTTTTTATTCTTTCAAACATATTTTCCCTCCAGAAAATAGAATAGATTTCCGCCTGCAGCCTCTTAAAGTTTACATTTCATACAGTTTTGTAAATTGTATCACAAAAAGGTTCGAGTTACAATGGGATGTAGTTTTAAAAACTACTTAACGGAGTACTACGTATTAATTTCAAGTGTATGAATTGTGGAGGTAAACTATGAAATATGGCATTGTAGTGGATTCTGGCTGTGATCTGAGACTGCTGGAAGGCGATGATGAAAATCTGATTTATCGGCAGGCACCTCTCAGCCTGCGGCTGGATGAATCTGAGTGGGTGGATGATAACGGTCTGGATACAAAGATTTTTATGAGAGAGATGGCCAAATGCACCCGGTCAGGCAGTGCGGCGCCAGGCCCTGAGGACTGGTGCCGGTTTTATATGGAAGCAGAAGAGATATTTGCCATTACTATTACAGGCACATTGTCAGGAAGTTATAACAGTGCCGCAGCCGCAAGGCAAATGGTCATGGACAAATATCCAAATAAGAAAATCTTTCTGCTGGACAGTAAATCAACAGGACCGGAAATGACGCTTCTGGTGTACAAAATAAGGGAATGCGTCAGAAAGGGAATGACCTTTGAGGAAATTACAGAAGAGATTACCATGTACCACAGGAAAACCAGATTACTGTTTGTTCTGGAGTCTCTGGACAACCTGGTAAAAAATGGACGGGTCAGTAAGATCAGGGGAATTATGGCAGGCGTGCTTGGTATTCGAATTCTGGGACGCGCAAGTGAAGAGGGGACGCTCGAAATTCTTAAAAAGTGCAGAGGAAAACAGGGGGCATATGACAAGCTGGTACAACAGATGGCAGAAGATGGGTATCAGGGGACGAAGGTGGTAATCAGCCATTGTTTTCAGGAAGAGATGGCGCAGTATCTTTGTGATCTTCTGAGGAAGAGATTTCCGGCCTGTCAGACAGAGATCATGCCGACAAGTGGATTATGCAGTTATTACGCAGAGCAGGGCGGGATTCTGGTAGGATATGATATCTGTTCAGGGGAATAAGCGGGATTTCGTTTTTGCGTCCGCCACAGGCGGACTCTTATGGAGTTTTAGTATACGATTTGCCATATGTACATTTCACATGGCGGGCGAAAATTTCATCAATCAGCACCTTCCTTGTGCCTGCCTTTTTGTACAAACGGATAAATCCGGTACCGGTACCGCCAGACCATAAGTGGTCCGGGTGTATATTGCCGTCCGGTGATTCGTAGTTCATCAGAAGCATATCTTTTTTGGGACAGTGAATTTCCATCTTCATTAGGGACATGAGATTTTCCTGACGGATATCCCATATCAGTTCCTCATCCGTTTCTCTGCAGTAAAAGCTGGTGACCGGCAGCATCCAGAATTTCAGATAGTTAAATTCAAACTGTTTGCCTTCATAGAGCAGACCGCCTGTAAATTTGCGCTTTAAAGGCAAAAAGAATAATTTGGAGCGGTAACCTGTGACAGTAAAAGCACTGTTTTTCAGACTGTTTCCGGTTTTGGAGCTGAGAAGGTTACAGGAGGAGACCCAGATATATGAGGAACTGAAGTCACTGCCCCATTTCTTGTCCGCATAGCCATAGGAGGTTTCAGGAATAACCTGGTAATTTTCTCCGTCTAATGTAATAATTCCTTCGTATTCTGTTTTCATCCCTTCCGCATGCCAGTATGAGTTGAATGCAGAGACAGAACGGAAAAGCTGTCCTGCGCTATAGCCGGTATGAAAGGGTATTTTTTTATTTATTTTCAGATGCCAGGACATGGTACCGGACTGGCACATGTATTCGGGATGGCGTTCTGCTTCTTCCGGAGAGATGCTTACAGCGCCTTTCAGATATGTTTCAGATAAAAGACAGTCGCTTGCTTTGATGGAAAAGGGCGCACTTTCATGAAGTGATATTTTTTTCCAGGCCACAAAGCGGTGTATCTGACGGGCGTTTTGTCCCCAGTGGCCGGCTTTGATCATAAGATAGGAAGGAAGCCTGCCGGCGGTCTTGTTTTCCGGGGCCTGTCCAAGAATGGGACGATTCCCTGCCAGTGCAGGATTGCAGAGAAAGAATTCTATAAAAAAGGTTTTTTCTTCGCCTGTGATGGAACTTCTTCCGGAAAAAGAATGCCGCCACAGATCATAACCCTGTCTGGACAGATTTTCAGTAAGCATATATGCATTTCTGGAAAGGTCAGATTTTGTAAACATAAAAATTCCTCCTGACATTAATTTCCTTTTTACTATAACGGAAAATGAGAAAAAAATCAATGAAACCCTATCCAGACTCAATCTTAAATGATATACTATTTGTTAAGTGTTATGAAAAGTTTAACGAAAGGAAGAAGAGAATGATCAAATTGATTGCTTCGGATATGGACGGAACACTTTTACCGGAAGGGACACCTGATATAAATCCGGAACTTTTTGAAGTCATATTAAAGTTAAAAGAAAAAGGGATCATGTTCGTGGCTGCCAGCGGAAGGCAGTTTGAGAGCATGAGAGGTGTGTTTGGAAAAATAGAAAAAGATATTTTGTTTATCGCAGATAACGGAGCTTATGTGATATGCCGGGGGCAGCTGATGAAGTGTCGGAGTTTTAAGAGATGTATATTGGAAGAGATTGTAGACTACATCCGGCATATGGAGGATATTTTCTGTATGGTATCTACTCCGGAGGGCGCATATACAGATAATGGCGATGATAAAGATATGGTCAAATGGATTCGGGAAGGTTATCATGTACAGTTGGATGAGGTGGAGGATATACTGAAACTGGACAAGGATATTATGAAGGTTGCGATTTTCTGTAAAGGAGTGGATGCGGCTCAGGTGGCAAAGAAGATTGTGCCCAGATTTGAAGGAAAATCTCATGTGATGGTTTCGGGTGAACATTGGATTGATTTTATGGAAGTGAGCGCAGATAAAGGAAATGCGCTGTCGGAGATCCAGAAGATGATGGGCATCAAAAAAGAGGAAACAATGGCTTTTGGTGATAATTTAAATGATATTGGTCTTTTAAACTGTGCCAAAGAAAGCTATGCTGTCGCCGGAGCAAGAGCGGAAGTAAAAGAAGCTGCAGCGCATGTGCTGGCAGATGTATCGGGTGATGCGGTATTAAATGAATTAAAAAAATTATTGTGAGAGATACCGGGAGAAGGGAGAGGATGTTATGATACGGATCGCGATTGTAGAAGACGATAAAGTAAGTGCCGGACAACTGCAGGAGTACATTCGCCGATATGAGTTGGAAAGCAGTGAGAGTATTCAGATAACCGTTTTTGAAGATGGCGAGGATATTGTAACAAATTACCGGCCGGTTTACGACATTATTCTTATGGATATTGAAATGCGGTTTATGGATGGCATGTCTGCATCAGAAGAGATACGGAAGTTAGATGAAAAGGTGATTATTATTTTTATCACCAATATGGCACAGTATGCGATTCGGGGGTATTCTGTTGGTGCTCTGGATTATGTATTAAAACCGATATCCTATTTTGCCTTTTCCCAGAGACTGGACAGGGCAGTGGAGAGGCTGAAAAAGAATGAAAAAAGATATCTTATCATCCGGGTGAAAGGCGGATCAAGGCGAATTGCAACGGAAGACATTTATTATATTGAAAGTCAGGGACATGTTCTGATCGTTCATGAAAAAGACGGTGAAGAGATTACCAGCGGCACTATGACAGAGATGGAAGAAAAACTGGCAGAACTTCATTTTTGCAGATGCAATAAAGGATATCTGGTGAATCTGGAGCATGTGGAGAGCATCCGGGACGGATGCGCGGTTGTAGGCGGTGATTTTCTGACGATCAGCCGTCCGCGTAAGAAGATTTTTCAGGAGACGCTGGCAGCCTATATGAATGAGGTGATGTTATGATATTCGAACAGGTGATACCAAATATCCCCAGAACATATACGGCATTGGCGGAATGGCTGGCATGTGTTGTTTATATCGGAGTTTTAAAAAGGCGTTATTCAAAAGGAGCTACAGCCGCAGTCCTGGCGGTCGGGCTGGCGGTGCAGATGGGGATTCAGCTGATTGACGGAATGCTGCCGGAAATTCTTTGGATTCCCGGAATGCTGGCTGCGGTGGCAGCCATGGTAGGACTTATGATGATCTGTTGTGAAATGTCCTGGAAGAACGCCATGTATAATGGTGTACGGGCATTTTTGCTGGCTGAGCTGGTGGCGTCGCTGGAATGGCAGCTCTATTTTTATATGGTGGATGGAAAACCATGGGATGTTTTCGGGGTTCGTTTTTTGTACCTCGCTGTCATCTATGGAGCAGGATTTACAACGGCATTTTTTCTGGAAAGGCGTGTATTGATTGATGGTGATATGCTGCAGGTGTCCGCTAAGGAGCTGGCTTCAGCCGCCATGATCGGATCCTTCGCCTTCTTTTTGAGCAATCTGAGCTTTGTTTACGAAAATACGCCTTTTAGCAGCAGCCTGGAAACTGATATTTTTAATGTCCGCACCTGGATTGATGTGGCGGGGTTCTTTATTCTCTATGCGTATCATGCGCTGCTGAATGAGTTTCATGTACGGTATGAGCGGGATACGATGGAAAATATGCTCCAGAACCAGCTTATGCAATACAAATTATCAAGAGAAAGCATTGATCTGGTGAACCGCAAATATCACGACCTGAAGCATCAGATAGCAGTTCTGCGTGCGGAGAGCAATGCCGATAAACGAAATGCTTATCTGGATGAGATGGAGAGCGAAATTAAAATATATGAAGCTCAGAACAAAACGGGAAATCATATTCTGGATACGCTTTTGACTTCCAAAAGCCTGTATTGTATGAAGCACCAGATCAGTATTACCTGTGTGGCAGACGGACATCTTCTGGATTTTATGGATGTTATGGATATCTGCACAATATTTGGCAATGCTTTAGACAACGCCATTGAATGTGAGCTGAAGATTCCGGATAAGGAGAAACGCCTGATTCATCTGTCTGTTTCTGCCCAAAAACAGTTCCTTGCCATCAGCATTGAAAACTATTGTGAAGAAGAACCGGTGATGAAAGACGGCCTGCCCATGACGTCCAAAAGTGATCACGCCCATCATGGATTCGGTGTAAAAAGCATTCAGCACAGCGCCCAAAGGTATGGCGGGACATTATCAGTGGGTATGGAAAAGAACTGGTTCAGGCTGATGGTCATGATACCGCTTCCGCAGAAATAACGCAGGTTTGGCAGTTTGTACAAAAGTGAAAAAATTGAATTGTATAAAATGCATAAAATAGATCTTAATATAAAGAGAATAGATGACAATTTGTGCAGAAAAGACAACAGCTTAGGAAAGAAATATACCACAAAGATTGTTTTGTGGTATATTTCTTTTACTGTAAAAACCACCATAAGGTGATGCTGGAAGGGTATCGATGTGGAGGTTAAACAAAAATGGAAAGAGGAGAAGCAGCTCAGCTCTTCTTTCATTAAAAGAGAAAAGGAGGATAAATATTTTGAAACGAAAGAAAGTATTATCGCTGTTATTGACATCGACTATGGTTCTGAGCATGACCGCAGGCGCGGCAGCAGAAGATCCGTACAAAAATGCAGGTGCGGCAGCAGATCCGTACAAGAAT
>JAUNSC010000028.1 GCA_030539395.1 Eubacteriales bacterium
CGAAATCGGGAATGAATCCAAAAACATTGCAGAAAATAATGGGACATTCCGATATCGGAGTAACATTGAATACTTATACGCATTTGGATTTTGAGGATATCCAAAAAGAAATGAAACAGGTACACTCAAGGAGTATACCGTAATACATGCCCTACGGGCAGGCGTGCTTTGCACGACAAGGTATGTGATAGTGAGTTGTAAAGTTGTATATAACACATAGTTTTACAACTAATTTTACAACTTTTGAACGGAATCTTATACCAATTTATGCTAAGATATGCCAATAACAAAGAAAATGAAATGTTGTAAAAACGCTGAAAAATCAAGGAAAAACCTATAATCAAAGGAGTTTAAATATATGATAAAAGTATTATTTGTCTGCCACGGCAATATCTGCCGTTCCCCCATGGCTGAGTTTGTTTTCGCTGATATGGTGAATAAAAAAGGTCTCTCAAATCAATTCCATATTGATTCAGCGGCCACCAGTACAGAGGAAACAGGGAATGGTGTTCATTATGGAACACGTAATAAACTGCGGCAGGAAGGGATTCCCATGTGGGATCATCGGGCGCGCCAGATGACAAGAAAGGATTATGAAAAATTTGATTATATTATTGGAATGGATCAGTGGAATCTGCGGAATATGCATCGAATCCTGAAAAATGATCCGGAAGGCAAAACGCATCTGCTTCTGGAGTATAGTGATCATCCGAGAGATATTGCCGATCCCTGGTATACTGGAAATTTTGATCTGACTTATGAAGATGTGGTGGAAGGATGCAGAGGACTGCTTGATCACATTTTGGACCAGGGATTATGATAACGGAATATATGCTTGGTGACGGGGAAGATGCTATTAAGGTAGCGATTGTCCGTTCTAAAAGAAAAAGTCTGGGACTGGAAGTGAACATATACGGTGAGGTAAAGGCCAGAGTTCCGAATCGCATTTCGGATCGTACCATTTGCGTTTTTTTGGAGGAAAATGAGGGATGGATTCGAAGGAAAACGGCAATTGTGCAGGAGGGCAGTCCGGATCAGACGCAGATAATTTTGCGCCCGAAAGAATTGCCATTGAAGATGCGAAGAGAATTTCGGGAGAAGCTGTGCGGCAAGGTGGAAAGATATGCTCAAAGTATGGGTGTTACATATGGGCGGATTACTCTGCGGTTTCAAAAGAGCCGGTGGGGAAGCTGCAGCAGTGAAGGAAATTTGAGCTTTAATTATGCCATGGCGCTGATACCGGAAGAACTGGTGGATTATGTGGTTGTGCATGAACTTGCTCACAGAAAACATATGAATCATTCGGCGGCATTCTGGGCAGAAGTGGAACGGCATCTTTCCGGATATAAGGATTTTCGGCAAAAACTCCGCAGATATAGGATAGATGTTTCATAAAAAGTTTCTAAAATACTTTTAATTGAAAACAGTTTGTGCTATACTAACTTTAATAAAAGCGCGGAAATGGGGAAAAGAAGATGGAATTTAATCTGACAATATTTTTTATCGCAATTGCGCTTGTGATCGTTGCGGCAGTGATTGCTGTGGTAGTGGCAGTTTCAGGCGGAGTTGCTGCGGCTGTTCATAATAAGCTTGAGGATGATGACGAATAAAATGTCGGCGGGGAAGCCGGAATAAGCAGGGGCTCATGGGAAGCCCCTTTTCGCAGTTTAGGGAAATGAGGAGAAACATGAAGAATAATAAAATTCAGGTGGCCCTGCTGGGGCTGGGAACGGTAGGCACAGGTGTATATAAAGTGTTTGAAAATCAGAAGACGGAAATGCTGCCAAAGCTGGGAGTTGAGTTGGAAATCAGTAAAATTCTGGTCCGCAATCTGGAAAAGGCGGCAGCAAAAGTATCAGATCCGTCAATTTTGACAAATAACTGGAAAGAAATTGCTGAAGATGAGACGATTGATATTGTGATTGAAGTGATGGGAGGCATGGAACCTGCACGCACTTATATTCTGGAGGCATTAAAATCAGGGAAAAATGTTGTAACTGCAAATAAAGATCTGATTGCTTCAGACGGACGTGTTCTTATGGACGCAGCTAAAGAATCCGGAAAAGATTTCCTGTTTGAGGCGGCCGTAGCAGGTGGAATTCCGATTATCCGTCCGCTGAAGCAATGCCTGGCTGGAAATTGTATATCTGAAGTGGTTGGCATTGTTAATGGTACGACCAACTTTATTCTTACAAAAATGACAGAAGAAAATATGGAATTTGGAGATGCGCTTGCTCTCGCAACGGAGCTTGGATATGCTGAGGCAGATCCTACGGCAGACATAGAGGGATTGGATGCGGCCAGAAAAGTGGCGATCATTGCATCGATTGCATTTAATTCAAGAGTGACATTTGATGATGTCTATACCGAGGGAATTACAAAAATCACGGCCCGTGATATCAGGTATGCAAAAGAGATGGGATGTCATATTAAACTTCTTGGAATGGCAAGAAATACAGAGGGCGGAATAGAAGTAAGCGTGCATCCCATGCTGATTAACAGCCGTCATCCTCTGGCATCAGTTAATGATTCTTTTAATGCAGTTTTTGTCCATGGCGACGCGGTGGGAGATACCATGTTTTATGGACGCGGAGCAGGGGAACTGCCTACAGCCAGCGCAATTGTGGGAGATGTGTTTGATGTTGTCCGAAATATGAAATATGGCTGTACCGGAAGAATCAGCTGTACCTGTTATAAAGAGCTGCCCATGAAGAAAATGGATGATGTGGTCAGCCGTTACTTTATGAGAATGCAGGTGGAAGACAGGCCGGGAGTCCTTGCTTCGGTTACCAGTGTATTTGGAAATAATGTTGTCAGCATTGAACAGTTTATTCAGAAGCGCAAAGAAGGGGAGCTTGCTGAAATTGTGGTAATAACAGAAGAAGTGGTAGAGCGCAATTTTAATGATGCTGTGAAGATTCTGCAGACAATGGATATGATTAAAGAGATTTCAGCGGTAATCCGTGTATATTAAAAAGCAAAGCCGGATGCTGAAATGACAAGGGAATCAGCGTGAAGTTTCACAGGAAGGAATTGACAAGCGCCTGTGCAAACAGGTAAAATATAATGCGTGATGTAAACAATGCGGATGCGAATATGCGTCCTGCAAATATAAAGAAAATGAGGAGAAAAATCATGAGCAAAAAACCAACCGTTTTAATGATTCTTGATGGATACGGTCTGAACAAAAAAACAGAAGGAAATGCTGTGGCTGAAGCAAACACACCGGTAATGGATAAGCTGATGGCGGAATGCCCGTTTGTAGAGGGACAGGCCAGCGGTATGGCAGTAGGTCTTCCGGAAGGACAGATGGGTAACTCCGAGGTCGGACACCTCAACATGGGTGCAGGACGTATCGTATACCAGGAACTGACCAGAATTACAAAAGAAATTGAAGACGGTGATTTCTTTAAAAACGAAGCACTTCTTGCAGCATGCAGAAATGCAAAGGAAAACAATTCTGCACTTCATCTGTACGGACTTGTTTCTGACGGTGGTGTTCACAGCCATATTACACATATCTATGGTCTTCTTGAACTGGCTAAGAGAGAGGGGCTGGAAAAAGTATACGTTCACTGTTTTCTGGATGGACGTGATACACCGCCTGCATCTGGAAAGAGTTATGTGGAACAGCTGGAAGCAAAGATGAAAGAGCTTGGCACAGGTGAGTGTGTGTCTGTTATGGGACGTTACTATGCCATGGACAGAGATAACCGTTGGGACCGTGTGGAACTGGCATATAAAGCACTTGTAAAAGGGGAAGGTGTTCCGTGTACCTCTATTACGGATGCAATCCAGAAATCTTATGACGATGAGAAGACAGACGAGTTCGTAATCCCGGCAGTACTCTATAAAGACGGTAAGCCTTACGGAAGAATCCAGGATAAGGATTCCATTATCTTTTATAACTTCCGCCCGGACCGTGCAAGAGAGATTACAAGAACATTCTGCTGTGACGATTTTGACGGATTTGACAGAGGTGAAAGACTGAATGTAACATATGTATGCTTTACAGAATATGATGCAACAATTCCGAATAAACAGGTTGCATTCCATAAAGTAGAGATTACAAATACATTTGGAGAATATCTTGCGGCACATGGATTGAAGCAGGCAAGAATTGCTGAGACAGAAAAATATGCTCATGTAACCTTCTTCTTTAATGGCGGCGTGGAAGCTCCCAATGAAGGCGAAGACAGAATTCTTGTAAAATCTCCGAAGGTTGCTACGTATGACCTGCAGCCGGAGATGAGCGCTTACGAGGTTTGTGATAAGCTCTGCGAGGCAATCCGCTCTCAGAATTATGATGTGATCATCATCAACTTTGCAAATCCGGATATGGTAGGTCATACCGGCGTTGAAGCAGCGGCTGTCAAAGCGGTGGAAGCGGTAGATGAATGTGTTGGAAAAGCGGTGGAAGCTGTCAAAGAAGTAAACGGACAGATGTTTATCTGTGCGGACCACGGAAATGCTGAACAGCTGGTTGATTATGAGACAGGAGCACCGTTTACTGCCCATACAACAAATCCGGTTCCGTTTATTCTGGTAAATGCAGATCCGGCTTACGCATTGCGTGAGGGCGGACGTCTTGCAGATATCATTCCGACATTGATTGAGCTTATGGGCCTGGAACAGCCAAAAGAAATGACAGGACAATCTTTGCTTGTTCGTAAATAAGAAAAATGGAGAAGCAGATTGTCAGAGATGCCGTCCACATCAAAATGAAAGTACCTGTTGAGAGTCCGATCATTTCAGTATATGAGTTTTGTTATGCGTCCGGTTATGGATTATATAAAATGAATGCATCTTCAGAAGTTATAAAAGAAATCCGTAAAATTACGGACTTTGAGCAGCTGAAAAAGAAAATGCATGAAGTTGTTTCAGCTTCTGATATCTGGGAAAGTTTCCCGGAGGGAGAACGGCTGAAAAGTCTGATACTTGGATGCAGGCTTAAAAATCGGCAGATGAATGAGGATTCGAAAGAATTATTCGAGATGGGTATAAAAGGAAATTAGGGATTTACAAAAAGGGACATAAGATTTTTTAAAACAGGGCACAATATCTTCTAAAGGAGGTATTGTGCTTTATGTTTGAATATAAACAGATACTGGACGTACTGGGAAGAGAGATACTGGATTCCAGAGGAAATCCTACGGTGGAAGTGGAGGTTCTGGCAGAAGGAGGAATCGTGGGACGTGCGGCAGTTCCTTCCGGAGCTTCCACAGGAAAATTTGAAGCAGTAGAATTAAGAGATCAGGAAAGCAGATATGGAGGACTGGGAGTTTCTCAGGCTGTTCACCACATCAATACGATTCTGGCAGATGCCATTATTGGGGAAAATGTGCTGCAGCAAAGCCATATTGATAAGATATTGCTGCGGGCTGACGGCACAAAAAATAAATCAAATCTGGGAGCAAATGCGATTCTTGGCGTGTCTATGGCAGTGGCAAAGACAGCTGCCATGAGTGTGAATCTGCCGCTGTATCGTTATCTTGGAGGAATCAGGGGTAATGTTATGCCGGTTCCCATGATGAATGTACTGAACGGAGGATGTCATGCAGACAATACAGTAGATTTGCAGGAGTTCATGATCATGCCTGTGGGAGCACCGGATTTTTCTGCAGGACTTCAGATGTGCGCGGAAATCTATCACAGGCTGAAAAAAATCATAAAAAACCGCGGATTATCCACAGGTGTGGGCGATGAGGGCGGTTTTGCCCCGAATCTTCCGGATACGGAAGCAGTACTGGATCTGCTCTGTGAGGCAATAGAGGCAGCCGGATATCGTATAAAAGAAGATGTTTGTATTGCGCTGGATGCAGCAGCATCGGAACTGTATGATGAGGACCGCCAGATCTATAAATTTCCTGGTGAGAGTCAGATGCGGGGCGAAACTGTGGAGCGTACAGCAGAAGAAATGATTGCTTATTACAGGAAGTTGACTGAGAAATATCCGATTATATCCATTGAAGACGGATTAAATGAAGAAGACTGGAACGGTTGGCAGCAGCTTACAAGAGAACTGGGAGATAAAGTTCAGCTTGTGGGGGATGACTTGTTTGTGACAAATCCGGAGCGCCTGAAAAAAGGCATTGAACTTGGTGCAGCCAATGCGATCCTGGTAAAAGTGAATCAGATTGGGACACTTACCGAAGCCTTTGAAGCTATTGAAATTGCGCAGAAAGCCGGTTACCGGACAGTGATTTCCCACCGTTCAGGGGAGACTGAGGATACGATGATTGCAGATATTGCAGTGGCATGCAGTGCCGGACAGATTAAGACCGGAGCGCCGTGCCGGAGTGAACGTGTTGCAAAATACAACCAGCTTCTGAGGATTGAGGAACATTTTTAAAGTTATATCTGACAGGACCGCAAAAAGTGGTTGAAAATTCCTGAAACCTGTGTTAGACTGATAATGTTTGACATAGGAGGTGGAGAAGTGGGAGTTTTAAGAATCATTCTTACCATAATTTTTATCATTGATTGTATCGCCTTGACAGTTCTTGTACTGATGCAGGAAGGCAAGCAGGCCGGGCTTGGAAGCATCGGCGGACTTTCTGAGACTTACTGGGGCAAAAACAAAGGTCGTTCTATGGAAGGCGCTCTTGTAAAATTTACGAAAGCACTTGCCATTGGATTTATAGTACTTGCAGTTATTTTAAATCTGAACTTTTAAAGGTGAGACACTCTTGTGATAAGCAAGAGTGTTTTTTATGGTTTGCGCGCCATGGGCGCGCTCTAACGGAAAATCCAGTTCCATAAAAATCTTTATATAAACAGGAGCCTGTTTAATGGAAAATCTTTTTGAAAAGCGAAAAGAAACAGTATATAAGTTAATATGTGACCCGCATTATGTTCCTATGAAAATAAAGGAAATTGCCATCGTAATGCAGGTGGCTCGTGAAGACAGACCGCAGTTGGAGACGATTCTGTTGGAACTTCAGGAGGAAGGAAAGATTGAGCTTACGAAGAGGGGGAAGTACAAAAAAGCAGAAAAGCAGAAAATTACCGGTAATTTTGTGGGAAATGCCAAAGGATTTGGATTTGTAGAGATAGAGGGATGGGATGAAGATGTATTTATTCCGGAATCTGGTATAAACGGTGCAATCCATGGCGACACTGTGGAAATAGAAGTGCTGCCGGGACGTTCCGGTAAACGGCGGGAAGGTTATGTGGTCAAAATTATATCTCATGTGTTTACGGAAATTGTGGGTACTTATGAGAAGTGTAAAAATTTTGGCTTTGTGATACCCGATAATCAAAAACTGATCAGGGATATCTTTATTCCGCAGGAAAGGTCAAAAGGGGCAGTAAACGGTCATAAAGTTGTGGTTGAACTGACGGACTATGGAACTGCATCCAAAAAGCCCGAGGGAAAAGTCGTTAAAATTATTGGTCATGCAAATGATCCCGGGGTGGATATTCTGTCCATAGTATATGGTCATGAATTGCCCACAGAGTTTCCGGAACGTGTCCTGAATCAGGCAGAGCGTGTGGCACAGCCGGTCAGTGAGGCTGACATGCAGGGGCGGCTTGATTTAAGAGATGTGCAGATGGTGACGATCGATGGAGAGGACGCAAAAGATCTGGATGATGCCGTATCTTTATCGTATAATGAAGAAAGAAAACTGTGGCATCTTGGTGTGCATATTGCGGATGTGACAAATTATGTGCAGGAGAACAGTGCTCTTGACAGAGAGGCACAAAAGAGAGGAACGAGTGTATATCTGGTTGACAGGGTCATTCCAATGCTTCCGCATACACTTTCTAACGGAATGTGTTCCCTGAATCAGGGCGAAGACCGACTGGCTCTCAGCTGCCTGATGGATATTGACAGCAGGGGAAATGTAACAGGCCATCAGATTGCGGAAACTGTCATCTGTGTAAATCAGCGGATGAGTTATACAAGTGTAAATAAGATTATTACGGATCATGATGCACAGGAAATCGAAAGATATGAAGAACTGGTACCCATGTTTTTTGAGATGGAGAAACTGGCGAATATACTGAGGGAGAAACGCCGTCAGCGCGGATCTATTGATTTTGATTTCCCGGAAAGCAAAATGGTGCTTGATGAAAATGGAAAACCGGTTGACATAAAGCCTTATGACCGAAATGCTGCAACAAGGATAATAGAGGATTTCATGTTGATTGCAAATGAGACTGTTGCTCAGGATTATTTCTGGCAGGAGATTCCCTTCGTATACCGTACTCATGATAATCCTGATCCGGAAAAAATACGGCAACTGGCGCTTTTCGTATCGAATTTTGGATTTGGTATGAAGGGAATACGGGAGGATGTCCATCCCAAAGAATTGCAAAAATTGCTGGCGCGTATTGAAGATTCTCCTCAGGAGAATCTGATCAGCCGTTTGACTCTGCGTTCAATGAAACAGGCAAAATATACGGTTGAGTGTACCGGTCATTTTGGACTTGCCGCAAAGTATTACTGTCATTTTACATCTCCCATCCGCCGTTATCCGGATCTTCAGATTCACCGAATCATCAGGGAAAATCTGCGCGGCAGGATGAATGCTCAGCGGCTGCAGCACTATGAAGAGATTCTTCCGGGCATTGCCCGGCAGTGCAGCAGGACGGAACGCCGTGCGGAGGAAGCAGAGCGGGATGTTGTAAAAATGAAAAAGGCGGAATTTATGCAGATGCACATCGGGGAGATTTATGAAGGGATTATTTCCGGTATGCACAACTATGGATTCTATGTGGAACTTCCAAATACAGTGGAAGGTATGGTGCATGTAAGCAATCTGTATGATGACCGCTATTACTTTGATGAAAAAAATTATGAAATGTATGGCACGGATACCGGAAAAGTATACTGTATGGGACAGAGTGTGAAAGTGCGTGTGCTGGATGCAGATAAGGAAACAAGGACGATAGATTTTCAGGTTGTGGCTGATGATGAGGAAGTATAGGGCCGGACAGGAGTGAGGATAAGTGGGAGCACAGACAACAAAATTAGTAGCAAATAACAAAAAAGCGTACCATGATTATTTCATAGAAGAAACTTATGAAACGGGGATTTCACTTGCGGGAACAGAGGTGAAGTCCCTGCGCATGGGTAAATGCAGTATTAAGGAATCTTTTGTTCGGATTGAAAACGGAGAAGTGATGATTTATGGTATGCATATCAGCCCTTATGAAAAGGGAAATATTTTTAACAAGGATCCGCTGCGGGTGCGGAAACTTTTGATGCACCGTTATGAAATTAATAAAATAACAGGAAAAATAAAGGAAAAAGGGTATACTCTTGTTCCGCTCAGGGTATATTTTAAAGGTAGTCTTGTAAAAGTGGAAATTGGTCTTGCAAGGGGTAAGAAATTATATGACAAACGTCAGGATATTGCAAAGAAAGACCAGAGAAGAGAAGCGGAAAAAGAATTTAAAGTGAAAAATCTGTATTAAATTTTGGTGGAAATGCAGGCATGAAATGGTGCTTGACATTACACATGCAATGCGATATGATAAAAATCCAAAGCAGTATTTCTGCTTGTAATAAAACGTCTGCAAACCATACAGCAACAAATATCAGGGGTTGTACTGGTTTCGACGGGGATCTCGAAATTGAGGAAGCCATCCGCGGGCCGGGACCGCGCAGCAAACCGGACAATAAATATAAACGCAGACGAACAGTTAGCGTACGCAGCCTAATGGCTGCTGTCGGCCTTAGGTAGCTCACTGCTTAAGTCACCGGCATCAAAGAGGTGAGGCACTTCACACTCAAAGCTTTGAGAGTGCGGAAGAATTTATGAAGCTACTGAAGTCAGAAGCATGTCGTTAGGCGTCTGATGGAGGGAATGTCAAAATAGCGACTGTGATGGGAGATGCCGCAATGGACAGGTTTTCGGACAGGGGTTCGATTCCCCTCAGCTCCACTGGAAAAGTGCCGTTTTTTCTATTAATCATTTTATAAATGCATTATTCTGTCCCATTAAAAAACGCCCGGTTTTTAGCCGGGCATTTTTATGGAACGGGAAGTCCTTATTAATTTATCTGTCTTATTCTTCGTTGTATCCATTCGGATTGTTTGACTGCCATCTCCAGGAATCTGCGCACATTTCTTCAATTCCATACTGAGCAACCCAGCCAAGTTCCGCCTTTGCTTTGGAAGGTTCACAGTAGCATGTGGCGATATCGCCGGCACGGCGCGGCTTGATAACATAAGGAATTTCTTTTCCGCAGGCTTTGCCAAATGCATCGATAACCTGAAGTACGCTGTAGCCATGACCTGTTCCAAGATTGTAAATGCGTACGGTCTTTTCTTCTTTGAATTTCTCAAGAGCTTTTACATGGCCTTTTGCCAGATCGACTACATGGATATAGTCACGCACGCCGGTGCCGTCCGGAGTATCGTAATCATTACCGAATACGCCTACGGAAGGAAGTTTGCCGATGGCAACCTGTGCAACATAGGGCAGAAGATTGTTCGGGATACCTTTTGGATCTTCACCGATAAGGCCGGATTTGTGCGCCCCGATCGGATTGAAATAACGAAGAAGGATTACATTCCATTCGGGATCAGATTTCTGGATATCCATTAGTACCTGCTCCAGCATGGTTTTGGTCTGACCATAAGGATTGGTCGGAGTTTTTTTCGGGCATTCCTCTGTGATGGGAATAATTGCCGGATCTCCGTATACAGTTGCGGAAGAGCTGAAAATAATATTTTTTACACCGTGTTTTCTCATGGAATCGCAGAGAAGGAGAGTACCGGTCATATTGTTGTGATAGTATTCGATCGGTTTTGCAACAGACTCACCTACGGCTTTATATCCGGCAAAATGGATAACTGCGTCAACATTTTCTTTCTCCAAAATGGCGTCAATAGCCGGCTGGTCAAGCAGGTCAGCTTCATAGAATGTAAGAGTTTTTCCTGTGATCTGCTGCACACGGTCCAGGGCCTTCTCACTTGCGTTGTAGAGGTTGTCTACAACTACGACATCATAGCCCTCGTTCAAAAGTTCCACACAGGTGTGGCTGCCGATATATCCGGCACCGCCAGTAACTAAGATTTTCATATTCATTCCTCCTTATAATGTATTGATAAATTTCATAAATGCTTTTCTGCCGTCTTCGGTGCATTTGTAGACACCTGCATCTTCCAGAACCTGAACAAATACTTTTCCGATTTCTGTTTCTAAAATCTCATCAATGTTCTCTGCTGTGACGGAAGAGTATTTTGGAAGAAACCCGGATACCCAGTCGGCATGCTTTGCAAGAGTTTCATTTTCAGAAATATCTTTGCCGGAAAGGATATATTCTTTTAAGAGTTCCATCTCACCTTTTAATCTTGCCGGAAGTACAGCAAGCCCCATAACCTCGATCAGACCGATATTTTCCTTCTTGATATGGTGAAGATTTGCATGCGGGTGATAAACGCCCAACGGATGTTCTTCAGTGGTAATGTTGTTTCGAAGTACCAGATCCAGTTCATAGGTATCGTCGGTCTTTCTTGCGATAGGAGTAATAGTGTTGTGTGGCTCACCGTCAGTATGGGCGAAGATAAAGGCATCTTCATCGGTATAATCTCTCCAGTGATCCAGAATATGGGAAGCCAGATTGATGATCCGCGGTATTTCTTTGCTTCGAAGTCTCAATACAGACATTGGCCATTTTACAATGCCGGCTTCTACATCTTCATATCCCGGGATTTCTACGGTTGACTCTATGGGAGCGTTTGCCATGGCAAAGGAATAGTTTCCGCCCTGGAAATGGTCATGTGTCAGGATAGAACCGCCTACGATGGGGAGGTCCGCATTTGAACCCAGTATGTAATGCGGAAACTGTTTAACAAAATCAAACAGTTTGATAAAAGCATCACGGTTGATTTTCATCGGAGTATGCTGACTGTTAAATACGATACAGTGCTCATTGTAATATACATATGGAGAGTACTGAAATCCCCATTTGCTGTCATTTATTGTGATGGGAATAATACGGTGATTTTCTCTGGCAGGGTGATTCAGGCGTCCCGCATAACCTTCGTTTTCAAAGCAAAGCTGGCATTTTGGATAGGCAGTATTAACTGCAGTACGTGCTGCTGCAATCGCTTTCGGATCCTTTTCCGGTTTGGAAAGATTGATTGTGATATCAATTTTTCCATAAGGACTGTCAACCTTCCATTTCTGGTCTTTTTTGATTCGGTAACGGCGGATGTAATCATTATCCTGACTGAATTTGTAGAACCAGTCTGTTGCCTGCTTCGGAGACTGTGCATATTTTTCAAAAAAAGTTTTCTGAACCTGTGCAGGGCGTGGCGTCAGGCAATTCATGAGGCGAGTATCAAACAGATCCCGATAACCGATACTGTCAGGAATCAGACCGCGGCTGCATGCTTCATCAAGAAGCTCTTTTAAAATATCTTCCAGCGGCATCTCCGGGATAACCTCTGGTTGGGTATACTCGTCTTCTTTAAAAATGTCGAGTAAAAGGTTGGTGGTATAAATACGTTCACATTCCGGAATCAATTCTGTGCGGATTCCGTATTCCACAAGTGCGGCAATCTTTTCTGATAACATAAGTATTCCTCCCGATATAAATGTTGATTTATCCTGTTAATATTAATATAATGAGATTGTAAATGGATTTCTATAATAATAATGGGTTTTTTTGAAAGGATATTGAGATTATATGCAGCTGCAGATAGATAAAGAGCAAAAAGAGATCAAAAGTCATGGGAGTTATGAGTTTCCGCTCCGTATTACGCACAAAAAACTGTCCGGATATGAGACAGGAAGCTTCCCGCTCCACTGGCATCCGGAGATAGAATTGACTATGATCCTGGAAGGTGAAATGACTTATCAGATAAATGAAAAATTGTATCAGCTTAAAACCGGGGAAGGCCTATTTTGTAATAGTTATGCCATGCACAGCGGCAGCAGAGCAAATACTCCGGACTGTCATTACCTGTCAATTACCTTTCATCCGAGAATTTTATATGGTTACACCTCAAGCCTGATGCAGAGTAAATATGTAAATCCTGTTGTTGAAAATAGAAATCTCTCCAGCCTCTATTTCAAAACGGGAGAAGAGTGGATGTGTCAGATTCTGAAAAAAATGAACCAGATTCTGGTATTGCATGAGACGGACAGGGAGGACAAGGAAATTTTGATTCTCACATGCGTGATGCAGATTTGGACTTGTATTTTTCAGAATGTGGAGCGCAATAAACAAAATATCGGAAAAGACAGGGATACAGAGCGGATACGTCAGATTGTAGAATATATTCAGGCAAATTTTAAAGAGAATATTACGCTGGAAATGTTGGCAGATCAGGTGCATCTTTGTAAAAGTGAGACCTGCCGGATGTTTAAGAGATACATGAATGAGACGATATTCAGCTATTTGCTCAGATACCGCATTGAGAGAAGCCTGGAATATGTAAAAGACAATACTTATAATATGACGGAAATATCAGAAAAAGTCGGTTTTGAATCACCGGGATATTATTCCGGAGTATTTAAAAGGATTATGGGGATGACACCTCTTGAATATCGTAAGGGACAAAAAATGGAGTAACTTTGCAGGAAAATACAGTTGGAATCAGGGAGATGCGGGTTTGTTCCTTGCCTAATATATAAATATATGATAGAATTGGCAAAGAAAATTTAAATGAGGAGAAAGATATGGGATATTTTATTTATTCGGACGTTTCACTTGATATAGACAGAAATATTGCAGAGGAACAGGATATTCGCTTTGTTCCCATGGAATATATGCTTGGAGAAGAGGTCTTTTGTTGTGAGAATCTGGAGACAGAGGAAAAAATGCATAATTTTTACGAACAGCTTCGGAGGAAGGTTACGACAAAGACAAGTCAGATCACACCTTCCCGTTATATGGAAGCGTTTGAGCCTCTGGTAAAAGAAGGAAAGGCTCTGATTTATCTGGCTCTTTCCAGCGGTCTCAGCGATACGTATTCTTCTGCCTGCCTTGCTGTGCAGAATTTGAAAGAAGAATATGACGAAGTAAATATTGAAGTAGTGGATACTTTAGCCGGAACCGGAGGAATGGGACTTCTTGCGGAATGCGCCATTGCCAACCGTCAGGCCGGAATGACTTTGCAGGAAAATGCACAGTGGCTGCGGGATCATGCTCTTGATATTCAGCACTGGTTTAAAGTTGAGGATCTGATGTATTTAAAAAGAGGCGGCCGCGTGTCAGCTGCTACGGCAATTATGGGTACAGCGCTTAATATCAAACCGATCCTTATGATCAATAAAGAAGGAAAACTGGACACAATTGATAAGAAACGCGGAAATAAGCAGGCAATGAAGGCCCTGGCAGAACGATTTGAAAGTTCTTATGATCCAACTAAGGGAACTACGGTATATATTTGTTGTGCTGATTGCATGAATGAGGCGCATAAACTGAAAGAGATGCTTCTTGAAAGGCATCCGGAGCTTAAAATACGTGTGACAATGCTCAGTCCGATTATTGGAGCGCATACGGGACCGGATATGCTTTCGCTGATTCATTTCGGGACAGGAAGATAACTTTTAATCTGATAGGAGAATATAAATATGTGTGGAATTGTTGGCTATGTTGGAAATATGCAGGCCGCACCCATTCTTCTGGATGGACTTGCAAGTCTTGAGTACAGAGGATATGACTCGGCCGGTATTGCTATCATGAATGAAGATGGGAATGGCAACAGGCGTATTGAGATGGTTAAAACCAAGGGAAGACTGAAAAATCTGTGTGAGATGACAGATAATGGAAAGGCATTGCATGGTACCTGCGGTATTGGACATACGAGGTGGGCCACTCACGGTGAGCCTTCTGTGGGAAATTCACATCCTCATATGAATAAAGACAGGAGCATCGCGATTGTCCACAACGGTATTATTGAAAATTATCAGCCGCTGAAAGAACGTCTGATGAAGAAGGGGTACGAATTCTGCTCAGAGACAGATACAGAGGTTGTAGTTCAATTGCTGGATAATTATTATAATGGGAATCCTCTTGATACTATAATAAAGGTAATGGTGCGCATACAGGGATCTTATGCGCTTGGAATCGTTTTTAAAGACCATCCGGGAGAGATTTATGCGGTGCGCAAATCCAGTCCGCTGATCGTTGGTACTTCTGAAGAAGGGAATTTTATTGCATCGGATGTGCCTGCAATCTTAAAACACACAAGAAATGTGGTATTTATAGAAGATCAGGAGATTGCGAAACTTTCTCCGGAGGGTGTTACATTTTATAATCTGGACAGAGAAGAGATACAGAAAGAAGCAACCACCATTCAATGGGATGCAGAATCTGCTGAAAAGGGCGGATATGAGCATTTTATGTTGAAAGAAATCTACGAGCAGCCGAAAGCCGTTCGTGATACCATCAGTCCACGTATCCAGAATGGAAAAATTGTGATTGAAGAGCTGAATATGACGGAAGAAGAAATCCGCAATATCAGCCGTATTTATATTGTGGCCTGTGGATCAGCCTACCATGTGGGCATGACGGGAAAATATGTTCTGGAAGGAATGACCAGGATTCCGGTGGAAGTGGATCTGGCGTCGGAATTTCGGTACAGAGAGCCGATCCTGGATAAAAATGCCATGGTGATCGTTATCAGCCAGTCAGGAGAAACAGCAGATTCTCTTGCGGCACTTCGTGAGTCTAAAGCCAGAGGTGTACGTGTTCTTGGAATTGTAAATGTGGTGGGAAGCTCTATTGCAAGAGAAGTGGACAATGTAATGTATACCTGGGCCGGACCGGAAATTTCTGTTGCTACAACGAAAGCATACAGTACCCAGCTGGCTGCGGTATATCTGATCGGAATGCATTTTGGTGAGATCAGAGGTACTATCTCAAAAGAGGAACTTGATTCCATGCTGGAGGAAATCCAGCTCCTTCCGGATAAGATTGAGCAGATATTGAAGGACAGGGAAAGGATCCAGTGGTTTGCCAATAAGTTCTCTGCCAGCAGGGATATTTTCTTTATCGGACGCGGTCTGGATTATGCAACATCTCTGGAAGGCTCACTGAAGCTGAAAGAAATTTCTTATATTCATTCGGAAGCATATGCGGCAGGCGAATTGAAGCATGGAACGATTTCATTGATTGAAAAAGGAATTCTTGTTGCGGCTGTAGCAACACAGAACAATTTATATGAAAAAATGCTGAGCAATATTCAGGAAGTAAAATCCCGGGGCGCTTATATTATGGGGCTTACAAATTATGGGAATTATTCTATGGAAGATACGGCAGATTTCACAGTGTATGTACCGAAGACAAATAAGTATTTTACTACTTCACTGGCAGTGATACCGCTCCAGCTGCTGGCTTATTATGTGTCACTTGCAAAAGGACTGGATGTTGATAAGCCGAGAAATCTTGCAAAATCTGTTACAGTGGAATAGATTTACTGATTATTTCACAAAAAGGACAAAAAGTATTGATACAATAAAAGCAGGCGCAGAAGTTGCGTCTGCTTTTAATAAAAAGTGACCTTATATGGGAGATGGTAAAATGGAAAAATTAAAAGTGCTGGTTGTGGATGATGAAAGCAGGATGCGTAAACTCGTAAAGGATTTCCTTGCAAAAAAGGATTTTTATGTCTATGAAGCAGAAGACGGTGCTGAGGCAATCGACGTTTTCTTTGCGGAAAAAGATATTGCTCTGGTAATTCTCGATGTGATGATGCCCAAAATGGATGGATGGCAGGTATGCAGGGAGATTAGAGCGGCGTCCGATGTTCCGATCATCATGCTCACGGCACGTTCTGATGAGCGTGATGAACTGCTTGGTTTTGAGCTTGGAGTAGATGAATATATATCCAAGCCCTTCAGCCCCAAAATTCTTGTGGCCCGCGTGGAGGCAATCTTAAGAAGAAGCAATATCATTGGAGCAGATAATCTTATAACAGCCGGAAAAATCAGTATGGATAAAGCCGCTCATGAAGTGAAAGCGGATGGAAAAACCGTTGATTTGAGCTATAAAGAGTTTGAACTTTTGAATTATTTTATGGAGAATCAGGGCATTGCCCTTTCAAGAGAGAAGATTTTGAACAGTGTTTGGAACTATGATTATTTTGGCGATGCCCGGACGATCGATACGCATGTTAAAAAACTGAGAAGCAAGCTGGGAGAACAGGGCGAATATATAAAGACCATCTGGGGTATGGGATATAAATTCGAGGTTGAATAGAGATGAAATATTCGATAAAGACACAGCTTGCTATCAGTTTTGCGAGTCTGATTGCGGTAATAATGGTACTGTATCTGCTGATCAACAATCTTTTTCTGGAAAAATTCTACATTGCCCAGAAAGAAGCCGATCTTGTGGAAATCTATAATGTGATAAACGCCATTGAAGATGAGGCGGATTATACGAATGATGCTTTTGAAGAAGATTTTCGGAAAATAAGCGGCGCCAATAATGTGGAACTGGGAATTTTATGGATAAATGTGGAGGACGGGAGTGCGGAAATTCTCTACGAGAGCAGGAACAACCGGGTACTCAGAGGACGCTTACAGGGGTATTTGTATGGATTGGAATCTGTTGCAGACAATAAAGACGTGCTGGTGCAGACAGATTCTTACAGTATTCAGCGGTTCAGTGATTCGGTAGACACAACAGATTATCTTGAGGTGTGGGGACGCCTTCAGACAGGCTGTTTTTTCCTGATGCGTACTCCGATTGAGTCTATAAGGGAAAATGTTAAGATTTCAAATCAGTTTACAAGCTATATTATTATTGCGGGAATCCTTTTAAGCATGGCATTCGTCTGGTGGATTTCAAAGAAGATTTCGAATCCCATACAGGAACTGACCAGGATATCCAGCCGGATGGCAGACCTTGATTTTGAAGCCAAATTTACCAGCAGTGTTCAAAATGAGATTGGAGAGCTGGGAGAAAATTTTAACCAGATGTCAGAAACGCTGGAGAGGACGATATCCGAACTGAAAACGGCGAATAATGAATTAAAAAAGGATATTGAGAAAAAGACCCGGATTGATGAGATGCGAAAAGAATTTCTTTCAAATGTATCCCACGAATTGAAGACCCCGATCGCACTTATCCAGGGATATGCGGAAGGGTTAAAAGAATGTATCAATGATGATGAACAAAGCCGTGATTTTTATTGTGATGTCATTATGGATGAAGCATCTAAAATGAATAATATGGTAAAGAAACTTCTGACTTTGAACCAGCTGGAGTCAGGGACGGATATTGTGAGTATGGAAAGATTCAATCTGACGGAACTGATGGCGGGGGTTGTTCAGTCGGCCCGGATTCTGGCGGAGGCCAAAGGGGTTTCCATTTCATTTGATACAAAGGAGCCGGTGTATGTCTGGGGAGATGAATTTAAAGTGGAGGAAGTTGCCACAAACTACATCAGCAATGCACTAAATCATGTATATGAAAAAGGAAGAATTGAAGTATCCATATGCCGGGATGCAGATAAAGTCCGGGTCACAGTGTTTAATACAGGAAATTCCATACCGGAAGAGTCACTGGACAAAATCTGGATCAAGTTTTATAAAGTTGACAAAGCCCGTACAAGAGAATATGGAGGAAGCGGAATTGGTCTGTCTATTGTGAAAGCAATTATGGATTCTATGAATCAGGGGTACGGAGTGTATAATACAAATGAAGGGGTTACCTTCTGGTTCGAACTGGACAGCAGCAAAGGAGATTAGATGGAAGAGATTTTAAAAGTTATCCGTGATTCTGATATGGTCCTGATCGGAATCGGAGATGAATTTACAGAAAGAAAAGTAAAGAGAGAGCAGATTATTGAAGCGTATAATTATGTGAATCAGATGATTCAGGGGAAGCCCTGGTTTGCGGTGACGATAAATACGGATGACCTGATATATGAATCTGACCTGAACAAATTTTTTATCGTTGCTCCCTGTGGGAGTGAGACTGCAGGTAATACTGTAACAATGGAGAATTATGATGAATCAGCCTATCTTCTCCAATGGAAGTATTACATGAACTGGCTGGCGGCTACAATAGGAAAAAAACTGTGTATTCTGGAACTTGGGGTTGGAATGGCCTATCCTTCAATAATTCGGATGCCCTTTGAAAAGACTGCAATATTCAACGAAAAAGCACATCTGATAAGGATACACAGTAAACTGGCACAGTCACCGGAGCAATTGGAAGGGAGAAGTATTTGCATTTCTGAGAATCCTGTGGATTTTTTGATAAAAATAAACAAAAAAGATTGATAATTTGTGAAATTATGGTAAAATATATACAAATACTATAAGCGGTGTGAAAACACAGGGCAGGAGGTTTGCGTATGGAAACACGAGTTATCAAGATACCGTCACAGGTAAATAACAATGTAGTTCTTCGGGTAATTCCCGGACATTTTGCAACCACTCACTCACATATTAATTATTATGTGGATATGACATTTTTAAAAGCCCGCAAGAGCGAGGCGGAAGGAGCTGCGAAAATTCTTGCGCACAGCTTCGGCACAAATACATATATTGATACAATTGTATGTATGGATGGCTGTGAAATAATCGGAGCATACTTGGCGGATGAATTGACCAGAAATGGAATCATGTCGATCAATGCTCATCAGACCATGTACGTGGTGTCCCCGGAAATACATACAGGAGGCCAGTTGATCTTCCGTGATAATATGCAGGGAATGATTGAAGGAAAACATGTTTTGCTGATGCTTGCAACAGCATCTACCGGTATTACCATCAAGCGTGCGGTAGAATGTATCCGTTATTATGGGGGTATTGTTGAAGGTGCGGCAGCACTGTTCAGTGCGGCAGACAGCGTGGAAGGAATTAAGATAAATTCACTATTTACGGATAAAGATATTCCGGATTATAAAACATATCATTTTACAGAATGCCCTATGTGCCGTGATAAACAAAAATTGGATGCTATTGTAAACAGCTACGGTTATTCAAGAGTTTAACATTTTTAGAGACAATTTAAATCTGGAAAACAGGTCCCGAGTATGGTATGATATATTCAATATTGTATTCGGGGCTTTTTTATGGAAAAAGCGCTGTACTGGTAAGGGATGGAGAATAATGATCGCAATTATTGATTATGATAGCGGTCATTAATTCAAAATCCTTATAAATACGGCGTTTGTAGCGTTGCATTTCACAGAATAAGAACATTTTACGAATTATTTACGAATTATAACGCCTCGAATGTGTCACTCAATAAAATAAGATTTAGACTAAGAGCATCAGCGGATAGAATTTAATCTGGTGGTGCTCTTTTTTTTTATTTCAGTAAATACTACGCGGTTTCTGTATTTCATCCTGACTTTTCTTTTTAGTGATGTATAATATGCTACAAGGAAAGAGGGAGAAGAAATGAACAACGAAAGAAAAACGATTTGTCCAGAATGTGGAAAACCGGTAAAATACTATGATAGCGTTCCAAGAATTGTGCGAACAAAAGGAAGACAAACCAGACAAGTACAAGTGCGTCGATTTCGCTGTCCTTGTTGCGGTGGTATACATAGAGACTTGCCAAATTATATTTTTCCATATAAACAATACGAAGCAGAGGTTATCCGAGGTGTACTGGATGGGTTTATAACTTGCGAAACTATCGGATACGAAGATTATCCTTGTGAGATGACTATGATCCGTTGGAAAACATCGCAGGAATTACAAGCGCTCTTATGAAAGGAGCGTGATTAAAATGCGTATCAAACAAAAATTTTGGACGGTGGTTGGTCGTATTTTATATCGAATTGGATATTTAAAAGAGGAGTCCTAACGAGGGCTCTTTTCTTTTTGCCTAATTTCCACCGAGATTGTTTTTACTAGCGCTTATTTTTAACCTAGAATAGCCAGTGAAAGGAGGACGAGTCTATGGGAACAACAATACGTCCGGAGTTATCTCAGAAAAATCCTTACTGGCTTGAAAAGCATAGGTATTATGAATTGAAACATTTCTGTTTGCAATATCCAATCTGGAGGAAAGCATATTCATCATTAGACGGATTAGCTACCCGTCCGTCAGATCCATTGATGTTCATAGCAGCAAACACTATGAGCGATCCGACTGCGAGTTGTGCAATCGCAAAGACATTTTATTCTGAACGACTGGATATGGTCAAAGGGGTTGCCGAAGAGACTGATCCGACATTAACTGATTATATTTTAAAAGCTGTAACGGAAGGCTGGTCATATGACATTCTTAAAGCTAGATTAGGAATTCCATGTTGTAAAGATGTTTATTATGACTTGTACAGACGGTTTTTCTGGCTATTGAGTAAGGAGCGGAAGTGATATGAAGATTGTGGATAAGGCTGTAAAGAAAGTGTATCGGTTCAACTGCCCGAACTGTCAGAGCAGGCTTGAGGGAGAAAGCCAGGAGTTCGTAGACATCGGCGGAAAGGTAAACAAATTCTTCTGTCCAGTTTGCAGACAAGATCGTTATATTACATGGTCTGATTTGCGGAAGCGGATTATTTATGAGGGACAGGACACGCATAAATAGCAACTCCTATTATGAAAGGAGAGTGAATTTTTATGAAAAAATATTTAGCAACAGGTGTAATCGTACAAATATTCATTATTGTATTGAGATGGGTGCTTGGTAAATCACGAAGAATATTTAAAGAAAATAAATCGAATGTATTTTTCTGGATTACTTTGTTCCTTGGCTCTATGGTTAATGTGATATTGTGGTCGATTTCTATCGTATGTGAAGTTATTTTAATTAAAGAAGAAAAATGATATTTTCGAGAAGATTGAGCCAGCAATGGCTCTTTCTTTTTATCCTAGATTAGAATCCAGTACGGAGGTTACAGAAAAACATGCTATTTTGATATTTGAAAAATTGCCCGGGAGGAAATTTTCGAAAAATTTTTGAAAGGAGAAGGACGAAATGCAGACTATTATTTTCTTGGTAATCGGAATCGCGATCGGATGTATCTTATCAAGATTTATTCCGAAAAAGATTGTTGGTACACTCAGGATTGATCACTCTGATCCAGACAGCGGACCATATCTGTTCCTTGAAATTAAGCATGGTGGAATGGAGACAATGAGAAAGAAGAAATATGTGTTGTTCGAGGTCAATCTAAAAAACTATATTCCGCACAAATAACACTTCCTATTATGGAACTGAGAAATTTATATTTTTGAAAGGAGAAACAAAATGGATGAAAACAATATTAAGGAATTGTTGAATGAGGAGATTGCTGAGGAGATTCAGGTTTTATCTACTCTGGCATCCGGAAGTAAAGAAAAATCAACAGCGATTGATGATTTGACGAAGCTGTATAAACTGAGAATCGAGGAGAATAAGAGCGAATGGGACGCTGATGAAAAGTATAATCGTCGTGTGATGGAAGATGAATCCAACGTACGAGATGATGAGGTGAAGCGTGTCCAGATTGCGGAACAGGTCAAGGATCGATATTCCAGACTGGGTATTGCGGCGGCGGAACTCATGATACCGTTGATGTTCTATGGTATTTGGATGAAAAGGGGATTTAAGTTTGAGGAAACTGGAACATACACCTCAACGACATTCAGAGGTTTATTCAACCGTTTTAGACCGACAAAAAAGTAAGTATTGAGATTCTGAACGGGAGGCGTGCTAATCGCATTGCCTCTTCGTTTTTCTTCGCTAATAATACATTGCTTTTTATGAGAGAATAAAGCTTTATCTCTTGAACTGAAGTTACCGGTTTGTGTACAATATGTATATGAGCTGGACAGTAGAAAGGAGATATTTAGCTATGAGTATTTTTAACGAGGAGCAAATTAAAGCAATGTTCAGTAGAGAGTATATCTGTCGTGAATGCGGAAAAATAATGGAGTTCGAGGATGAATGGGAAGACACATTAGTTTGTCCCCATTGCGGTCATAGTGTAGAGTTAGATAGATATGGCTGTGAAAATGATGAAGAATATGAAACCTTATATCCGACACGAGAAGAAGTATTGGGAACTGCTGACGAGGAATAATAAGTTTGCAGAAAGTTAGATAATTAAAAACATAAGCTAAGGGAAAGTGTCTTGGAGAAATCTGAGGCTCTTTCTTTTTTGTTCAGGAGCAGATTATGAGATACCATTATAAGAAACCGGGAATTTACTTATCGATGTACGGCAGAATTTATATTTGTGAGCATCCGGTTTACAATAGCTGTACATTATTTGAAATTAGAGATAAGGGACTGGCTGTTATACAGCAAAGATTTGATGCGGACACAAAAAGCACCTGGTGGGGAGAGGTGGATCCATGGCTGACCGATGATTTATATTTGCACCCCCAATTTAAGGAATATTTTGATAAGCGTGCCGGAACGTGTACGGACGGATTATATCCAACGGTTACAGTCCGTCAAATTATGTGGGCATTAAAAATGAAGCCAATTAAACGAGAACGCTGGGAAACCGTTTTTGACAGACGAGATATTTAGACGCAAAATCTACAACTCCTTTTATGAAAATATACGTTTTTACGGAAGGAGAAAATTTATGAGTACAGTAAAAAGACATTTAAGCAACAAGATTCGTATGTTTGAGGACATGCTATTGCGTAGCAAAAACAACTATGAAATTGAAACTCTGAGAAACGAATTAACGAAAATGCGTATATCATTACAAAAAATGCGATATGAGAAGGAGTCCTAACGAGGGCTCTTTCTTTTTGTCCGCATAAATTGCATCGTCTATTATGAAACCTATATGGATTTGAAAGGAGCAAAGGAGTATGGACGAAGTGAAAATTGTATCTAAATTCACTAGGAGTGTGATTTCCAAACTAATAAAGGCAATGCTACATAAAAAGCTTGGGTACAATGTTGATATTCAACTGAATGAAGTGAACGCCACTATTACGGATGGAAAAACACATGTTCATCTGGATGTAGATGCGGAATTGGATAAGGACGAACTTGTTAAGATCCTGAAAAGCATTGGTTTGAATTAAGAAATTGAGCCGGCAGCGGCTCTTTCTTTTTCTTCGCAAAATTTACAATTTCTATTATGGAGAGACAGAGAATGGCTGATTAGGATAGTTGAGGTCATCATAATAGTAAGTTTAAGCTTGGTTTACATCTGACTCTCTTTTATTTTTATTCAAATCGAAAGGAGAAAACGAAAATGATATGAGCATTGAACAATTTGAGTTGATTATGTGCGATATGTATCAGATGGATGCATGGATGCCGAATCCCGTCTTTGATAAGTATGAATTTGCTAAAAGCAGTTATTCGCAATGGGCGATTGGTGAATTTCAAAATTATCTTGTACGGTCACTTTATCCAAGAATGGAAGGAACAATTGATGAGTTTATTAATATGGCAGAAGAGTTTATAGGAAAAATGGATTATTATTCCACAATTAATTCAGCCAATAGCAGGATGTTTTCAATAGCACGGGATACAGTCGTTGATATTCAAGATATGTTTCGGGCTATGAAATAAAACGCAAATTGAAAGGGGAAGATTATGAGAAACAAAAATACAATAATGTTATATCTAAAACGAGGTTCACCGACTATTTTGACCTGTATCGGTGCCATTGGGGTTGTTGCCACTTCAGCTATGGCTGTTCGTGTTACACCAAAGGCACTTAAGCTGATTCACAAGGACAGTCGGATAGAACATAATGGAGATCCTTACGCATACACAAAAGCTGAAGCTATTCGATCAGCATGGAAATGTTATATTCCGTCTGTTCTGATCGGAACATCTACAATCGTGTGTATATTTGGGGCGAATGTTCTAAGCCGCCATCAACAGGCAGCACTGACAAGTGCTTATGCATTGGTTAATAATGCCTATCAGGAATATCGCAGCAAGGTAAAAGAATTATACGGCGAAGAAACGCATCAAAGAATTGTAGATTCTATTGCGAAAGACAAGTGTAAGGATGTCTATATTTCCTCACCGGGGATTTTCAATAGTAGTTCTCTGGATTTCGATGAACATGATCCAGAAGACAACCGATTGTTTTACGATTCATTTTCAAAAAGATATTTTGAAAGTTCTGTTATTCGTGTTATTGAAGCAGAATACCATCTGAATCGTAATTGGTGGTTAGGAGCTGAAATTTGCCTTAATGATTTTTATGAATTACTCGGTTTAGACAATATTGATGGAGGTGATGAGCTTAGCTGGTTCCCCGAAGATGGAATTAATTGGATAGATTTTAATCATCATAAAACAGTATTGGATGACGGTCTTGAAATATATGTGATCGAATTTGTTTTTACTCCGAGACTGGCGACCGAATATGATTAATTCGCAAAATTCACAAACGCTATTATGAAGGGAGGCTATATGCTTTATGAATGGAAAGATTATTAAAGTTATTGGATTTATTGCAACGGTAGCCGGTGTGGGAGCAAATCTTATTACCGACTGGGTGAGCGAAAAGAAGATGGATGAGAAAATTGAGGAAAAGATCAATGAAGCATTGGCTGTCAGAGACAGAAAAGATGAGAATGAGTCCTAACGAGGGCTCTTTCTTTTTATTTTTGAGGTCAAGTCTATGAACGAAGACGCAATCCAAAAAATTCTGAATTATGAAAAAGAGTTTTTGTTTGAACCTTACTTGTGTTGGTCAAAAGAAGACATTCAGAAACAAGCTTATGCGAGATGGACCGTTGATGAGATTCTAACATCTATCATGGATCATCCTTTTACAGAACCGGAACTGATTGTAGAAAACTTTATTATCAAAATTGAATATTTGCTACATATTTCAGAAAATGCGACAGCAAATACTATATTCACAATTGCTGAAAATACGGCCGAGAATCTTCTCGGTCTTATTTTATAACCACAAAACTTTAATTTGAAAGGAGAAACAAGAAATGGAAAGAACATTTAACAACTACAGAGGATTGGAAACAACAGCGGTTTGTAATCTCATGAAACAGATGATTAAACGTGGGGCGACTGATGAGGAATTGCTTAAAGTTGTCACTTATTTTGAATCAGCAATTGATTTTGACGCCGCAAATATTCGACTTAATGATGCTGCGCAGAAAAACGACGTTAAAGCGTTGGCAGAAAAGTACAATTCGTTCGATTGGACGGATGGCATTGTGAGATATTGCGAAGCCGACGTTGAGGCAACAAAAGAAGCTATCAATCGGCTTTTTGGCATTCCTAATGGTGTTACTGTTTTCAGAAAGCAGAAAACAAGAATTCCGATTTCCGATATCAAAGTTGGGGATCAAATCACTATTCCGTTGAAAGGATTCGGAACATTCCTGGCTACAGCACATAAAGTGACCGATAATGGCGCGATGTTCATTTTTGACGAATACGTTGCGAAAAGACCAATGAATGAGAAAAACACCAACCATGGAGGATTTGAAGAATCCGATTTGAAGCGATGGATGGACACAGAACTTTTTGGTTCTTTTCCAGATTGGATCAAATCAAGAATTTACGGTCTGACAATTCCGACAGTAGGAGAAATTATTGGCTGGGGTGACAATTGGGATAAAGAACATTTTGAGAAGGATTTTGATCAGCAGCTTCCATTAATGAAAGAGTGCAAAAACAGGAGTGCCTATTTTAAGAATAAGTTAGAGTGGGGATGGCTTAGAAATGCAGTGAAACAGGAATATTCTTCGGCTGGCTTCGCCGTTGTGAGCAACTTTGGCGTTGCGTACTACGGCGGCGCTTCGTTCTCTGGTGGGGTTCGTCCGGAATTCTGGTTGGTTAGGTAAGATTAAGGGGCCTTGTGCCCCTGTTTATATTTATTAAATTGAGAGGAATGCAATAATGAAGAAACCAAACATATCAAAAATGTTGTTATCAATTCGGACATCCGCGGCAAAGCACAGTCCTGAAATCCTAACAGGCATCGGTATTGCTGGAATGATTGTGACAACCGTAATGGCTGTTCAGGCTACCCCTAAAGCGTTAATTCTGATTGATAATGAAAAAAAGAGAATCAATCAACAGCTTTTTGATGAAGCAAAAGCAGAGGGTTATGAAGAATTTGCTAGGGTGAATCGTTTAAAAATCGTTGAAATCGTAAAAACGACGTGGACATGTTACCTTCCTACTGTAATAACGGGAGGCATATCTGTTGCCTGCCTGGTCGGGGCCAATTCCGTAAATGCTCGGAGGAATGCTGCACTCGCTACCGCATATACATTGTCCGAATCGGCACTGAAAGAATATCAGGAAAAGGTTGTTGAAACAATTGGTGAAAAGAAAGAACAGTCGGTACGAGATGCTATTGCAAAAGACAAGTTGGAACAGAATCCCGTAACGAACCGAGAGATTATTATTACGGACAAGGGCGATACCCTCTGCTTTGATGCGGTATCCGGACGGTATTTTAAGTCTGACATTGAAAAGTTGAAGAAGGCTGTGAACGAGCTTAATCGTCAGATGCGGGATGAGATGTATATTTCACTGAACGAGTTCTATTATGAAATTGGTCTGAGCGGTATCAGCATTGGTGATGATCTAGGTTGGAATATTGACAATGGTTATATTGAGCCACGTTTCAGTTCACAACTGGCAGAAGATGGAACACCTTGTATGGTGATAGGTTATTGTGTTGAACCACGATACGATTATCGCAATGGTTGATGGTTCGCAAAAAATACAATGTCTATTATGAAAAGATTACATATTTTATTCTGAAAGGAGAAAACAAAATGGAAACTAACGAAATTATGAACAACGAGGAAGCTATTGAAGAGACGACTGAGGAAATCGTGAAAGCGGCTTCTCGCAGCGGTTTGAAAACAGCGACAACGATTGGGTTAGCTATGATTGCTGGCGGAATAGCTTGCAAATTCGTAGTGGAGCCTGCGTTGGAAAAGTTTAAAATTTGGAGAGCGAGTCGCAAAGTAACGATGTGTTCTCATGAGGATTCTGAATGTGGTTATGACGAAGATTTCGAGGAAGGAGAGAAAGACTCCGAAGAATAGGAAGTAAAAATTTTAGACGAGGGAAGGCATCTGTGACAAGGTGCTTTTCCTTTTTTCTTTTGGTGTATGGAGGGATATTATGAACCAGTACGCATATGACGGACCCGTTATGGAATTTGGTACCTGCGTTGCGACAAGATGGAAAGCTTCTACATATGCAGTCTCTGAAAATAAAGCAAGAAGCAATCTTACATATCAGTTTAAAAAAAGACACAACCGAGTTCCCGGGACAAAAATCACGCTTCCAGGGAAGGTTATTATGATAAATGAAGGGAGGTCGTGAGATGGAGGATTACAAGCCTAATTCTCACAAGTCAAAAGAAGAACGCGAGACATCTTTGCCTGAAAAGAAGGTGGAGAAGATTGTCAGCGGTTCCGTTAAATCGAAAAAGAAAAATGGAATTCAGAAAATAACAGATGTGTTTATTCCAGAAGATGTGGAGAATGTAAAAACATATGTTTTTGAAGATGTTATTGTCCCTGCGGTAAAAGATATTATTTTGGATACGGTTAGAGCTTTTCTCGGTATTGATAAAAAAACTGGAAGAAATTCAAATGCGTCTAAAGTGGCGTATAGAAGCTATTACGATAAAGATAACAGAAGAGATTCTAATGCGACGAGAATACGGACAGGTTACGATTTTGACGATATTATTTTGGATAACCGTGGGGAAGCGGAGGATGTTCTGGCAAGAATGGACGAGTTGATTGATACCTATGGTTTAGTCAGCGTGGCAGATTTTTATGATCTTGTAGGGGTCAGTGGAAATTACACAGACAATAAATACGGATGGTCGAATATTCGAAGTGCTTCCGTAATTCGGGTCAGAGATGGTTATATGATTAAACTTCCGAAGGCTTTACCGCTGAATTAGATTGGAGGGAATAACGATGTACGAATCAAAAGATAAATTAGTATCGCATCCAGCTCATTATCAGTCGGAAACTGGGATGGAAGTTATCGATGTCATTGAAGCGTTTACGTTCGATTTAAAAGGCATTGAGGCGACGGATACCGGAAACATCATTAAGTATGCATGCCGTTGGAAGAACAAAAACGGTATTCAGGATTTGGAGAAGATCATGTGGTATACACAGCATCTGATTGATCATTTGAGAAAACTTGAAAAGGAGAATAGTTGATTATGAAAAAAACAGAAATTATAAAAAAGATGAGCACGACCTTTAGTAAAGTCGGTTTTCAGATGAAAAAGCACAGCCCGGAGATTCTTATTGTGGCTGGTGTTATTGGTACGGTGACGAGTGCGGTAATGGCTTGTAAAGCTACCACCAAAGTAGGAGAAATCGTAGAAAAGACGAAGGGCGACGTAGACGAGATCCACAAAGCAGTCAAGACCGGTGTCACTAATGCCGGCGAAACATATAACGAGGACGATTCAAAAAAAGATCTGGCTATTGTATATGCTCATACCGGCTTTGAATTTATAAAACTTTACGCGCCGTCTATTATTATGGGTGCACTTTCACTTACGAGTATTATTGCGTCCAATAATATCCTTCGTAAAAGAAATGCCGCACTGGCAGCAGCATATGCGACTGTAGACAAAGGTTTTAAAGATTATCGGGGACGAGTGATCGAACGCTTTGGCGAAGGCGTTGACCGAGAATTAAAAAATGGTGTGAAAGCAAAAAAGGTCGATGCAATTGAAACTGATCCAGAAACCGGGAAAGAGAAAAAAGTTAAAAAACAGAAATTAGTAGCGAATCCGTCTGATATCAGTGGATATGCCCGATTCTTTGAGCAGTACACAACTGATGAAGATGGAACAACTATTTTAAATCGGAATTGGGAAAGCAACAATGATTACAATCTGATGTTTCTTAAAGCTCAGGAAAAATTTGCCAACGATCTTTTGATAGCTAAAAAACGTGTATTTCTGAATGAGGTTTATGAAGCACTTGGATTCCCTCGTACAAAAGCAGGACAGATTGTCGGTTGGGTATATGACGAAGAAAATCCAATCGGAGACAATTATATTGATTTTGGACTTCATGAGGATAATCCGGTATATTCCGATACTGAAAATAATTCCGCGATTTTGCTTGACTTCAACGTTGACGGAAACATATGGGATCTGATGTAGTTGTAAAATTTGGAATAGGAGGATTTACATTATGAATAGTATTTTATCATTTGTATCTTATACGTTAGCGGCTATGGCTGGGATCTGCTTTGTAAGCGGCATTGCTGTGTTATCGGGTGGGAAGGAGAATTGAGTTATGGATGGAATCGGAAATTTTATATCCATGCTTGATTATGTACTGGATACAAAACGAAAAAGGCATATCACTGGAGGCATTCTTTTGAGTGCCTCTCTTCTTTTTGGTGGGTTGGCGCTCACGGTTATTACTATAAACGATGAGGAGGAAGAGGATGAGTAATAAAACAACCACTTTTCTGGTATTTGTTCTGGGCGCATCCGCTGGTTCATTCATAACTTGGCGTCATGTCAAAGATATTTATGAACGGATTGCACAGGAAGAAATTGATTCTGTAAAAAAAGTATTTTTGAAGCGGGAAGCGGAAACGAATCCCAAAAAAGATGATGAATCGAGTTTATATCCTAAGATTGCAGCTTGTTACGAAAATGGTGAAAGCAAAACACGTGAAAAAGATATTGCTGAGTATACGGCAAGACTGGAAAAAGAGGGGTATAGACAGTATTATGGCAATGATTCTGAAGAGAAGAAGGCTAAAACAGAGAAAAATACTCCTTATGTTATTTCACCGGAAGAGTTCGGGGAATTTGACGAATATGAAAAAATCAGCCTGACGTACTATAGCAATCATATTTTGGCTGATGAAAATGATGAAGTGATAGAAGATGTGGAGGAAACTGTTGGAGTTGAATCGCTGACTCACTTTGGAGAATATGAGGACGATTCCGTATTTGTCAGAAATGATGTACGGAGGTGTGATTATGAGATTCTTCTGGATCAGAGATCGTATTCCGAAGTTGTCAGTAAAATACCGCATCGGATGGAGGAAAAATGACAAGAGACGAGTTGAATAATGCATATTTTGAGTGGATGTATCAACTTGTATGCGGTGAACAGTGTTCTAAGAGACTGTCTTATCGAAAACTTTTGTATTTGCTTCATGATATGGAATTCACTTATACGATTCCAATGGATGGAAATCGAGCGGAGGATGGGATAGATCTCAGATATAGATTCGGCTATGAGAACGCATATAAGAGTTCCATGATTGCAACTTATTTGGATAACCAACCATGCAGCGTATTAGAAATGATGGTAGCGCTTGCTATTCGTTGTGAAGAACATATTATGGACGATCCGGATATTGGCGATAGAACCGGACAGTGGTTTTGGAATATGATTGTCAACTTAGGACTTGGTTCCATGAGTGATACAAACTTCGACAGAGACCATGCGGAGAAGATCGTCCATAAATTTTTAAATCACGAATATAAACGGGATGGTAAAGGCGGTCTGTTTACTGTAAAACGCTTCCAAATTGATATGAGGTCGGTTGAGATTTGGTATCAGATGTGCTGGTATTTAGATGAAAATTTGTAGGAGGAAAACGATATGGGTGAGATATTGAACTATATTTTTGGCAGCATGAAAAGTACAGAGATGGCATTGAAGAACATCAACAAAGCTCTCCGAAATCAGTCAAAACTGAATAACGAGGTGATGATATTTTCCATTGCCATGACAACCTATGCAGTTCTGTCAGAACGTGATCGTCGCAGACAGGAAAAAGAAATAAAAAGGCTGAGCAAAGAAATTGAGGGACTGAAGCACTCAGAAGGGGAGTAAAAAATGCAATGATTGACTTTATGGTGATTTCAACACGTAGTACGAAGCGTGGCATAATAGAAATCTATCCAAAGTTCATTATAAAAAAAAGTTCTGATCTGATGATTCGAGGTGGTGATTTCTATGCTATCTGGATTGAGGAACGTGGTTTATGGTCTACGGACGAACAGGATGCTTTGCAGCTTATTGACTATGAACTGGATAGATATGCAAAGGAAAACCGCCAGCATTTTGACTCCGATATAAAAGTCCTGCATATGTGGGATGCTGAATCCGGGATGATCGATTCCTGGCATAAATATTGTCAGAAACAGATGAGGGATAATTTTCATACGTTGGATGACAAACTTATATTTTCCAATACAGAGACCAATAAAAAAGACTACGCCAGTAAAAAGCTAAATTATCCGCTTGAAGCTGGTGATTTGTCCGCCTATGACAAGTTGATGTCCACCTTATATTCCGAAGAAGAACGGCACAAACTTGAATGGGCGATTGGCGCTATTGTATCTGGAGAATCTACAAAGCTGCAAAAATTTATGGTGTTGTATGGTGCTGCCGGAACAGGTAAATCTACGGTGCTTAATATTATTCAGCAGCTTTTTGAGGGATATTATTCCGTATTTGATGCGAAAGCTCTTGGCTCGTCAACGAATTCTTTTGCTTTGGAGGCGTTTAAGAATAATCCATTGGTAGCCATTCAACATGATGGGGATTTATCCAGAATCGAGGACAATACAAGACTGAATAGTCTGGTTTCGCACGAATTGATGACTGTGAATGAGAAGTTTAAATCGACTTATTCCAATCGCTTTAAATGTTTTCTTTTTATGGGTACTAATAAACCAGTAAAGATTACGGATGCTAAATCGGGCTTAATTCGAAGGTTGATTGATGTATCTCCATCTGGAAATAAGCTGAATTCGAGAGAATACAAGGATACAGTAAAACAGGTTGGATTTGAATTGGGAGCGATTGCGTATCATTGTCAGGAAGTATATTTGGATAACCCTGGAAAATATGACGACTATATTCCGCTCACCATGCTTGGAGCATCGAATGACTTCTACAATTTTATTATTGATTCGTACCATGTGTTTAAGAAAGAAGACGGAACAACGTTAAAAGCTGCGTGGGAAATGTACAAAACCTATTGTGAAGAAGCAAAAGTCGCATTTCCATTTTCGCAGCGAATATTTAAAGAAGAATTAAGGAACTATTTTCGTGATTTCCAGGAACGATTTAATCTTGATGACGGTTCAAGAGTTCGTAGTTATTATATCGGATTTAGAACTGAAAAATTTGAAGATCAGACGATAGATGTGCAAGCAAAGCATCATACCAATGTCAGGCAGATTAAATTTGAGGAAGGTGTGCCATCTATATTTGATCAAATGTGTTCTGATTGTTTTGCGCAATATGCTACAGCGAAGGAAACGCCAACAAAAAAATGGGAGAACGTAAAAACAAAATTATCAGATCTTGACACATCAAAAACTCATTATGTAAAAGTTCCGGAGAATCATATTGTAATTGATTTCGATATTCCAGATGAGAATGGAAACAAATCATTCGAAAAGAATGTCGAAGAAGCCAGTAAATGGCCGCCTACATATGCAGAGCTTAGTAAAAGTGGATGCGGAGTACATCTTCATTATATTTATACAGGAGATCCCGTACAACTGAGTCGTATATATGACGACCATATTGAAGTTAAAGTGTTCACAGGTAAAAGTTCATTGCGGCGGAAGCTGTCACAGTGCAACAATTTACCTATCGCGACAATTAGCTCTGGTTTACCACTGAAAGGAGAAAACAAAATGGTAAATTTTGAAGCGGTTCAAAGCGAAAAAGGGCTTAGGACACTGATTAAGAGGAATCTTAATAAAGAGATTCACCCAGGTACTAAGCCTAGTGTAGATTTTATTTACAAGATACTCGAAGACGCATATACCAGCGATCTAAACTATGATGTAACAGACATGCGAAACACTGTGTTGGCATTTGCAGCAAATAGCACGCATCAATCTGATTATTGTATTAAACTGGTAAATAAAATGCAGTTTAAGTCGGAAGATGCATCCACAGCCACGAAGAACGATGCGGCTAAGCTTGTATTTTATGATATTGAGGTTTTTCCTAACCTGTTCCTTGTGAATTGGAAGATTGAAGGGAAGGAAAAGCCTGTTGTAAGAATGATTAACCCATCTCCAGGCGAAATTGAAGATTTAATGCGATTTCGTCTCGTAGGATTTAACTGCCGAAGGTACGACAATCATATTTTGTATGCGAGACTTATGGGTTATACGAATGAGCAGTTGTATCGTCTGTCGCAGAAAATTATTAATGGCGAACCGAACTGTTTCTTTGGGGAAGCTTATAATGTTTCCTATACGGATGTATATGACTTTGCATCTGCCGGAAATAAGAAGAGTCTGAAGAAACTTGAGATTGAGATGGGAAATGTTTCCGAAAAAGAATTATTGAAAAAGGGTTATACCGAAGCGGAAATCAGACTCATTAAAGCTGGAACGCATCATCAGGAGCTTGGATTGCCTTGGGATCAGCCTGTGCCAGAAGAATTATGGACCAAAGTTGCTGAGTATTGTGATAACGATGTAATTGCAACAGAGGCAGCATTCCATTATCTGAAAGCAGATTGGACGGCAAGACAGATTCTGGCGGATTTAGCTGGCATGACAGTGAACGATACCACCAATACTCTAACACAGAGAATTATATTTGGGAATAATCGTAAGCCGCAGAGTGAGTTCCATTATCGAAATCTGGCGGATCCCGTTTATGATATAGATGAGGAAACATATACATTCTTAGCTGGAGCATGTCCCGAAATGATGGAGAAGACGCATGGTGAGGATGGAAGTCTTCTTCCATATTTTCCTGGATATACGTTCGACCACGGAAAATCTATTTATCGTGGAGAAGAAGTTGGAGAAGGCGGATATGTATATTCTGAGCCAGGTATGTACGTTGACGTGGCGCTGCTTGATATTGCTTCTATGCATCCGCACAGTGCAATTGCAGAAGTTCTCTTCGGAGTAAGATTCACAACCGCATTCCGAGAGATTGTAGAAGGACGTGTCAGCATTAAGCATGAGGCATGGGACGTTGTAAATACAATGCTGGATGGAAAACTGACGCCTTATATTCAGAAAGTAATTGACGGCGAATTGACGTCTAAAGATTTAGCGAATGCTTTGAAAACGGCGATCAATTCTGTTTATGGTCTGACATCTGCATCCTTCGATAATCCGTTCCGTGATCCTAGAAATAAAGATAATATTGTTGCTAAGCGTGGAGCCCTGTTTATGATTGACCTTAAAAATGAGGTACAGAAACGGGGCTTTACTGTTGCACATATTAAGACGGATTCCATTAAGATTCCTGACGCTACGCCGGAAATCATCCAGTTTGTTATGGATTTCGGTAAGAGGTACGGTTACACCTTCGAACATGAGGCTACATACGAGCGGATGTGTCTGGTAAACGATGCAGTTTATATTGCAAAGTATAAGGACAGCGGCGAGTGGACGGCTACTGGTACTCAGTTCCAGATTCCTTATGTGTTCAAGAAGCTGTTTAGCAGAGAAGAAATCATATTTGAGGACATGTGTGAAACAAAATCTGTGAGCAGCGCTTTATATTTGGACATGAATGAAGGACTGCCGGATGTATCTGAGTATGAAAAGAAATTGTCAAAAGCAGAGAGCGATTACAAAAAGGGATTGCTTTCTGATATGACTTTTGAGTCAACTTGTAAAGAACTGGTAGAGCCCATTTCAAAAGGGCATAACTATCGTTTCGTCGGAAAAGTAGGACAATTCTGCCCGATTAAGGACGGTGCCGGGGGCGGTTTGCTGACACGTGAAAAGAATGGAAAGTATTATGCCGCAACAGGATCAAAGGGATATCGCTGGTTAGAATCGGAGATGGTAAAAGAACTTGGCAAGGAAAACGATATTGACCGGAAGTATTACGACAATCTTGTTGACGAGGCAGTAAAGACCATTTCACAATACGGTGATTTTGAGTGGTTTGTTTCCGATGATCCGTATGTAAAAGAATTTGGAGCGAACGATGCGGATGTAGATTGCAGTCCTCCATGGGCAATGCCTTGTGGGGAGGAAAAATATGCGACCTGTTATGATTGCCCGTGTTTCGGTGATGACCAGAGCCATATGACATGCGGGCTTGGATACGATATTTCAAATATTATTATGAGACGGGTTATGAACCCACCAGAAAACAATTAAAAGCAAAGGAGAATTACTATGTCATACAAAAACGTTAATAACATTATTATTGAAAACGCTCGTATTATTTTCCGTAATTTCAGAGGCGAAGAAGACAAGTATAATCGGGCAGGCAACAGAAATTTCTGCGTTATTATCGAAGATCCCGAGCAGGCACAGCAGTTGGCTGAGGATGGATGGAATGTGAGGATTCTGGCTCCGAGGGATGTAGATGATGAGCCGAGGCATTATATTCAGGTCGCTGTAAGCTTTAAAAACATTCCGCCTAAGGTGTTCATGATCACAAGGAAAGTAAAGACGCCTTTGGACGAGGAGTCCATTGATACGCTTGACTTTGCAGAGATCCGTAATGTTGATTTGACAATCAGACCATACAATTGGGAAGTCAATGGAAAAACCGGTATTAAGGCTTATCTGAAAACCATGTATGTCACAATCGAGGAAGACGAGTTTGCGGATAAATATGCTGAAAACGAGGGACCGGACGAAGTTCCGTTTAACTTATAATTAAGGTGCCGATAAAGCTCTGATTATGTGTGTACACATATGGAGATAAGAGGAAATAGCCTTACTTTTCGAAAGGGGAAATGGAATGGCATTTTGGAAGAAAAAACGAAAGCGGCAGACCACAGCCAAAAAGAAAACAAATGTCGCTTCTATGAAACCAAAATTGGAATATAAACCGCCAACATGGCAGCCTACAATTCCAATGCCAGATAAAAAATTAGGTGATGTTTCAACAAAATCGCCGGATGAGAAAATTCCAGAAACAAAGCCGGTTGAAAAACATCCAGATTATCGTAAAGAATTTTTGAATGCGTTTCAGAAGCTTACATATCAGCATAGGACGTGGGATATTTGGAGAGATTTCATCATTATGTTTGCATGTTCTTTATCTAATTCAATGGATAAAGCGCGCTACGATGAACGTGAAAAAAGATATTTGCTCATTATAAAAAAATACAACAAACAGGAACAAATGTTATTTCCTGAATTAGCTGCTCATACAGTCATGGCTTTGGAAGATAATCCGGAACAAGACTTTCTGGGCAGCATTTTTATGGAATTAAAACTTGGAAATGAATCGGGAGGCCAATTTTTCACACCATATCATGTGTGCCAGTTAATGGCTGATATTACAATTGGCGATGTGGCAGCGCAGATAGAGAAAGACGGATATGTAACGATACATGATCCATGCTGCGGAGCAGGTGCTACATTGATTGCCGGAGTCCATAGCGCGAGAAAACAACTGGAAAAAGCAGGCTTGAATTTTCAGAATCATGTTCTTGTGGCAGCTCAGGATATTGACGAGATTGTTGCACTGATGTGTTATATCCAGCTTTCACTTCTAGGGGTAGCGGCCTATATCAAAGTTGGAAATGCCTTGACTGATCCGATGACAGGAAACGATAGTCTTGATAACTACTGGTTTACCATGATGTATTATTCCGATGTTTGGACAATGCGGAGGATATTCCATAGAATGGATGATTTGACGAAAGGAGAAACGAATGAACGAGAGACTTAATAAGCTGTTGGGAGAACTTGAATTCTTCCTGAATCATTCTCTAGTTGAAGATGATTGTACCGATAAGCAAAACGAGATGTATTCGGATATGGCTAATCTGAAAAATAGCATTGAGGCTGTACTAGAGGAGGCTTAAACATGGCGGGTGTGGAATTATACGACTACCAACTTGCCGCGGTTGAAAAAATGAAAAATGGATGCATTCTTTGTGGAGGGGTTGGGAGTGGAAAATCCCGCACTGCTTTAGCTTATTATTATCTGCAAAATGGTGGTGCTGTAGAGTGCCTAATGGGGCTTGAGGATTATCTTCCTATGGATGATCCGCCAAAGGATTTGTACATCATCACAACCGCAAGAAAAAGAGATACACTTGAATGGGAGGGTGAGCTTTCGCCCTTCCTTCTTTCTGTTCACGAAGACCTTGATTTTTATCGAGAAGGGCATAAGGTAGTCGTCGATTCGTGGAACAACATAAAAAAATATGCGGAAACAAAAGACGCATTCTTTATATTTGACGAGCAGCGTGTGATCGGTTCCGGAGCATGGGTAAAAGCATTCCTAAAAATTGCAAAAAGTAATGATTGGATTCTACTGTCCGCAACTCCGGGCGATACGTGGGAAGACTATATTCCGGTATTTGTTGCTAACGGATTCTATAAGAATCGGACGGAGTTCATACGAGAGCATGTTGTTTACAGTCGATTTACGAAATACCCAAAGATTGATAAATATATCAATACCGGTAAACTAATTCGGTTACGCAACAGCATTCTTGTCAATATGGATTTCAAAAGGCAGACAGTATCGCATCACGAGGACGTGTTTGTTAAGTATGATATTTCAAAGTATAAGGATGCTGGCAGAACAAGATGGGACCCATTTAAGGATGAACCGATTGTGAACGCAGCAGGTCTTTGTTATGTATGGCGAAAACTTGTAAATGTGGATAAGTCCCGTCAGGTAGCATTGTTGCAGATATTAGAGAAACATCCAAAAGCAATTATATTTTATAACTTTGATTATGAGTTGGAGATTTTGAAGGAGGTATGTGCTAGAAATGGTTACGAGATTGCCGAATGGAATGGACATAAACATCAACCTGTGCCTGACAGCGGCAAGAGGTGGACGTACCTGGTACAGTATAATGCTGGAGCAGAAGGATGGAACTGCATTAAAACTGATACCATTATCTTCTTTTCTCAGAACTACTCCTACAAAATCATGCAGCAGTCAGCAGGACGAATTGATAGATTGAATACACCTTATAAAGATTTGTACTATTATCATCTAAAATCCCGTTCTGGAATTGATCTTGCAATTAGTCGGACGTTGAGGGATAAGAAAGATTTTAATGAATCAAGGTATGTGAAATGGTAAAACGCGTGTTTTACACGCCCTATAATACGAGGAGCGTGATTTTATGGAAGAATTAAAACGGATCAATGCAGGAATTGCTAAAAAACAACTCGGAAGAATTGGATTAGGAGTTGGATCGCTGATTTTGGGAGTAGTGTGTATTGGAAAATATGCATATCAAGCTGGAATCACTGCGGAACAAAGATACCTGTCCAAAGAACATCCAGATGTTTATGAAATTCTTACAGAGAGAGTTTTAGAAGAATTTGATAAAATGCGTGAACAATGTAGAAGAGATTGAGCCAGCAATGGCTCTTTCTTTTTATGAAAGGAGAAAATTTTTTATGAATATCGTAGGAACGATTAAGTTTGGAAATAAGACATTGGATGTATATGACTCCCTTGATAATCCTTTATTCAGAGCATCAGACGTAGCAGATATGATTGACTACAGCTCTGGTAATACATGGGGGATGCTTCAAATGTGCGAGGAAGATGAAAAGCTGAACCTACCAATGGTAGTTGCAGGTCAAAGGCGTTCTATTAGTTTTTTGACAGAAAACGGACTCTATAATGTCCTCTCCCAGAGCCGGAAGCAAATTGCACGCGGTTGGAGAAGAATTATTCATAATGAACTTATTTCACTTAGACGTTCTCGTGAAAAAGATATTGTCGAACAATTTGAAGATTGGGATCATCAGTTGGACGATATTTATTTTGACGAGGAAACAGGCATTTTGATGCAGTCTGTCACTGTCCAAGGTGGAGATGTGATACAGATTCCATATGAAAAGGGGAGATAATTCGTGGACGAAAATTATCAGGAAGTATATTTCGACAAGTATTGTAAAACCTGTAAACATGAAAAAATGGAAGAAAAATTCGATCCATGTAATGAATGTTTAAGTGAACCGGTGAATGCTGGTTCTCATGTGCCTGTAAATTGGGAGGATCAAGGAAAATGAAATCTGTAGGTAGCGTAATTGTGAGTTGGGATTTCTCAAACGGAAAAGACGTGGGTGTTTTGCTTGTTGGTAAACAGGTGAATGGAAAAGTAGAAGTTATCAATGCTTTTCAAGGTGAGGAGGCATATGAACTTTATCGCCGGCTCACGGTTCAAAAGAAAAAACAGAAAACAAGTTTTGCGGGGGAGGCGAACAAATGAGTTTTCAGTATGATCAGTATTTAGCGCAACACCGCTCAAATGTAAAAAGAGGATTTGACTGGATTGCTGAAAATCTGCCGGAATTGCTGGTCGATGGATTTGACTATGGCTGGCAGATCGAGTTTGCGCATGATAAATCTAAAGATGGGTCGGACGAGTACGAGGCTTATGATGCATATTTTTATGGTGGGAATCGCTCTTATGCAGTTGTGCAGAATTATCGAAAGGCGTGGTTGCTGCATTTACATAGGAATCCTCATCACTGGCAGCACTGGATTCTGATTAATGATGATCCGGAAGAAGGAGAAATTATTCTGGAGATGCCATACAACTATGTCATTGAGATGATTTGTGATTGGTGGGCATTCAGTTGGCAGAAGGGAAAGTTGGACGAGATATTCGCTTGGTACGATGAACATTCCAAATATATGAAGCTGCATCCAAAGACCCGGAAAACCGTTGAGGAGATTCTGGCGAAGATGAAAGATAAGCTGGATGAAATCGCTCTGACAGCTAACGAATCGATACTGAAGCATCACGGAATTAAGGGACAGAAGTGGGGCGTAAAAAACGGTCCGCCGTATCCTATTGATAAATCATCTGGACGTGGTACAATAGTGAAAAATGCTATTGAGTCGGGCGAAGTTTCTAAGAAAATCAACCGTGAGAAACAGATACGTCATACGAAAAGCGGTCATATTCCAGGAAGGAGTTATCTGGATGGAGAACTTGAATATGCTCAGGGGTTGGTAGATAAATTGAGTGGAACGGGAACGCCGGTCATTAGTAATTCTGGGGAATGGCTTCACATGGAGCGAGTAGAAAATGATAAGCAACTTGGTGTTCTTGTGGATCATGAAACAGGACAAGAAACAAGAACTAATAAAGCAATGATACGATATTCTAAAACCGGATCGCATATTCATCCGAGAAAGGGGTAATTATGAATCTCATAAAATATGAAGGAAAACTAGTAAGGATAATGAGTACGAATGGGGATATGTTTGAAGGCACTGTTGGTGATTATTGTTATCCTGAGGATGATGGGAGCAATTTGGAAATGATTGTTGTTGATGTCACCAAGGGAAAGTATGTTGGACAGCCAGTAGGGTTTTATGAAAAAGATATTAAGTCGATTGAAATTATTTCTTAAACGCTTTCCAAAATTCTATAGAAATACCGCTACGCTTGTGCTAATATTGAAGAATTGGAGGATTTGATAAAATGTTTGGTGTTATAAAGAAAGTTGGAAGGGGTATTAAGGAATTTATGGATGAGAAAATTAAAACCTGTAAAGAGATTTTATCTTCTGCTCAGAACAGATTAATTGTGGGATTTGTCATGGTAGGCGCTGGGGTTGGATTTATTGCCTCCGCATACATACGAGCGCCAAAGGATTGATATTAAATTTAGAAATAGAACGCAGAGAACTGTCAAAATTTGATGGTTCTCTATTTTTTTTGCCGATTTTGAAAGGAGAAAATCAATGAATAGTGGTACATCTGCTAGAAAGGTGATTGATATTATTGACTCACAGTCTTATGAGGCCGGTTACGCTGCTGGATATTCAGAGGCAGAAGCTATAAGCTATAGCGAAGGGTATCGGACTTGCAGACTTGACTATAAAAAAAGAGCAAGAGAACGAAAACAACTGAAAATGCGTAAAAAGAGACGTCTATTATATTTTCTTAAACAGAAAGTAATAGGCGTTTTTCTTTTGGTTCTGACAATCTTTGTGGTGAAACTTTTGGAAGGGGATGCGACTGTGGCACTATTTACCGTTCCGCTTGGATTGACACTGATATTCAGTAGGGAAAAATGGTGGATGGATAGCTATTATCATGAAACTCGGATGGAAGAAAGGAGAAAACGTTGAAGCAGCCGAAAAGACTTACCAGAGAACAGAAACGGTGTGTCTCTGCACATTATTTAAACGCTAAAGATTGGATGCTGGTTGAGGAAACTGAGTTTTATTACAAGATAATTCATAAGAAAACCGGCAAAACGAAGAGTGTAGATAAATTTAGAAGGAGGCTGAGATGAAAATATGTAAAGTGAGACCAAATTACAATCAGTGTTGCGCTTGTTTAGATATTCAAATTTCAAACAATTCTGTTCTGGATTGTAAAAAATGTAGTTTAAATAATAAGACTTATGAGCTTCTGCAAATTGGAACCGGATTTTGGAGTGGAGATTATGCAATGGTGCAAAATGATGGAAAAATTGAAAAAGTAGCTTTAAGTAGAATCTATGACGTGAGAGAAACGAAAGGAGAAAACTAATGAATTCTAAAATTATTGCAGTAGATTTTGACGGAACTTTATGTGAGAACAATTGGCCGGAGATTGGAGAGCCGAAAAAAGGTGTGATTGAGTATCTTAAAGAGCGGCGAAAAAATGGAGATAAACTTATTCTTTGGACGTGCCGTGTTGGAGAGATGCTTGAAAAAGCGGAGGCATGGTGTTCTGAGCATGGGCTTGAGTTTGATGCGGTCAATGAGAATCTTCCGGAAATCATTGAGTCTTTCGGCTCCGATACTCGAAAGATATTTGCAAATGAGTATCTGGATGACAGGAATCCTTTGTATGTTTCCGATACGGTAGATGATGTTCTTTATATTTGCGATGGTAAAAAGTGTGGCGATGCCTGCCCCGGTAAAGAATGCAAACATACATCAGATATAACCCACGCCAAGAATTTTGTAAAAGGAGATTATGATTCTTACTGGGAAGCGGTGCCCAAAAATTGTCACGGTTGCTTTGGTGCTTCGGATGACAGTTGTCAATGCTGCGAGGAGGAAAGACCAGTATGAATCGGAGTGGATTTATCCAGGGTTTGCAGAGTTGCAGCAACAAATCAGCAAACAGATCCGTGGATATGGTGACAGAATTGGACTCTTGGAAGAGATGGCAGATGCTTATATTTGTCTTCGCTTTCTGGAGTCCATTTTTGATATTGAAGCAGATGATTTACAGAAAGCCATTGATGTAAAGTTAGATCAGGAAAGGGGAAATTTAAATGGCAGGAATTAACGCTACGATTGAATTAAGAACCAGACTTTGCATCGTTGGCAATGAATATGGCTGGTTTCATGTTTGGGAGTTATATTCTCAACCTTTGGAAGCAAGTCCCATGATTGGCGGCGCTCCAGCGGGGGTATTCAGTAGAATATTTGGCATTGTCGAGTTTGCAGATGGTATTAGACGAGTAGATCCGACTGATATTTACTTCTGCGATGAGGATAACGAATCACTTAAAGAGCTTAATAAAACGAAGGAAGGTAAAATTAATGTATATCCTTCAAATTGACCGTTCAAAATTTTACCCTGACATAAACAGAGAGGCACTCAGAAAAAGACTATTAAACTCACTAAGAGATTCTGCTGATATGTCTAAGATTATTGAATTAGCATTAAAGAAGGAGGAACCAATCGATGATTGAAAATTTGTTAAAAGAACTGGGTGAACGCCATTTTGAAGTTCTTTGGAGATATGAGGTCGTAACAAATTCTATCGTTATTCAGATGGATAAAAGATACGGTCATCAATGGCATAGGTTAGCTCGTAAAGTTACATTCGATGATTTTCGTCATCTTAGAAGCAATCAGTTTGAAGGTATTATGGTTCGATTTTTAAAAGATATGGCTCAGGAACTGGAGTATCAAATTAAAGTTGCGCCAGAACCTATGAAAGGAGAAGAACAATGATCAAAATCGAAAACGTAGAAGTTATGGGTTGGGAGCATGTTATCAAAGGTATGCGGAATCCAATGAACAGTTGGGATAAGTCCGATAGCGGTATCTGTAAAGGTGGCGATGACGGTATCGGTTGTAAAAACTGTGCTGGATATGACTGCGGGCATACATACGACCATTCTTTCCAGCTTGGTAAAGCCGACCACGAACTGATGATGAAGTTGGCAGCAGGTGGTCCGGTTCATGCGAAGTATCGGAGAATGATTGTGGTATATCTGGACATCACAGCTCCGCTGTATTGGTGGAAAGAGTTTGATACCTATAAGGTCGGTACAGTGGCTAACTCCTGCTCTACGATGCACAAAATTGCGGAGAAGGAGTTTACTTTAAATGACTTTTCATATGAACATCTTTTCGGCATCTATGATAGAAAGGGTGCGGAAAACGGATTAGCATTGGATGTATCACCCCTTCATGATAAGAGTGTATTGTTTTCTCCTTGCGGAGTTTTGCGATTAACAATACGGATGTTAAATGCGTGCCGCGAAAAATATCTCGAAACCAAAGACAAGAAATACTGGTGGCAGATGATTCAGCTTCTACCAACATCTTACAACCAGAAGCGGACGATTATGCTGAATTACGAAGTCCTTGCCGGTATTTATCCGATGCGGAAGAATCACAAGCTGGATGAATGGCGTGAGTTTTGCCAATGGATTGAGCGGTTGCCGTATTCGGAGATTATAGTTGGCGCAGAAACTGTAAAATTGTATGCTAACGGAAAAGAAGTGGAGGAAAAGTAAAGTGACACTTTTGCAATATTTTATTGTATTTTTGATTTTTTATCTTTGTGTCTATGCACTGACTGACCGTATTTGTAAGTGCATTGAATATTGTACTGGGATGAAAGCACATTCCAACCAACAGGAGGAAACAAAGTATGGGGCGAGCAGAAAGGAGACGTGCTCAGAAAAATGAGCAAAAAGCAAAGACCGCTACATACAATCTCACAAAGGCTCAATTGGATGCTGTAGTCCGTGAGAAAATTAGTGATGAACTTGCCAGAGTGAAACAAGAGGCTACGGAGGAGGCTATCAATACGGCAATGGCGCTGTTACTGACGCTTCCTCTGGAAGTGCTTATGGATCATTATTGGAAGAAGTCTTATGCAAAACGAATTCCAGAATTTATTGATCATGTTCTTGAGTATTACGAGATGTGGCAGAATGGAGAACTTGATATGGATGAGCTGAAAGAAGATCTTTGGAAGTATGGCGGCGTAAAATTATTAGTGGAAGGGGACAAAAATGGCTAAAGATGATTTGAGAAGAAATGCTGAAGGGTATTCCGATCCGACAGCGTATGGAGCTTTAAAAGATATTGATCGGGATGATGACAGATTTCATAAACTTCTTGATACGATATTTGCACTTTGTGAATTGTCGGGTTTTCATATCGAAGAGCGTATTGTGATCAAGGATAAACGGACAGGAAAGATTTGGAGGTAGCGTAACATGAGAAATCGAGGAAGACCGCCGAAAGCAGATTCTAAAACTGATCAGTTTCGGGTACGGTTAGATGCAGAAGAACGGGCAATGATGGAACATTTATCTGTAGAATCTGGCATGAGTATGTCTGAAATTTTAAGAAGAGGGCTTCGGATTCAGTATAACATGGCTCGATTTTCACATTAAATGTGTATCCAATAAATGGTTATTTCTGCCCACTTTTGAGTTTTGAAAAGTGACCACAGCCCACTTTTTTTTTGACCAATGGGTGAAAAATTTGGAAGATTTTTGAGAATTTGGGGACTTGTACGGACAATTTTGGTCAAATTTCTGGCCATTTGCCCGGTTTCTGCCCACTTTTAAAATATGGATTTGGCCAAAAAATAATTTTTGTGTATCCAATAAAAAAGTCTGGAAACCCGCATAAATACTCAATGTCATTAACTTAAGGAGTCTTTTACATTTTAAATTGTAGAAGGTTCCTTT
>JAUNSC010000029.1 GCA_030539395.1 Eubacteriales bacterium
AGATTTTTGCAGGAGAGGATATTAAGTATGATCCGCTGACCTTTAGTATTGGGTGTCATGTAGGACCGGGGGCTTTTGGGATGGGCATCAGTAAAAAAATCAGAGGCTTTGAAAAGTGATAGTTTGTGTAGCTAATCCAGAGATTTGCGGCAGGGGGAAAAGATGAGACACTCGTGGTTTCGCGCATTATTGCGCAGGCGGTTAGCTGTGATATTGCTGCTGATCATGCAGATTTGGTTTCTGTTTTACATTTTTCAGAATGAAAGCTATGTTTCTACAGTGCTGCGCACAGTGGTTCAGGTGATCAGTGGATTTCTTGTTCTCTCTATTATCTCGAAAAAAGATAAAGGGGCGAATAAAGTTGCATGGGTCTTTCTAATCCTTCTTTTTCCTTTGTTAGGGGGATTGTTGTACCTGCTTTATCATTTTCAGTCATCGACAAGAAAATTTGGAAAGAAGATCTTACAGATTAAAGAGAAGAACAGGAAGCTCTATAAACTTCCAGGGAATGTATCGGAAGCAGCTGCTATGGTAATGCAGGGACATATGCCACAGGTCCGATATCTCCAATCAGTTGGTTTTCCGATATATGATGGTACTCAGACAGAATATTTTTCACCGGGTGAAGCGTTTTTTCCAGATCTGCTTACAGAATTGAAAAAAGCCAGAAACTATATTTTTATGGAGTATTTTATAATCCAGGAAGGTTTGATGTGGAACACTGTTCTGGCTATTTTGAAGGAAAAGGTATGCCAGGGGATAGAAGTGCGGGTTATCTATGATGATATAGGATGTTTTTTGACATTGCAGAAAAATTATGCTGCACAGCTTGAACAGTATGGCATTAAATGTGAATTATTTAATCCTTTTCGTCCAATTCTCTCTGCCGTCCAGAATAACCGTGACCATAGGAAGATTACTGTAATTGATGGAAAAGTGGCATTTACCGGAGGTCTGAATTTAGCAGATGAATATATTAATACATATGAAAAACATGGGTATTGGAAAGATGCGGTCATAAAAGTAGAAGGAAAGGCGGCATGGAGCCTGACGTTGATGTTCCTTGAAATGTGGGAATTATGCCGGGGAGGACACGAAGGAGCAGAACAGTTTTTTCCGAAAAACGAGATTATGGATAGGATAATTACAGATGGATTTGTCCAGCCGTATTCCGACAGTCCTATGGATGATGAAAATGTGGGGGAGCATGTGTATCTTCAGATTATAAATAATGCGAAGGACTATGTTTATATCTGCACACCATATCTGATTGTAGATGACAGTATGGTATCCTCTCTGTGTCTGGCAGCAAAAAGCGGTGTGGATGTGCGTATTATTACTCCGTATATCTGGGATAAAGCACTGATCCATATGACAACACGTTCTTATTACAGAGAGCTGATACAGGGCGGGGTGAAAATCTACGAGTATTCAAAAGGATTTATGCATTCGAAAACATTTGTTTCCGATGATCATACGGCTACCGTAGGGACGACAAATCTGGACTTCAGGAGTCTGTACCTGCATTTTGAATGCGGGGTGTGGATGTATGACAGTAAGGCTGTTTTGCAGGTAAAACAGGATTTTATGGATACATTGGGGCAGTGTCATCAGATCCTGCCAGAAGAATGCAAGGGCAATCTTGCCACCAGATTGTTCCAGGATTTTCTCAGGGTGTTTGCACCATTGATGTAGGAAAGGAAAAATAAAAGCACTGCGCTTTTGCAGTGCTTTCAAATATTAGTGCTTATTCGATGTGGATGCTGCAGATTTCAGGAAAGCCTGTTGACCTGAACCGCCAAGAAGATCCGTAATGCGTTCAAATCCTTTAAGGAGGTCATACCCCATTCCGTTTTCCAGCCAGTCCAGGAAAATGCCCACAAGGGTGCATTTATAAAATCGGATCAGCAGTTTCTTGTCTTCCGGGGGAAGTGTCAGACCTGCCGTGACAGTCTCGATGTATTGGGTGATGACATAAAGGCAAATCCGTTCCAACTGCATAACGAATGCTTCGCGCTGAGCGGAACGGTAAATATGGAGCAGTGCTTTCTTTTTTTTCAAGCAGTGCTCGGCAAGCGGCGCAAGACAGTCAAATGGTGAGCCGAATTGGCTGTAGGTCTGGATGATCAGATCGGCATCCTTTTTAATCGTATATTCCAGAAGCTCCGGAATATCATGAAAATGGTAATAAAAGGTGTTTCGGTTGATCTGGCAGCGGTCTACGATGTCTTTTACAGTGATTTTGTTGTAGGGGCCTTCTTCCAGCAGTTGCCAGAAAGTTTCAATAATTGCTGTTTTGGTACGATTCATATATATCAACTCGCATTACATTTTTTTCAGTATAACACAAAATGCCGTGAAAAACAAAAGAATTTGTCGAAGGTTCCATAAAACTGTTTTTACAAGAGGGTGGCATTCATGAAAAAAGTTATGAAATTCATAAAAAGACTTTTGCAAATATGGCTCATTTATGCAGCTATAGGACTGGTCATCCTGCCGCTTTACCACAAACCGTCCGTGCATGCAGGAGACGGCAGAAAGGGGCGGCAATGCACAGGGCAGGAGCGGATACGGAGCATTGATACGAACATGGATGCATTGTTGTGGCGGCTGCGCCTGATCGAAGAGGCGGAGGAACGAATCGTGCTGGTAACGTTTGATTTCCGTGATGACAACAGTGGTCAGGATATCATGTCCGCTTTGTTAAACGCCGCGGATAGGGGCGTCGAGGTACAGATACTGGTGGACGGCATGAACGGAAGCCTGTGGCTGCCAACAAGCAGGAATTTCCGGGAACTGGCTGCCCATGAAAATGTGGAGGTACGGTTATATAATCCCATTAATCTGCTGTTACCATGGAAGATTAATTACCGTATGCATGATAAGTATTTGATTGCAGATGATTTCGCTTATATCCTTGGTGGGAGGAACACGGATGACCTGTTTCTGGGGAATTATGTGGAGTCCTGTAACGAGGATCGGGACATCCTGGTATATGAAACGGTTCCGGGATCGGGAAGTTCCTATATCCAACTGCAGGAATATTTTGAACGGATATGGGATCTGCCATGCTGCAAACAATATGGCTGGAGGGCAAAAGGGGAAGGCGGGCTGAGGTCGCATTACCAGGAGGTTCAGATGAAATACCCTGAAGTGTTTACCGAAACGGAGTGGGAAAAGGAAACTGTCACAACGGAAGGGATTGAGCTGTGTACAAATCCGATGGAACCGGAGAATAAGCATCCCATGCTTTGGGACAGGTTGGTAGAAGAAATGGGACAAGGTGGAGATATCCTGATCCAGACACCTTATATCATATGCAGCAGAACCATGTACCGGGATCTGACAGAACTATGTGAGGAGAGCCCTGGAACAGAACTCATTATTAATGCAGTGGAGGGTGGCAGCAATCCATTTGGATGCACTGATTACATGAACCAGAAAAGGAAGATCCGAAAAACCGGAGTTTGTATCTGTGAATATCTGGGAGAGCAGGCATTGCACACGAAGACAATACTGACAGGGGATCATATCAGTATCGTAGGTTCCTGTAATCTGGATATGCGGAGTGTCTATCTGGATACGGAGTTGATGTTGGTTATTGACAGCAGGGAATTGAATGCTTCCCTGCGGGAACAGGCAGAGCTGCTGAAACAGAAGAGTCGGAAGGTATCCCCGGATGGAATGGTTGTGGAAGGGGAAGGCTATCAGGAGACGGAGCAGGGAATTGGAAAAGCAGTTTTTTACCAGATTCTGCGGGTGGTGCTCATACCCTTCCGGCATCTGCTTTGAAAAAGATGGATTGGAAGAAAAGATTGGAGGAACAAAATGAAAACGGGAGTAGTTGATGTTGGAGGCGGCTTGAGAGGTATTTATGCGGCAGGAGTGTTTGATTATTGTCTGGATGCCGGGATTCGGTTTGATGTTTGTATTGGTGTTTCGGCAGGAAGTGCAAACATTGCCTCCTATCTGGCGGGGCAGAGAGGGCGGAATTATCAGTTTTATTCTGAATATTCGTTTCGGAAGAAATATATGAGTTTTCGGAACTTTGTTTTCAAAAAATCCTACATTGATATGAACTACCTGTATGGAACGTTAAGTAATTCCACAGGAGAGAACCCGCTGGATTATCCGAAAATAGTCCGGAATCCGTCGGAAATGCTGGTAGTAGCATCGAATGCACAGACAGGGAAACCAGCTTATTTTAATAAAAATGATTTAAAACAGGATAATTACAGTATTCTAAAGGCATCCTGTTCCATCCCATTTGTGTGCAGACCTTATGAAATAGAAGGTATACCTTATTATGACGGGGCATTAAGTGATCCGGTTCCGGTAGAAAAAGCATTTCAATACGGTTGTGATAAAGTAGTAGTTATTTTGACCAAACCGGAAGACTTTATCAGGGATCCTGGGAAGGATGAGAAATTTGCAAAGCGGATTCAGAAAAAATATCCGGTATCTGCAGAGAATCTCAGGCAAAGAGCGGAGAAGTATAACCGGGAAGTTGAACTGGCGAAGCAGTACAGAGACCAGGGACGAGTTTTGATCATAGCTCCCGATGATACCTGTGGGGTAGATACCCTGACAAGAGACCGGGAAGCCCTGAAGTGTTTTTATAGGAAGGGGTATGAGGACGCACAAACTATCGAGGAGTTTTTAAAACTGGCAGGTAAGAAATGAAAGCGATGCGGATGACCTTTTAGCCAGGTTGTTGAAATGCTTTATATAAATAGTCAATTTAAATTTACAGGAGGAATTATTATGAGCGATAACCAAAGTGGCATATCATGGCATTCAGAGACGGCGGGGCAGGTAGTACATACGTTGAAAAGCAGTGCGGACGGACTGAGTGATGAGGAAGCCCGAAGTCGTCTGCAAAAGTATGGGAAAAACGAGCTGCAGAAAAAGAAAAAGAAGACGATAGGCAAAATGCTTGTGGAACAGATCACGGATGTTATGGTACTGATTCTTGTGGGAGCGGCAGTTTTATCCATGTTACTGGGAGAATGGGCAGAGGCTTTTGTGATTTTCACCATCATCGTGGTGGATGCAGTCATTGGGGTAATCCAGGAGAACAAGGCATCCAATGCTCTGGAGACATTGAAGCAGATGAGTGCGCCCACAGCGTGCGTGCGACGGAACGGTGAAGAAAGCATTATCCCAGCCAGCGAGATTGTCCCGGGTGACATTGTTATTTTGGAAGACGGAGCTATTGTTCCGGCAGATCTTCGCCTGATCCGGGAAAACCGGCTTGCGGTACAGGAGGCATCCCTGACAGGGGAGTCCATTCCGGTGGAGAAAGACTGTGAAACAATTCTTCCGGCGGACGCACCTCTTGGAAGCAGGGGAAATATGACGTATACGTCTTCGATTGTTATGTATGGCAACGCGGAGGGTATCGTTGTCGGAACGGGTATGAATACGGAGATTGGACGGATTGCCAGTATGCTGGAGAACCAGGATGAGCTTGATACTCCGCTAAAGCGCAAATTAGATGCAGTGGGTAAAACGCTGAGTCTTGTGGGTTTTGTGGTCTGCGTGGTAATCTTTGTAATCGGTTCCCTTTATGGCCGCCCCTGGATACCGCTTTTAATGACAGCTGTTTCCCTTGCGATTTCTATTATTCCGGAAGGGCTTCCGGCGACTGCGACAATCGTTATGGCTCTTGGCGTGCAGCGTATGGCAAAACAGAACGCAATCATCCGTAAGCTCCCGGCTGTGGAGACACTGGGCAGTGCCACAGTGATCTGCTGCGATAAAACGGGCACTCTGACGCAGAACCGCATGACTGTTACCCATGTGGCGTTTGAGAAATCCTTTCAAAACGGAAATGCTTCATCTGTGGATACGATTCAGGAATTTCAGGGAGAAAATGCAGAACTTCTCAAGATAGCAGCCCTGTGTAATAATGCATCCTTGAATCCGGATTGTCCGGGGGAGATCATTGGCGATCCGACGGAAGGTGCCCTGCTCACCTTTGCGGGAAAGTATGGGTTTGACCCTGATCTTCTGGAAAAAAGAATGCCAAGAGTGTTTGAGCAGCCCTTTGATTCCATCAGAAAGCGTATGACTACCGTACATAAAAATGGTGAGGAGATTATTGCTTACACGAAAGGAGCGGTGGAGGAAATACTGCCGCTCTGTTCCCACATCGTGACAGAGCAGGGAATCCGACCGATGACCGAAACGGACCGGAAACAGATTTTAGATCTTTGTATGAAAATGTCGGAGGAAGCCCTTCGTGTCCTGGGATTTGCAAAACGGACACTTTCCTGTGTTCCAGCGGATGAAAATGAGAATATGGAAGAAGATATGACCTTCGTGGGAATGACAGGAATGATCGATCCTCCGCGTAAAGAAGTCATCCAGGCAGTGGAAACCTGCCACGAGGCAGGAATCCGTGTAATCATGATTACAGGGGATCACAAGGTGACTGCTCTTGAAATTGCAAGGCAGCTCCATATTTTCCAGGAGGGGAATACAGTGGTTACAGGGCCGGAGCTGGATGAAATGACGGATGAACAGATAAGGGAAGCCGTAAAGACGGCGGCTGTTTTTGCCCGTGTTTCCCCATCGGATAAACTGCGCATCATCAAAGCGTTACAGAGTAATGAAGAAGTAGCGGCCATGACCGGAGACGGTGTCAATGACTCTCCGGCACTTAAGGCAGCTGATATCGGTATCGCAATGGGAAAATCCGGCACGGATGTGGCAAAGGATGCTTCGGATATGATACTGATGGATGATAATTTCACAACCATTGAGTATGCCATCCGGGAAGGAAGGCGCATTTACCGTAACATCCAAAAAGTGATCCAGTTTTTGCTTGCCGGAAATATTGCTGAGATTCTGACTTTGTTTATTGCTACTTTATTTAACTGGGATGCACCAATCTTGGCAGTCCAGATTTTATTGGTCAACCTGATCACAGACACGCTTCCGGCACTGGCTCTTGGAGTCGATCCGGCAGAAAAGAATATCATGAAGTATAAGCCGGTGAAATCAGGCACGCTTTTTGAACGCGGATTGATTGTAAGAGTGTGCCTGCATGGAACGTTTATTTCGGCAGCGACAATAGGGGCGTTTCAGGTTGGTGTACATATGGATGGGTATGAGGCCGGAATGACAATGGCATTCCTTGTCCTGGCAATCTCACAGCTGCTGCATGCACTGAATCAGCGTTCCAATACGGAATCTATCTTTTCAACTGGAAATGGACATAATCCGCATTTATTTAATTCTATTGCAGGCTCTGCGCTTGTACTGGCGATTGTTTTGCTGGTACCGTATCTGCGGACTATATTCAGTCTGACAATGATCACTGCAAAAGAATGGGGAGTTGTAGCACTGTTTTCCGTACTTCCTCTGGCGGCAGTGGAATTGACGAAGGTATTTATCCGTTTGAACAGGAAAATATAGACCCCACAAAACAGAATGGAGGGAAACTGAGATGAACGAAGTGAAAACACCGAAAAAGCCTATCCTCTTTTATTATGGTATTGCATTACTGGTTCTGATGCTTTTTAATTTTTGGCTGATGCCGCGCATTGTTCAGATGCAGGTGAAGGAAGTAGATTATGGGACATTTATGTCCATGATAGAGGAAGAAAAGATAGGACGCGTGGAAATACAAAATAACAAGATCATCTTTACGGACAAGGAAGACAGCATGATCTATAAAACCGGTCTTATGAATGACCCGGAGCTTACCATGCGGCTGTATCAATCCGGCGCAAAATTTGCCAGTGAGATCATAGAACCGACATCTCCGCTTTTAAGTTTCCTTTTATCATGGATTTTGCCTCTGTTGATTTTCTTTGGCATTGGACAGTATATGACAAAGAGAATGATGAAAAATATGGGCGGCGGGAACTCCATGATGTTTAATATGGGGAAAAGTAATGCCAAGGTTTATGTGAAATCCTCTGACGGAATTAAATTTTCAGATGTCGCCGGTGAGGATGAGGCAAAAGAAAATCTGACGGAGATTGTGGAATACCTGCACAATCCGGGGAAATATAAGGAAATCGGAGCTTCCATGCCAAAGGGAATCCTGCTTGTAGGCCCTCCCGGAACAGGAAAAACGATGCTTGCCAAAGCAGTGGCCGGTGAAGCAAATGTACCGTTTTTCTCCATGTCCGGTTCAGAGTTCGTTGAGATGTTTGTCGGTATGGGAGCCTCAAAAGTCAGGGATCTGTTTAAGCAGGCAAAAGAAAAAGCCCCCTGCATTGTATTTATTGATGAGATTGACGCGATCGGAAAGAAGCGGGATGGACAGGTTGGCGGAAATGATGAGCGGGAGCAGACCTTGAACCAACTTTTGACGGAAATGGATGGATTTGAAGGGAATAACGGAGTGATCATTCTGGCCGCTACCAATAGGCCGGAATCCTTGGACCCGGCGTTGCTGCGTCCTGGGCGGTTTGACAGACGGGTTCCGGTGGAGCTGCCTGACTTAAAAGGCAGAGAGGAAATCTTAAAAGTTCATGCAAAAAAGATAAAGGTTGGCCAGGATGTAGATTTTACAAAGATTGCCCGTATGGCGTCCGGTGCTTCTGGCGCGGAACTCGCTAACATTGTCAATGAGGCAGCACTGCGTGCAGTGCGTGATGGAAGAAGCTACGCAACCCAGGCGGATCTGGAGGAAAGCATTGAAGTGGTTATCGCAGGTTATCAGAAGAAAAATGCAATCCTTACAGATAAGGAAAAGCTGATTGTTTCCTATCACGAGATTGGTCATGCCCTGGTGGCAGCAAAACAGACGCACTCTGCGCCAGTACAGAAGATCACGATTGTTCCCCGGACATCCGGCGCACTTGGATATACGATGCAGGTGGAGGAGGGCAATCATTACCTGATGACAAAGGAAGAAATTGAAAATAAGATCGCAACGTTCACTGGTGGACGTGCAGCGGAAGAAGTAGTATTTGGTTCCGTCACAACCGGTGCCTCCAATGATATTGAACAGGCAACCAGGCTGGCTCGTGCGATGATAACCAGATATGGGATGAGCGATGACTTCGATATGGTCGCAATGGAAACCGTATCCAACCAATATCTGGGTGGTGATACTTCTCTTGCATGTTCCGCCCAAATGCAGGCAAAAATTGATGAGCAGGTGATAGAGCTTGTGAAGTCACAGCATGAAAAGGCGGTACAGATTTTGTTGGATAATCGCAGTAAGCTGGATGAACTGGCAAATTTTCTGTATGAGAGAGAAACGATTACCGGGGAGGAATTCATGGGGATTCTGGAATCCTCATAAAAGATTGAGCTACATACCTTTCCTTATGCGGAAAAGACAGAGAAATCTGCCATGCAGGCAGAATGTCTTTTATATAGATTAGCAAAGCGGCCTGAAGGTTATGAAGTTTATAATTCCCTTTTTTGCATATAACTGAAACGACCGTTTTGCATTTAAAAAGGAGATGAAAGACCAGAATGGGGAGGAAAACGATTCGGAAAGACAATTCCCAAAAATGGATAAACAGAGGGAAAGCGCTGCTGGTCATCATATGGGTGGCAGTTATTCTGGCTTTCCTGATTAAGAGGAAAGAAATCACCATAGATGGTATTTTGGATTATACTCCGCAGAGTCTGGTACTGGCAGCATTTATGATGCTGGGCTTATTTGCACTTAAGAGTCTAAGCATTGTGATTTATTCGGGGATTCTTTATGTCATAGATGGAATCCTGTTTCCACTTCTGGTCGCAATTTTGATAAATATTTGCGGATCAGCGGTTATGGTTTCACTGCCGTATGTGATTGGAAGGAAAATGGGTGCGAAGGCTGCAGGGTATGTGGTAGAGAAATATCCAAAAGCAAAGTCGTTGAATAAGCTTCGTTCTGAGAATGATTTTATTTTTACGTTTTTTGTGAGAATTATTGGAAGACTGCCCAGTGACATTGTGAGTATGTATATGGGAGCTATTGGGGTGGAATATCAAAAGTATCTGTCAGGAAGTATACTGGGAATGCTGCCTCATATGATTACCTTTCCGATTATGGGAATGAACATAACCAATCCGGGGGCCAGGGAATTCATCGTATCATTATGTGTCGAAATTGTCATTATGATAGGAACTACAACAGCATATGTTTTGAGCAAGAAGAAATGTGGTTGAAAATATCAGATATGAAGCGGAAACCACGGAAAAAGCTGCATGCATAAATGAAGAAAAATAAAGTATTTCTTACTGTGAGGCTGAAGGTAAGGAGGAAAAGTATATGAGTACGTGGCAGGAATTATTAAATAACAGTATTCGTGATATCGAAAAATTAAAAGAAGTATTGCAACTGACAAATGAAGAAGCAGAGCAGATGACAAGAATTGCTCAGAAATATCCGGTTTGTGTTAATCCATATTATTTGAGTTTGGTGAATATGGAAGATAGAAATGATCCTGTTAGGAAAATGTGTATTCCGGATATCCGGGAATTTTCAGAGGGCGGGCAAAAGGATACCAGCGGAGAAGCTGATAACACTGTAATGAAAGGAATGCAGCACAAATATAGGCAGACAGCACTTATATTGTCTACGAATCAATGTGCTATGTACTGCCGTCATTGTTTCAGAAAGCGCATGGTGGGACTGACTTCTGAAGAAGTAGCCAGCCAATTGCCAGTGATGGCGGATTATGTCAGAAACCATCCTGAAATCAATAATGTGCTAATTTCAGGTGGAGATGCATTCTTGAATTCCTCTGAGTTGATAGAAAAGTATCTGGCATATTTTTCAAATGTTCCCAGTCTTGATTTCATCCGTTTTGGGACAAGAGTTCCGGTTGTTTTGCCTCAGAGAATTATTCAAGATGAAAGATTGTTGAGACTGCTTGCCATATATGGGAAGGAGAAACAGATTATTATTGTTACCCAGTATAATCATCCAAGAGAACTGACACCGGAGTCTATGAAGGCCATCAGGAAGCTGCGGGAGGCAGGGTGCATTGTTAGAAATCAGACGGTTTTGTTAAAGGGGGTTAATGATAACGTAAAAACCATGGCTCAACTAATGAATCGGTTGGTTTCTTATGGTGTGATACCATATTACATTTTTCAGTGTCGGCCTGTAGAGGGAGTCCAGAATCAGTTTCAGGTGCTGCTTCTGGATGGAATTGAACTTGTCAATGAAGCCAGAAAGTCTATGAATGGACAATCCAAAAGTGTGCGGTATGTATTATCACATCCAACGGGTAAGATTGAAATGATTGGGAAAGGCGAAAATCAGAAAGTGATATTTAGGTATCATCAGGCAAAATATGACAAAGACCAGTCAAGAATATTCTGCAGGAAAATCAGTCAAAAGCAATGCTGGCTGGAGGGTATTCCGGAATAGGAAGTTGTCGGTGTTTGGGCATTAGGTGTATGTCTGTTGTTAGGACAATATGAAGTGACCTCACAGTGGATAGTTCGATGGTTCTCTTCTTAATACATAATAGTTTCCTCATAAAAATAAGCAGGATGTGGGTGGCTTTGGTAAATGCGCAGAAAAAAAGAAACAGCATAATATGAAAAAAGACAGAGCAGATCAACTGGGTTGCCAGATTGATGAAATCTTCAAGAGGGATTGGTGTGGTGCTTCTGGCATACTCTTTTATGGGTGGTGGATTCGGAATTCACCGACTGGAGGGCAGTCCCTTATGTCATTTCCAACATTGTCGCCATTACATCTATCACAGTTTTGATGAATGTTTTTCTGGAAAGGCATAATAACCTGCTCTATTCAATGCTATTACACTTTGGTTTTAATATCATCTATGTATTCTGGGATGCGGATATAGGTTTCTTTGTGATTTTAACCATCCTGTATCTGGTCATTACGCCGATCACCGTGCTGATAAGGAATAAGGCGGAACTTGCTAAGTGATGCAGCTTCGGGCTTATTGGTGAAATGATTAGAATGAAAGATGCAGGTGGCAAGTCGAGAGGTGAGAACAGAAAATGGGCAATGATTTAGATGGAAAGAAAACAGGACGAACAGAGTAAAGGCAGATTAAATCGAATTTTACAATGGAACTGTATGAATGATGAGAAAAAATGTATATGATTTTCAAGGAATGTTTGCTATAATAAATTATCTGCAGGGAATTATTATTCAGGGAGCAATGTATGTGGGAAAAATCTTTTGACTTGCTGATATAAAGAGCACTAAGTAACAAAGAAATATAAAAACAGGAAATTGTGGAGTGCAACAATCATATGAGAAAGGTTATTTTATTTATTGCAATGAGCCTTGACAGATATATTGCAGACAAGAATGGTAGTGTGGACTGGCTTGATGGTCAGGGCGGGAATGAAGAAAATATTGATACTTATTCAATTTTTATAAAAGATATTGATACTGTTGTTATGGGGTGGAATACCTATCATCAGATTGTGACAGAACTGTCTCCTGCAGAATGGGTATATGATGATTTAACAAGTTACGTCATTACACATAGAGGATTGTCTTCGACAAATAAGATTATATTTACAGAAAATGCCTGTGATATTGTCAGGAAATTGAAACAGGAACAAGGTAAAAATATCTGGATATGTGGAAGCGCAAATATTATTCAGCAGTTAATGAAGGATGACTTGATTGATGAATATTATATTTCGGTCATTCCAACAATTTTGGGCTCTGGAATTTGTCTTTTTGGAACGCTCCCAAAAGAAATCAAATTGAAATTAATCTATACACAAACCTGTAATGGGATAACTGATTTAGTCTACACGCGCAGATAAATCGAGTTGCAACAGGCCATTTATTTAGAAATGACTATTGAGAATAGTGTGCAATAGGAATACCGCACCGGATGTATCAGGCATCTGATGCGGTAATTTTTTGAAAGAACGATAATTATTTCATAAAATAGTGTTACCTTTTGCCGGAAAATACGAATATATTTATGTAAGCGCTTATGGAGAACAGATGATTCAGGAAAGGATTGGACATGGAGGATGCAAGAATTATCAGAATGTTTCAGGAAAGAGATGAAGCGGCTATAAAGGAACTGAGCAGCAAATATAACCAGTATTGTTTCAAAATTGCCTGGAATGTGCTGTATAACAGGGAAGATTCGGAGGAATGTGTGAATGATACATGGTTCTCCGTATGGTCATATATACCGCCCAGGAAACCGGCAGTGCTGTCTGCGTTTGTAGGAAAAATAACACGGGGACTGGCAATCGACACGCTTCGCAGAAAGTATGCGGCAAAACGCCCGGATTTACATATGTCAGATATTGAATTGGAGACAAGAGCGTTAAATAGCATAGCTGTGAATACACTGGATGATGTAATTGCCAAAAGGGAATTGGAAAGAAACATAAATCAGTTCCTGCGAAGCCTGCCAAAGGCCGATTGTGATATCTTTCTGCGCAGATACTGGTATATGGACAGTCTGAAGGAAATCGCAGAAAGGCATGGAAAATCTGTGGGCAGTATAAAATCGAACCTGTACCGGAGCCGGAAAAAGCTGTACAGGATACTTAAGGAAGAAGGGAGCGTATCATGCATAAAGACGGATATGAATTTTTAAACGTGTTGGAATGTGTGGATGACCAGCTAATATATCAGGCGTCGCAGCCATGGGACGGGAGCAAAAAAAATGAAAAAAGCGGTCATGGGATAAAAGCAGCCTGTACGGCTATGGTCATTATTCTGGGGCTTGGAGGGACTTTTCACAGGCAGGTGGAGGCTGCCATCAGCAGTTTCACCACCAGGATTGCACAGGTTCTGGGTGTGAAAAACGATCTGGCATCTTATGCGGAGGTGGTGAATTCATCACAGACCAAAGAAGGTATTACAGTTACTTTAAATGAAGTAATACTGGCAGGGCAGGAGCTTCTGGTATCTTTTGAGGTAACGCCGGAAGCGGTTTCTGATATAGAAAATATCGGAGCAGCTCTGAATGACAGGGTGAAAATAAATGGTACGGTATCAGAAAATGAGTCGAATATATTCCACGATTTTATGGAGGGTGATACGTCTCACAGATATGTGGAGACTTTTACATTTAAAGAAGGCACAGTGACAGAAGAGGAGATGGAAATTCAGGTGGGGCTGAATATTTACCGGTATAAGGATAATCAGATAGGGAGGAAAGCACAGGATGCGGAAGAAATTTCGTTTGCGTTTTCTTTTACAGCGTCCTGTTCGGATATGGAAAAAGAATACATTGATATCCCCATCAGCAGGACTCTGCAGGGAATAGATGATTCAGTCATGGAATTGACCTGGTTTTCAATGAATCCTATATCCAGCACGATTTCTGTCAAATCAGAAGATTCTTTTGACGCTTCAGAATATTATCTGAAAGGAACAGACAGTGAAGGAAATGAGTTGCTGTATTTTATGAGATGCGTGATTGTGGAACGGGAGGAGTTTGACGGCCTGCATTATGTTTTTGAAAATGAATGGGGAGATACCCTGCCTTCGCTGGATTGCCGCTGGGTGGAGCTGCAGCTTTACCATCTGGATCTGCCTGATACGGAGGAAGGATTTTCTCTGGTAGAGGGAGAAACACCGGAGGGAGGTATAAGCAGTTATACCGTAGAGCATATGGATGGTGAGATAGAGAAGCTGGAAAACCAGATAACCATCGGAATGGATGAGATGAAACCGGTAGGAGAAAAGTTCAGGATAGAGATTCCGGAGTAATAAAATAGAGTTCAGGTCATATAGGAGCTGCAAAAGCAGCTCCATCTATATTAACGCCACGGCCAGCGGTCGCTGTCGCGCCTGTCATCTCTTCGGTCATTACGTCTGTCATCCCTGCGGTCATCGCGTCTGTCATCTCTGCGATCATCACGGCGGTCACAGCGGCATGGCGGACAGGGAGGGCATCCGGGTCTGCGGCGATTAAAATCTTCCGGCATAAGAAATACTCCTTTTTTATTTATAATATGCGAAAGGCGATAAAGAGGTTGCAAGAAAATAAAAATAAATCAGCACTCAGTTATTGACAGTGCTGATAATATGTGTTATAGTACAAATAGAACAAGAGGAACAAAGCGAAAGCTCGGATCCAAAGTTCATCGTATGATACGTTATGGAATTGCTCCATAATGCAATTAATAAATTTTTGCTTAGTGAAAGGAGAAATGACTTATGTTAATGCCTGGTATTTTTGGAGAAAATTTGTTTGATGATTTGATGGATTTTTCGTTCCCCAGAACAAGCAGAGTTCTGCATCAGGGGAATACACAGAATGTGATGAGAACAGATGTGAAGGAGACAGATGAGGGATACGAGATTGATATTGATCTGCCGGGATTTAAAAAGGAAGATGTCAAAGCACAGCTGAAAAATGGGTATTTGACTATTCAGGCAACACAGAATGTGAACAATGATCAGAAGGATAATGATGGAAAATACATCAGGAGAGAGCGATTCTCTGGATCAGTAAGCCGGAGCTTTTATGTAGGAGAGAAAGTAACGGAAGAAGATATCCATGCGAAGTTTGAGGACGGAATTCTTAAACTGACTTTGCCAAAAGCAGACAATCATAAAATGGAGCAGGAAAATTATATTGCAATCGAAGGCTAAAACTAAGAGGGTGATTCCAGAAGGAAGGAGCCTTTACAGGAACACAGGCAGTTCACTGGTTCTGCTTTAAGCTTGGGGCTGTTGTACAGACTGATTTAATCAGATGTACGCAGCCCTTTATCAGTTCGCCGGCGTGATGTGGAATATGCTGAGAAAATAGTTTCTAAATGGATATGGGGCAGTATAAACTGGATGAAATAAAAATTGGATGTTTGCTGAGACAGGCGAATGCGGGACATCATGGAAGAAACGCGGAAAAGAAGAAAGGAATAGTAGTGGTATTCGGAATCAGGACCAATCGATGGTTCCATGCATATAAAACTTTTTACTTTTTTATCAGGAAATGATAAGATATCGTCATCGGGATGAATTTATTTTAAAGGAGAAGACGATGAAAGACAAAAAAACGTTTCGCCCCATCCCGGGATTAAGCCGGGAGGCAGAAGAGCAGCAGCTGGCAGAGATTATTGGTGTGGCGCAAAAGAACCTTATAAAAACAGAAGAGCGTATCAGACACTTATCAGGTGACCTGGATGATTTGATGGAGAACTACAGGCTGAAAGACAAAGAAGCGCTGGCTCTTTTACATAATACGCAGTCGCAGCTTCTGGAAAGTAAGAGAGATCTGGTCCGGTGCCGGAAAGCAAGAAAAAAACCCTATTTCGGACGGATTGATTTCAGGGATCCAAAGCTGCTCCAGGAAGAATCCTATTATGTGGGACGAGTCGGTATTTCCGAAAACGGATCGGAACCTTTAGTTATAGACTGGAGGGCTCCGGTGGCCTCTGTCTATTATGAAAACACTATCGGGCCTTGCAGGTATGTGGTAAAGAATGAGGGAGTCTTTGAGATTGATCTGAAACGTAAGCGAACATATGAAATCGCAGAAGACAAATCTGATTGTTCAGGGGGTGGCAGGCTCGGGAAAGACAACGGTAGCAATGCACCGTATTTCCTATATTCTGTATAATTATGAAGATAAATTTCGCCCGGAAGATTTTTATATTATTGGGAGCAACCGTATTTTGCTAAATTATATTACAAGTGTTTTGCCGGATCTGGACGTATACGGAGTATCCCAGATGACCATGGAGCAGTTATTTATCCGGCTTCTTTATGAGGACTGGGATTCGGGAATTTACCGGGTCGTTCCCATAGATAAAAAGAATAAAAGTCTTTACATAAAAGGAAGTTATGAGTGGTTTCACGACCTGGAACAGTTTTGCAGAGAATATGAAAATAGAGCGATACCTGAAAGGGAAGTACGGTTGGAAAAAAGCGGAGCCCTGCTTTTAGGTGAAGAAGTGATCCGGAATTATCTGGATAATAATCCGCAGCTTTCTATGCAGAGCAAGATTAATATGCTGAATGAGATGCTTTTTTCGAAGCTGGAAAATGAATTGTCCGGAAAATATGTTTCATACACTCCGGAAGAAAAAAAAGAATTGCAGCGCATGTGCCGGTGGCACTTTGGAAAAGATGTGTGGAAAGGTTCCGTATTTGAAGTTTACCGGGAATTTCTGCAGATGCAGGAGGAAGAGGGAAAGGGGATATCATTTACAGAAAATATTTTTGATGTTTATGATCTGGCTGCCTTAGCCTATCTGTATAAACGTATCAAGGAGACGGACGGAATCAGAGAGGCTTCCCATGTGATCATTGATGAGGCGCAGGACTTTGGTATGATGGCGTACGGTGCCCTGGCCTATTGCCTTCGGGGATGTACATACACGATCATGGGGGATGTGTCTCAGAATATTCATTTCGGCTATGGCCTGAACGACTGGAGAGAACTGCAGAAACTGATTCTTACAGGAGATTATGACAGCTTTGGGCTGCTGAAAAAAAGCTACCGGAATACTGTGGAAATCTCTGATTTTGCCACGGAAATCCTGCGGCATGGAAATTTTCCTGTTTATCCTGTAGAACCGATCAACCGTCATGGAAATAAAGTAGTGGTAACAGAATGCCGGGATAAAGAAGCGATGATTCAGGAGATGGTAAAAAGCATTGAAAGCTGGCAGAGAGCCGGACATGAAACGATTGCAGTCATCTGTCGGGACGAGGAGGAGACTGCAATGGTAAGCGGCTGTCTGAGAGAAAAGATTTCCCTTGTAGACAGTGATTTAGAGACGGCGGAATTCGGAAACGGTGTGATGGTTCTTCCGGTAGAATACACAAAGGGATTGGAATTTGATGCAGTATTGATTTATCATCCTTCTGTGGAAAACTATCCGGCTGAGGATTCTTGTGTAAAACTGCTGTATGTTGCAGCTACCCGTGCGTTACATGATCTGTCAGTGATTCATCAGGGTGATCTGACAGACCTGATTGCAAAGCCGGTGTCCGAAGAAAAGCGCATGCAGTCATTGGAAAATGAAGTGTATAAGCAGGCCAGATTTTATACAAAGAAAGAAATTACCACCAGAGAACAGGAACTGCTGGATGTGATCCAGGGGGATAAAGAGCGGGCGATGCGGGGGTACATAGGACCGAAGCCTATTGTGGTGCAGCAGGGAGAGAAGAAGGGGAATATACAGAAAGCAGTTATCAGTCAAAAGAAAGAGACGACTGCTTTGATGAATAAATCACCATACCAGTTTGGGGATGTCCCGGACAACAGCCGGCTGCGGCCTGATGGACATGGCCGGATCGACAATTCAGTCCGTATGGTCAGAAAGACGAAGAGATACATCGATTTGATCAGCAATTACGGAATATTGCGCCTGACACCTCTGGAGGAGAGGATTATCCGGGTGCAGTTTCAGAAAGGGCGTATGGCGGAATTTGATTCCGGTCATTGGAACTACAAACCGGAACAGCAGGTTTCCTGGACAGCGAAGGAGAGTAAAAGCTTTGTAGAAGTAGTCACTGAGGGGATTGCGGTCAGGATAGACAAAAAAACAGGAGCGGTTCTGTTTTTTAGCAGGGAAGGAAAACTTCTGCTGGCAGAAAAGGCTGCACTGCCCCGGCAAATGGAAGGTATGGATGATTTTCAGACCTGGATTTATTTTGACTGGCCGAAGAAGGAAAAGCTCTTTGCCAAAGGGGTACTGGCGGATGACCTGGAACGGATGAACCAGAAGGCAAGATACATTAGTTTCGGAGGCAAAAAGCTGCGGATGCCTCTTTTGATTTCTGAGTATGGATATGGGATCGGAGTAGCAGCAAAGGGAACGGTCATGTGCTGTGCGATCCCAATGTATGGGCCGTACTTGTATGCGGAAAGAGTGCGGCAGATGGATTACTATTTTCTTTATGGCGGAAATAAAGATACAACTCTGGAATTGTATAAGAAGCTGCAGAAATAAATATTTTATGATTATTTCTCATATTATCAGTGGATGCATCTGTCCGTTCTTGAAAAATGGAGTGAGGGAAAGGAAACTGACATGATTACATTTTTAACAAGCAGCCCGACAGGGGCTCTCGATGGCAGCCGGCGGGTGGAGGGACTGGATGAAAAGAACAGTTTTTTGGAGAATCTCCGAAAATATTGGAAAGAGGATTCCAGGTGTCTGATGATTTCTGCGTTTCCGGCAGAGTATGATGTAAATGATGAAATGACCGCCTTTTTTAGCAAAGCGGTAAAAAAAGCAGGGCTTACTTTGTCAGCGTTTGATCTTTGGGACGGCAGAACAAAGGATGTTTCCGGTGAGGTGCTGCATTCTTATGATGTGATTTTTCTGGGAGGCGGACATGTGCCCACACAGCATCGGTTTTTTGAGCAGATTTCTCTGAAAGAAAAGCTGCAGGAATTTCATGGAATTGTAATCGGCATCAGCGCCGGAACGATGAACAGCGCGGAACTTGTCTATGCACAGCCGGAACTGGAGGGAGAATCTGTTGATCCGTCATATATCCGTTTTCTGCCGGGACTTGGCCTGACAAAGACGATGATCCTGCCGCATTATCAGATGGTAAAGGATCAGGAGCTGGATGGAAAACGGCTGTATGAGGATATTACATACAAAGACAGCTACGGCAGGAAATTCCTGGCATTGCCGGACGGGAGCTATCTGCTGATTAAAGACGGAAAGGAAACGGTCTGGGGAGAGGCATACGAAATCGCAGACGGAGTACTTCGCAGGATTTGTGAGGATGGGTGTAAAAAGTGCCGGAGCCATCCGGCAGAACACCACGGTTGTTATTAAGATTCCAAAGAGGATTTAGCGTATGCAATCAGTGGCTGAATACTTTTGCAATCAGTAAAATCAACATATTTTCCGTAAGTTTCCAGCATCTGCCGGTCTTCTTCTCTCAGGCTGTCAGCATCTTTTTTTGCCAGCATTTGGCGGAGCATGGCCATCATAGCTTTGTGGATGAGACTCAGGCGGGAATAATTAATGGCACCTCTCAGATGAAAAATCTGGATATGCCCAAGGATTTCAGGTGAAAGAATTTTTGTTAAAGATTGTCTGATACCGGAAACATTGTATGGGTCCTTCGGATCTGCGATTCCGCAGGTAAAAAGAATCACTTTTCTGTCAGAGAGAAGTTTCCAGTTCTGAGTAATTAGTTTTATTCCGCTTACACCGCCTGCATAGAGACCGCCGCCGTATATGATCACGTCATATTTTGAAAAATCCTGCGGATTAAAATTTTTTCTTTCAAAAAGGGGACATGCAAGTTCTTCCGCAATCCACTGACCATAACGTCTGGTTGAACCATATTTTGACTGATATATTACCACTGCTTTATTCATAAAGAAATCTCCTGCTGTAAAATAATTGAAATGATAAAACTGGCACACTTGTGCCTTTTCTTTTTTTATAGTAAATTAGATGGAAAGAAAAATCAAGATATGGCATGAAAGTGCTACATAAACAGATTTTTGTGCCATATGCGGGAGGACATACAAATGAATGGGCATAAAAGGCAGAGAGAAGAATCCGCAAAGATGATAGAGACGGCTTTGTTTGAACTGCTGAAAGAAAAAGATTTTGCACAGATTACAGTTTCCGGGATTGTAAAAAGGGCGGATGTTGCCCGGAGAACATTCTACAGATTATATAAGGGAAAGGAAGATGTGATAGATTGTTATTTTAGCAGGCTATGCCAGAATTATCGCAGTACATATCCTGCGCTGGAAAAATATGACCTGGATCAGATTGCAAGAGACTATTTTGGTTTCTGGTATCAATACAGAGAATTTCTCATGGTTATGAATCAATGCGGTCTGAGAGAAAAGCTTTATTATGAAATCAGCCGTGTATCAGAAGAGATTGTAAAAAACCGCATCAGCTGTAAAGAAGTCAGAAATGGGCAGGAAGTGCGGTATTTTGCGTATTATTCCGCGGGAGGGTTTATTTTGCTGCTTCATCATTGGATTATAGAGGGAATGAGAGAAACACCAGATGAATATGCACAGAAAGTCAGCAGGGCAATTTCTCAATTCATTGCACCCTTTTTCAGCTTTACAGAAACTCTTTAAAAGGATATACTAAAAATACAAATGCTTTAAATTTCGTGAAATGCCGGGAGGTGCAGGAATGAAAATGAGTACAAAGAAAATGGCGTTAACAGGCTTTGCTGCTGCTATGGCAGTATCCGCAGGAATGACAGCGTATGCAAAGGAAGAGGTATATAAGATCGGAGTATGCGAACAGTCGCAGCATCTGGCAATCAGCCAGGCAACGGAAGGATTTAAAGATGCTCTTATTGAAAAATTTGGAGAAAGGGTGTCTTTTGACGTACAGAATGCCGGCGGAGATCTGTCAAATTGTACGATGATCATAAACAGTTTTATATCAGAAAATGTGGATTTGATCATGGCAAATGCGACAAATGCGTTTCAGGCGGCCGTGGCCGGTACGGCAGATATACCGATTCTGGGCACTTCTGTAACAGATTATGCAGCAGCGTTGGATCTTGATGAATGGACAGGAATCGTTGGGACAAATGTATCAGGAACTTCAGACTGTGCACCGCTTTCAGAACAGGCAGATATGATCATGGAGCTCCTTCCTGATGCAAAGAGCATAGGAATATTATATTGCTCTGCGGAGCCTAATTCCGTTTATCAGGCAGCCATTATAGAAGATTGTTTGACTGAATCAGGCTGTGCGGCAGAAATAAAGCAGTATACGTTCACAGATACGAATGATATTGCATCTGTTGTGACAAATGCTGCGGAAAAATGTGATGTGATTTATATCCCGACAGATAATACAGCGGCAAGCAATGCTGAAATTATCAACAATATCTGTGAGCCGGCAGGAATTCCGGTTATTACCGGAGAAGAAAATACCTGTAAGGTATGTGGCATTGCAACTTTGACAATTGATTATTATGAGCTTGGATATGAAACAGGCGAAATGGCAGTTGAGATTCTGGAAAATAAGGCAGATATATCTGAAATGCCCGTGCAGTATGCAGGCAATGTTACAAAAAAATATGTTCCTGAAAGGTGTGAGACACTGGGAATTACTGTTCCGGACGGGTATGAGGCTGTTTCTTAGAAATGATTCGGCAAAAGGCGTATGGAATGAAAAGGAGAAGGCATGGAGAAAAAAGTAATAGTGGCAGGTCATATCTGCCTTGATATCACACCGGTTTTTCCGCAGATACGGGTGGACCAGGTCAGTGATATTCTGATTCCGGGGAAATTGATTCAAGTGGGTGAGGCAGACGTACATACGGGAGGCGCGGTCGCGAATACGGGACTGGCCATGAAAATTTTAGGTGCAGATGTAACCCTGATGGGAAAAATCGGCGGAGATGCATTTGGCGCTATGGTCCAGAGCGTTTTAAAGCAATATCAGGCACGTTGCAGGATGATTGTTTCAGAGCAGGAATCTACATCCTATACTGTGGCATTGGCCATGCCGGGAATTGACCGTATTTTTTTACATAATCCGGGGGCGAATGATACATTTACATGTGAGGATATGGATTTTTCTGAGGTTGAAAAAGCCGACATGTTTCATTTCGGATATCCGCCAATCATGAAGAAAATGTATGAAGATGGTGGGAGTGAACTGGAAAAACTTTATCGAAAGGTAAAAGAATCAGATACGGTAACTTCTCTGGATCTGGCGGCGGTGGATGAAAAATCAGCGGCAGGCGGGGCGGATTGGGAAGCTATTCTGAGAAGAGTTCTGCCTTATGTAGATTTTTTTGTGCCGAGTGTGGAAGAACTTTGTTTCATGCTGGACAGGCCCCGGTATGATGAGTGGACCAGAAGGGCTGCAGGCGGTGATATGACAGAAGTGATAGATACCGATGATGTGGCACCTCTGGCACAGAAGATCCTTGATATGGGCGTAAAAGTGGCACTGATAAAATGCGGGGCGCCGGGCATGTATTATAAGACGGCAGGCTCCGGTAAAATAGGGGGACTTTGTAAAAGACTTGGATTGGCAGTAGAAGAGTGGGCAGATAAAGAAGGCTTTGAAGAAAGTTTTGTGCCGGAAAGAATTCTGTCTGGTACGGGTGCCGGTGATACCAGTATAGCAGCATTTCTGACATCTGTGCTGAGAGGCACAGGCCTTGCGGAAGCTGTACAGATGGCTGCCGCCACCGGTGCATGCTGTGTTGCAGCTTATGATTCTTTAAGCGGTCTCAAACCTTTAGAAGATTTAAAGAAGAAGATCGAAGGTGGATGGGAAAAAAGTAAACGCTGATTATCCCGCAGAAAAATCTTGTGCCGGTTCCAATTATGTAGTAGGATAGTAATAAGCAAAAATATACATGCCAGACAGGGAGAGATAAATATGAGCAAGATTATTACACTTAGCCGTGAATATGGCGCAGGCGGACATTCCATCGGTCAGAAAGTGGCAGAAGAACTGGGAATACCGCTTTATGATAAAGATATTATGAGAGCTACTATGAAAGCGACAGGATATGAGAAGGAGCTTATTGAAAAAGAGCAGGAAGAACGTTCAGTTGGTGATAATATCCTGAGAACGATCAGTGCCTACTCCAGCAGTTATTTTAATGACACGCAGGATGCAATTTTTGAAATTCAGAAAACGATTATTACTCAGTTTGCAAAAGAGGGTCCCTGTGTGATCCTGGGAAGATGTGCAGATGTGATCCTTGCAGAAGCAGGCTTTGAGACACTGGATGTATTTGTTTATGCAGATACGGTGCATCGTGCCATGCGTCTGTCTCAGTCTGATCTGCTGAACACAAAAGATGCCACAAAGATTCAGAAGATGATTACGAAAAAAGATAACAGCCGTCATGTGTATTATCACCATTATACAGGAAAGAAATGGGGAGACAGCCATAATTATGATCTTATGCTTGACAGCGGAAAACTGGGCTATGATCTGTGCGTGAAACTCATCACCATGGCAGCAAGGGAGACGGTGGAATAGTTTTTATATTTTTTTAAAAGTAAAAATCCTTCAGGAATTATCACAGATTTCTGAAGGACTTTTTTTGAAGGGAGATTCTGAAATGACAGTAGTTGAAAAGTTAGAAGCATTAAGAAGTTTGATGAATGAAAAAAACATGGCGGCTTATATTGTGCCTGCAGATGATTTCCATGGCTCAGAGTATGTGGGTGACTATTTTAAAGCCAGAGAATATATGTCCGGATTCACCGGTTCGGCAGGAACACTGGTGGTATTGCCTGACAGAGCCTGCCTGTGGACGGATGGGAGATATTTTCTGCAGGCAGATGCGCAGCTTCAGGGAAGTACAATAGAATTAATGAAAGCAGGGCAGCCGGGAGTACCGGAAATAGCAGACTTTCTGGCAGACAGCCTGAAGGAAAATGACTGCATCGGATTTGACGGAAGAACGGTCACAAGTCATTTTGTGCAGGAGCTTTCGAAAAAAACAGATGTGAAAAAAATCAGTTTTTCGGGAGAAGAAGATCTTGTGGGAATGATCTGGAAAGAACGTCCGCAAATGTCTATGGAACCGGTGTGGGAACTGGATGTAAAATATGCGGGGATGACCAGGGAGGAGAAGCTGGCGAGCCTCAGAGAGAGGATGAAAGAAGAGAAAGCAGATGTGATCATTCTGGCAGCGCTTGATGAGATAGCCTGGCTTTTGAATCTCCGCGGAAATGATGTGAAGTGTACACCGGTCTTCCTTGCATATATGGTGATAGACCAGAACAGAGCGGTGCTCTGTGCACATGAAGAAATTTTGAGTGAAGATATCCGGAAAAAATTGTCAGACGCAGGAATAGAGGTGATGCCGTATGAAGGGGCAGCACAGATTTTAAAAGAACTTTCCGAAGGAAAAACAATTCTGGCGGACGGAGATAAAGTAAATTATCAACTGGTAAAAAGTATTCCGGAAAATGTGGCGCAGAAAGATATACAAAGTCCTGTTATGCTCATGAAGGCGGTAAAAAATCCCCGGGAGATGGAAAATATACGGAACGCTCATATTAAAGACGGAGTTGCAGTGACCAGATTTATCTACTGGCTGAAGAACAATGCAGGAAAAGAAAAAATTACAGAGATCAGTGCGGCGGAGAAACTGGAAGCATTCCGGGCACAGCAGGAGGGCTTTATTGGCCCAAGCTTTCAATCTATTATCGGATATGGAGCGCATGGTGCAATCATACATTATGCTGCAACAGAAGAAACAAATGTACAGATAGAGGAAAAGAGTTTTTGTCTGGCGGATACAGGCGGGCATTACCTGGAAGGGACAACGGATGTTACCCGCACGATCGTGATGGGAGAGCTGACTGACGAAGAAAGAAAAATGTATACGCTGGTTCTTCGGGGACATTTAAATCTCGGAGCAGCAAAGTTTGTCTATGGCGTATGCGGGCCCAATCTGGACAGCATAGCGCGGGAGCCGCTGTGGGAATATGGTCTTGACTATAATCACGGCACAGGCCACGGAGTGGGCCATATCTTAAGTGTGCATGAAGGCCCTCAGAGATTTCACTGGAATGCAAATCCGGCGGCAAAGTCAGCCGCTCTGGAGGAAGGAATGGTGATTTCTGATGAGCCGGGAGTGTATTTGGCAGGTAAATTTGGCATCCGCCATGAAAATCTTGTTCTTTGCCGAAAAGGGGAAAAGAATGAATATGGTCAGTTCATGTACTTTGAAGAACTGACAATGGTTCCCTTTGATACAGAAGCTATTGATGTGTCTCTTATTACCGAAAAAGAACTGGCACATTTAAACGCGTATCACCAGAAAGTTTATTATGCAATATCGCCTTATCTGGAGGGGGAAGAATTAGAGTGGCTTAAAAAGGTTACAAGGCCGCTGACAAAATAAAAAAGCGCCTTTACAGCTGTTTTACACTTGATTGTGTCTTTGTGGCAGAATGCTGTGTGCTTGCAACAGCCTTTGAACTGATTGATATGGGAAAGAAGATTGTATTTTTAAGAAACGCAATTGCGGGAGAAAGTATAGAAAAAGCCCGGGCGGTAGAATATATTCTGGAAGGACTTTCTCCGATGCATGTTCTGTTCGTATAACTAAAACAGATATGAGTGAATTAGAACTTGCAAAAATGGTATAAGTGATACTATAATATAGAAATATAAAATACAGGAGGTAAATTTTTATGAAATATGTATGTGAAGTATGCGGATGGGAATATGATGAAGAAGCCGGATATCCGGAAGGCGGAATTGCACCGGGAACTAAATGGGAAGATGTTCCGGAAGATTTTGAATGCCCGCTGTGCTCAGTAGGAAAAGATCAGTTCGCAGAGGCATAAAAGACAGAAATCTGATATGAAAAGTGAAAGACAGTATCTGTCATATGTGACAGGAGAAGTTCATGCAAGACTTGAGCAGTTGAAAGAAAAAATGGGCGAAAACGCAAAAGATCTGGAAAGCATGAACGATTACTTCTGGGAAAACTATGCCGAATTTGATGAATACGGTTATGAGATGTATGACAATAAGATGGCGTTAAAGACACGTCTTACGCAGCAGGAGGAATATGTAAAAGACAAAGCCAGGTATGAAAAAATGCTGGATGCGCCCTATTTTGGCAGAGTCGATTTCTGTTACGAAGACGAACAGGAGGCTGAAACTTATTATATCGGTGTAGGAAATCTGGCCCGGGAACGTGCTGCCCAGCCTATTGTATTTGACTGGCGCGCACCGGTTTCCGGCCTTTTTTATGATTACGATAAGGGCCCGGCACAGTTTGAGGCCCCGGCTGGGATTTTTGCCGGAGAGATCACAAGAAAACGCCAGTATAAGATACGCGGCGGAGAGCTGATCTATATGCTGGAGACGGATATGAACATTGATGATGAAATCCTCCAGCAGGCGTTGTCGGAACATGCGGACTCAAAATTAAAAAGCATTGTGACGACCATCCAAAAAGAGCAGAATGCAATTATCCGGGATGCAGGCCATAAAATTATGGTTGTTCAGGGATGTGCGGGAAGCGGAAAAACATCTGTTGCTCTTCACCGGATTGCTTATCTTTTGTACCATAATCGGGAGACACTGCGTGCTGCCCAGGTTCTTGTTCTTTCTCCCAACAGTATTTTCGGTGATTATATTTCCAGGATTCTGCCGGAATTGGGAGAAGAAAATATTTGTGAGATGACTCTGGATGACTATGCTTATCGGGAACTTCGGATGTTTGGGGAGGCTGAGGATCGTTATGACGAACTGGAACGCAGACTGAACGGGAAAAAAACGTTGCGGGCTGATTACAAACAAAGCCGGGAATATGTAAAAGAACTGGATGGCTTTATTTTAAATCTGGAATGGAAAGCTGTGGATATCCATGATTTTTCTTTTAGGAAAATGTCCATGAGCGCAGAAAAGATATCCGAATTCTTTTACGAAAAACTTTGTGATGTACCTGTTTTTGCCAGAATGGAAAAGATTGCAGAATATCTGATCGATGAGAAGGAGACGCTTCAGGGAAAAGATATGGAAGAAGAGGAACGGCAGTCTGTGATCGATAAGATGAACAGCATGTATCAGATGACGGACCTGCTGGAAATCTACAATTGTTTTCTTGAGGAACAGCAGGAGATGGATGAACTGGAGAATGGCGAAGCAGTGCCTCACAGGCTGCAGACCGGATCTGTCATTCCCTATGAAGATGTATATCCTCTTCTTTATCTGAAATATTGCACAGGGGAACTTCCAAAAAGGCGCAGGGTAAGACATTTGATAATTGATGAGATGCAGGATTATTCTTATCTGCAGTATCTGCTGATACAAAAACTGTTTGCCTGTCCTATGACAATTTTGGGTGATACGGCTCAGAGTATGTCGGAAAAACCTGCAGATGTAATGCGTTTCCTGCCGCGCATATTTGGAAAAGATATTCATTATGTACAGATGAATAAAAGCTATCGCTCCACAACCGAAATTATGGATTATGCAAATCGGCTGATTGGAAATTGTAATGTCAGAAGTGTGGAGCGTCACGGAGAAATGCCCCTTGTAAAAAAGATGCCGGACCGAAAAGCTATGTTTGATGACATGGCTCTTCAGATCAGCAGCATGAAAGAGATGCACACGGCAGCTGTATTATGTCTGGATCAGCAGCGGGCGGAAGAAGCTTTCCGTGAACTGAAAGCACGGGGGAGTCAGGTAAATCTTCTCCACAAGGAAAGTATGAAATTCACTCCCGGTGTTTCAGTGATGCCATTCTATCTCGCAAAAGGGCTGGAGTTTGATGCTGTTCTGGTACACGATATCCAGGACTATGAAACGGCTCTTGAAAAACAGGCGCTTTATATCAATGCAACCAGGGCGCTTCATGTCCTGAAACTGTTTTCCCTGTAGAGATGCGGGAACGCAGTCAATCGCAAAAAAAAGACAGCAGTATATACTATTATAAAAAGTTTGAAAGGTAATAGTATGGCTGGTATAAAAGATGTCACTGCGTTAATTGAATCACGTGAAGGCAAAAATTCATATACACAGAGTTACTTAAGAGAGCAGGTTTTCGGAGGATATTCCGACTGCTCTTCTTTAGTGTGGAAATGTTTTGAACGGGCGCTTGGAATATTTATAGGAACCTGGACAGGAGAACAGATAGACCGGGGTTCTCTGGTATTTCGAAATACCAGTTCCACAAAGAAGGGACTGGTGAAAAAAGATCTGGCTCAGATGCAGGAAGGCGATCTGGTTTTCTGGGGCCCTTCCCGGGGAGATTCCAGACATGTGGAATACTATATGGGAAACGGACAGCTCTCCGGTCATGGAAGCGGAATCGGTCCGGTAAGAAAAGATGCTGTAAAATACAGACATCCGTATCAATTGCTGGAAGTGCGCAGATATGTGGGAAAAATTGTGGAGCATCCGGCAAACAGTGAACCGGGTACGGGTTCAGACCCGGCAGACAGAAAGCGGCTGTTTGTGGGAAGATGTATTGCAGATGAACTGAATGTCCGGACATGGGCAGGAACGCAGTATGATACAATTAAGAGCTGGCCAAGGCTGGTGGAAGGAAACATGGTGGATGTAATTGACTATACCCAGAAGGATAAAAACGGGGAAGACTGGTATTATGTGCGGATTGAACAGCGGTTCTATGGATTTGTAAAAGCAGAGTATATTCGAAAAGTGTAAAAGAGAAATAAAGAGCAGTAAAAAAGCCGGTAAATACATATATATGCGTATTTGCCGGCTTTTGAAGCAGATGACGGGAATCGCATAGGGCATTTTTTACGGTTCCGCTATCTGCTTTTTGTTGATTTTACGTTGAATTTTAATTGCTTTGAAGCATTTATTTTCTTTTACTGATTTTTCTAGTATCATTTCAGTATCATTAATAGCTGTTATTCTGGCACAGTTTATCAAGCTTTTCCGCAACCTCTAATTGCTTAGAAGGAAATAAGTGAGAATATATGTTCAGTGTGGTGGATACATCCTCATGGCCCAAACGCTCCGATACCAGGAGGGCAGAGAACCCCATTTCAATCAAGAGGGAAGCGTGAGAGTGCCGGATATCATGCAAGCGTATCCTTTTCACTCCTGCTGCCTTTGTATGTGCTTCTAATTGCCTGGCATAGGAAGAATGGGAAGCCAGGAACAGCCGTGTTTCTGGTGTAATACCGTAGATCATGCCCTTATACCGTTGTATACATTCTGAAAGGAATACCGGGATAATGATTGTCCGGTTGGCCTTAGCAGTTTTTGGGGAAGTAACCACACCCTCACCATTGATCAGATGATACGTTTTGTTTATGGTTATAGTGTTCTCTTTGGTATCGATATCGGCGGCGGTCAGAGCTTCAAATTCGCCTATTCTAAGTCCGCAATAGTAAAGGATAAGGAATGCTGTGTGGTATGGATCCGAATGCTCAAAGGTGTCAATAAAACGGTCAAATTCTTCTTTTGTCCAGAAATTCAGGCTCTTTTGCTTTTGCCCAACTGTATTCCCTGCCACCCTGCAGGGATTGACAGATAAGCCGTAGAAGCGGACTGCAAAGTTGAACACGCTGGACAGCTCCGTAACAAGGTTCTGCATGTAGCCTGGGGAAAGGGGCTGGCCGTTTGCGTTTACAGAGTTCTTCAGATCGGCTTGCCACTTCCGGATATCTGCTGCAGAGATAGAATCTATAGAGCATTTTTCAAAGTACGGTAGCAGCCACTTCTCCACCCTGTTCTTTTTCGTTTCGTAAGTGATCAGCTTGTTATGTTCCTTTTTATCATCAAGGTATAGCTGACAAAGGGTGGGAAAGGGCATAGTTGGTTCAGCGGATTGCTTGAGAAGGAATGACCGTTCCCATTCTTTTGCTTCACGCTGGAGCTTGAAGCCGCGTTTAAGTTTCTGTTTTTTAGTATCCGTATAGTCAGTGTAATAGAATTTGCAATACCATGTTTTAGTTTTTTCATCATAGTATGATGGCATATTCATCTTCCTTTCATTCTGACCGGGCAGGGTGTGAAATGATTGGAAGTTGTAATTTAATAAATTCAGTCTTTCTTTTGGTATTCTGGTATCTTTGTCAAAAGTTCTACTAGTTCTGTAGCTTTCTTTTGTCCCCTATCATTTAGCTTATCATATAAGTTATTTAGAACAGAGTAATCATCTACTAATTCTAGTTTCCCCTTTCCAGTGAATAATTCAAGAATATCTTTATTTATTTCAAACACTGTAGGTTCAAGGAGTTCTGTAACTGGTACATTTAATGCATAAGCAATCCTTTTTAATGTTTCCACTTTAGGATTGACCATACCAAGTTCATATTGTCTTATTTGTGAATCGGGCATTTGACATTTTTGACCTAATGCTTTTTGGGTTAGTCCGGCTTTTTTTCGTGCTTTTTTTATTCTTTCACCTGTGGTCATAGTGCTTTACCTCCTAATAAGGTGACTATATCACATGACAGATGAAAAAACATCTAAAAAATGGTTGACAGTCATAAATTCATCTGATAATATCAACATATCAGATGAAAAATCATCTGTCAATTATAAATTATGAAAGAGAGGTAACTAAATGGCAACAGTAAAGACAAATTTAAAAATTAGTCAGGACAAGGTACAGCTTCGGATGGCCGATAAATGTATGAATCCATATGATTTATGCAGTGCAGCAGGTATTAGTTATGCTTCCTACAGAAGAATTATGAAAGTAGGAGGTTGTAAATTAGCCACTCTCGGAAAGCTGGCGAAAGCCTTGGGGTGTAATGTGACAGAAATTATTGAATAATCCATACCGGGCAGGGTGTGAAGGGGTTGGAAAATTGCGCGGGCGCAAAAGAAAGGAGAAATCATGGAAAGATCATCATTAACAATCGAAGAACAGGAAACACACATTAATTGGAGCCGCGGATATACCAGAGCGCAGATTTATGTGTCTGATGTCACCACAATGACCAAGCTGGATAAACTGGTTGCTGCTGAAGGTTCAGAGTGGAAACTTGAAAAGGAGTACAGAGAGAAAGACGGGAGAATTGACGGTAAGTTTTATTCCTGCCCTGTTGAGTTTATTACTTTCAGATCAAGGAGGGTTACGCAGAATTTGACGGAGGAACAAAGGGAGGAACTGTCAAGGAGAATGAAAGAGAATCGCGCCAAGCAATTACAGCAAAATATTTAAAATTTTCTGCTGTAATTCTTTACGGGCGAGCATCAAAATTCCTTCAACAAACAAATTATAGCCTAAGAGGTTAAAGGGGAATTTTTAGCGAGTAGGATTAAAAAAGGGGCTGAGCAATGCAGATTTTAGAGTTAAGGCCGTACGATCCGGCGATAGACGAACCACACAATGGCTGGGATTATGACGCAGTGGGACGCGCTCAGAAGGCCGGGAGGGAGCTTTTTGTTGATCAGTGCAATGATATTTGGACAGGCGGCCGAAGAGAGTATATAGGCAAGATCAGAAAGGGGGATGCAGAATGAAACAGTTTATGACGGCCCGGGAAGTAGCTGAGATCATGGGTGTGTCAGAGGGCAAGGCTTACGGCGTGATCCGGGAGTTGAATACTCAGTTAAAGGCTCAGGGATACATAACCATTGCCGGAAAAGTAAACCGGACATTCTTTGAAGAGAAATGTCTGTACAGAACGAAGGTTGGTGAAGCCGGATGAACGTACATGAAAAACTGCTGCACGTCCAGCAGAACCTAAAAGCTTCCAAGAACCAGTATAATCGGTTCGGTGAATTTTATTACCGGAGCTGTGAGGATATCCAGGAAGCGGTCAAGCCATTGCTGGCAGAAGTAAAAGCAGTTCTTCTGATCTGTGATGATGTGGTGCTGGTCGGCAGCAGGTTTTACATAAAAGCAACGGCCAAATTTCAGGATACGGAAAGCCCTGATTGTATTACAAATACTGCTTATGCCAGGGAGAATGAGGAAAAGCCAAAGATGGACGCTGCGCAGATTACAGGCTCCTGCAGCAGTTACGCCAGAAAATACGCTCTGAACGGTTTATTTTGCATTGATGATGCAAAGGACCCGGATTGTCCCCAAGGGCAGCAGGATAATAAAAAGCAGTCTGGAAAAAAGACCCGGCAGACAGAACGGAAACTTCAGATAAGCAACGCAGATCTGAATGAACTTCGGAAGGAAGCGGAGCGGACAGGTACCAGCTTGAAAAAGGTATGCGCCCGGTATTTGGTGAATGATATTTCCGAACTGAGCAGAGAGCAATATTTAAGGGCCATGAGTGCATTCAGTAAGATGGAAACATTGCCGCCGCCAGCACCGGACGGGCAGTATGAAATGGATTTATCCGGAATGGAAACGCCGTTCCGGTAGAAAGGGGAAAGAATGGCAAGCAGGAGAATGTTCAGCCTTGACGTTGTGGACACTGACAAATTTTTGGAGATGCCAGTAACTACACAGGCCCTTTACTTTCATTTGGGTATGCGGGCTGATGATGATGGTTTTGTGTCATCTCCGAAAAAGATAACCAAATTTATCGGATGTAATGACGATGATTTGAAATTGTTGATTGCGAAATGTTTTATCATTCCGTTTGAAAGCGGCGTAATTGTCATAGCTGACTGGAAAACAAATAACTACATACGAAACGACCGTTACAAAGAAACTTTGCATCAAAATGAAAAAGCATGCCTGACAGAAAATAATGGGACTTATTCACTGGATACCTGCGGTATACCAGATGTATACCAAATGGATACACAGGTTAGGTTAGGTAAGGATAGTATAGTAAAGGATAATAAAAAGACCGTATGTCCGGAGCCGAAACCGACTCCAGACCCAAGCGGCATCCTTTTGCCTTTGGTAGATAAGAGTATATACAATGTTCCAAAATCAAAGATTGAAAAATGGGCCGTTGCCTATCCTGCAGTCAACATTGAACAGGAACTGCATAAGATGTCGGCCTGGCTGGAATCAAATCCGCAAAGGAGAAAGACACGCAGAGGGATTGAACGCTTTATCAACAACTGGCTGTCAAAGGAACAGGACAGGGGAGGGATATACAAAAACGGCAGCAGGCAGCAGGCTGTAAGGCCTGTAGAGAAGCCGGATTATTACCAGAGCCTTGGAAAATGCCCACCGTCTCCGGATGATCCGTTCCAGTAAAGGGGGTGATTGTATGGAACACAGCGAAGAATGGCTTGCGAAATATCGTGTACCTGGAAACTGTCGACTTACATGTTCTGTCATGGAAATGACGGAAGACGAAAAGCTGACAAGGCGCAGTTACATAAGGCGGACATTGAAAAAATATCCGGCATGGTGCAATCTGCCAAATGAGAGCATTGACCAGATGACACTGCGCAGCATAGACGGCGGATATCTGGTTGAGGATGCGAATGGATACGAATTTCTACTGCGAGATGCGGGGGTTCTCAAACAGGAAGCAGAATTCCGAAAAGCGCGGGCTATGATGCCGTTTGAATTCATGAATCTGTCCGGCAGGGATTTTGATTGGACAAAGTACCGGGCAGATGTATCTTCTGAACGGGATATCGTGAATAAATACATCATGAAATATCCGCAGTTTCGGGAAAGAGGAATGGGACTGTATATTTATTCCGGCACCAGAGGAAGCGGAAAGACCATGTTATCCTGCTGCATCCTGAACGAGATATCAAAGCGCTATTCCGGGAGCATCAAATTTGTGAATGCCATTGATCTTCTGGAAATGACCAAAAAGGGTTTTTATGGCAGTGAGGACGAAATAAGAGCTTTGTATGAAGCTGCCTTGCTTGTAATTGATGATATCGGGGTACAGTTGTCCAGAGAATGGACAGACACGATATTTTACCGGCTGATCAATGACCGGTACGCAAACCGCAGACCGACCATTTATACCAGCAACATGCCGGCGGAGAACCTTCGGATGAACGACCGGATCACGGACCGTATCGAAAGTACGACATATCTTGTCAGCCTTCCGGAAGAGCCGATCAGAAAGAATACACGGCAGCAGGCCAAGAAAGAATTGTTGGAGAAAATTGAAAAAGGCCCCGATCGGTGCGCCAACACCGATAAGGACCAGGCATAGCCGGAGCTACACCAATAAAACATGCATAAACAGAGTAGCACATTTTTCGGCAGAAAGGAAAGGAAAATGTCAGAAGAATTTTTTAGAAAAAGAGTAGCAGAGATGATTTCCGGGATGGATTATAAGGAATTACGTAAGATTTACTTTTTTCTTCATGGGTTCACGGGAACCGTTTCATAAAAGAGATTTGATATTTGTATCAGCGCCGGTTGTGCCGGCGCAACTGAAAGGAGAACTTCTATGAACGGAGAGATGTATAAAAAATGTATCAAAGAAATGGTAGACCGGATATCTGACGAGAGAACGCTTCGGAGAATTTATGAATGGGTACACAACAGGTTTATAAACAGGGATACGAATACAAGAGGTAAAGGAGCATGATTGAAGTATATAGAGCACATATTATACAAATGGTCAATAAAATTTCAGATGAGAATATTTTGTGCAAAATCTATACTATTGCCAAATATCTGTATGGACAGCACGGGGTGTGAGCTGATGAGTGTAAAGATAAAAGTATCCTATCAGACGCCCCAGGAGCTGGAAAGCATCCTGAAGCTGCTGCGCCCGGCCATTAAGTCAGCAAAGATTAAGAAGGGGCAGCAGGGAGCCTATAAGAAGGCATACATAGAGATTAAGGGAACTGCATTGCAAGATTTACAATCTCCTAAAGGTGTATGAATATGTAAAACGTTCGGAAAAATGTTAGGAAATGTTAGAATTTTTTTGGAGGTTGCGTGCATGTGGAAAAAATGCTATACTACATTTTAAGCGAACAGAATATTTAAGTACCCCGGCGGCCTTGTACAGCTGACGGAAGTCTGAAATAATGGCGTGGGAAATGATGAGGGTTATCTTGGAACCCTGATTATTTCCCGCGCCTTTTTGTTTGCAAGGGTAGCCGACCGGGCGTTAAGCGGGGAAAGGATAAACTATGGAGAATAATCAGAATACAACCCAAACAGAGGGGACAACTACCCAGCAGACAGGGGAAGGGACCGCAGCACAAGCGGAAAGAACTTTTACTCAGGAGGACGTGAACAGGATTGTTCAAGAGCGCCTGGCGAAGGAAAGAAACCGTTCCGGACAGTCTTTTGAAGAACGAGAGCAGGATCTGATCCGGAGGGAGAACAGAATGACATGTGCCGAAAGATTGTCGGAAAAGAAATATCCGAAGGAGCTTCTTGATATCCTAGATACATCAGACGCGGACAGATTCATGGAAAATGTAGAGAAGCTGGCAGGGTTAGGAATATGTTCAGCGGATATGCCGCCGATCCCGCGGGTTGTTTCAATCACACGCGGGCTTGATCAGAGCCTTTATGACGGGAATTTTCGGCAGGCTTTCGGGCTTAATAAAAAGGAGAATAATAAATAATGGCAGTTGAGTTAGTTACAAAATTTGCACCCTATACAGACGAAAAATTTAAAAATGAGAGCAAGATATCCCTTTTGACAAACCAAGCGTTTGACTTTGTTGGAGCGCATATTGTCAAGGTTTACAAGATTAGTACAGCGCCCATGAATGACTATATCAGACATCCGACGTCAAATTTTGGGGAATCACGCTATGGGGCACCGGAGGGGCTGGACGCAACCACGGAAACATTTCAGATGGAGAAAGATAGATCCTTCACCTTTGCGATCGATAAACTGGATACGGATGAGACGGCACAGCAGCTTGAAGCTGCAAGGGCACTTGAGCGTCAGCTCCGTGAAGTGGTGATTCCTGAAGTTGATACTCATGTTTATGGAGTTATGTGCTCTAAAGCCGGAACCAAGCCTGAGGCAAAGGCGTTGACAGCCAGTAATATCCTTGACGAGATCATGGAAGCCAGTAAAGCGCTTGATGATGCAGAAGTGCCTGAAACAAGCCGTGTGCTGACGGTTACTCCTGATGTATACATGCTCATGAAGAAATGCAAGGATATCGTCATGGAGACAGAAACAGGGAGCGATATGAGGGTAAAAGGTGTTATTTCTAACCTTGACGGAGATCTGGTTATTAAGGTTCCCGCTGTTAGATTGCCTAAGAATTTTGGGTTCCTGCTTGCCCATCCGTGTGCTACTGTAGCGCCTGTCAAATTAGCAGACTATAAAATCCATCAGGACCCGCCGGGGATCAGTGGCGCGCTGGTGGAAGGACGTATTGTTTATGATGCCTTTGTATTGGAGAATAAAGCAAAGGCCATCTATTACCAGGCGCAGCCGTCAGCTACACAGGAAACAGTCCCGACAACTCCGGAAGGAGAATAATACAAAATACCCAGGGTTTTCCGGTGTGATTGCCTTGGGTATTTTTGTAGCATTTCGAACGTTTCTAAAACGAAACGAATGCAACGTTGCAACTATTTTCCAAAACAAACACGAATGTACACATATAAGAGAAAAAGCCAGTAAAATCAATAGTTTGGAGGTATGGAAGGTTGCAAAACGTTCGCATACAAAACAACTCAGATACCGAACGCTTCCAAAACCACGAATAAATGAATATAGGGGACTGATATCATGACCAATGAACAGTTGGTAATTCGGATCAAGGCTGGAATAGATGTTGCAGAGAATATGCTGCAGCTCTGGCAGCAGAATCGGGGATTAATAGGAAAAATCGCCTGTAAGTATAAAGGATATGAGGACATAGAGGACTTAAAACAGGAGGGGTATATAGGTTTGTACAATGCCGTAGAGGGGTACCGTCCGGAAGAGGGGACAGCATTTGCTACTTATGCGGTATTCTGGATCAGGCAGAGTATGCAGCGGTACATTGACGAATGCGGGAGCGTTGTCCGGCTTCCGGTAAGTCTCCGGGCGAAGATTGGGAGATATAAGAAACTGACTGCTGCCTTTCTGGTTCAATTCTGCAGGAATCCCACGGAGCAGGAATGTTGTTACTATCTGGGCATTGGTTATGAAAGGCTGGATCAGCTTAAGCAAGCCATGCTTATGGACGATATGGAAAGTCTGGACGTTCCAATCAGGGAAGGTGAAGATGGTAGTCTCTATGACCTGCTGCCTGACCAGGAAGATCCGGAGTGCGCCGTTGTGGAGCAGATGCAACAGGAACAGCTCCGGGATACTTTATGGAGTATGGTGGATAATCTGCCGGGGCAGCAGCCGACAGTGATCCGGATGCGGTATCAGGAAGGTAAGACGTTGAAGGAAGTCGGATCGGCAGCAGGCTTGACGATTGAGCAAGCCAGGCAGCAGCAGAATAAGGCTATTAGGGAACTGAGGAGAAGCCGGGAGTTGCAGTCGCTTAGATATGGTGATACTTACAGTAAGGCTCTGAAAGGAAATGGTGTGGAGCATTTCAACCGTACCTGGACAAGCTCCACGGAGTATGCAGCCATAGAAGATGCGGAAGGCTGGTCACAAAGGACGTTCCCAGAGCATTGAGTTGTGGGAATTTGCGCCGGCGTAATTGAGCCTTTTGGAAAACAAGTATCATTTCAGTATCAACAACCAAAAAGAAAAGCCGGGAATCCGCGGTTTCTGCGGTTCCTGGCTTTTGCAAGAGCAGATGACGGGAATCGAACCCGCCTCCCCAGCTTGGGAAGCTGGTGTTCTACCGATGAACTACATCTGCGAACGAACTGCTTTAAGTATAACGCAAAGCAATCCATTGTGCAAGTCTGTTTTTAACGTTTTTTCATATACAGCAGCCTGCGTTCTTCTTTCAGCTTAAGACGGAGCTTTTGACGGTCTTCTTTCAGGCGCTGTTGGATTTTAGTAGTTCTGGCCTGCATATTCGGATAAGCATCCATGAGTCGTCTGTGGAAAATAGACGCGGAGGCCAGTATGCGTCTGACTTCTTTACTGATCTCTTCTGTATTATCCTCCTTGCTGGATTCTCCCACCTTCTTGACCATTGCGGTGATAACATGGGATATTACATAATCTGCTGACATAATCACAAAAATACAGGTGCATAAAATCAGCAGAAGCTGATGCGGTATTTTTTCAAATGCAGTAAAAAGCACAGGGGCGATGAGTTTTACAATGATCAGACCGCCAAGACCGAACAGGATCAGATTTCCAATCCAGATACGCCCCTCCAGATTCATGGGTTTTTCACTGTAATCCCACCATCTTGCGTGGAATACTTTCTCCATATACCAGCTGACAAAATATTCAAGTGCGCCGCAAAAAACAAAACTGATAAGGAAGGTCTCAAAATATCCGGCATCAGGACCGGCACAAAAATAGACGGCAAGTGTTACAAGAACAGAACCGGTGCCGTAAATGGGACAATATGGACCAATCAGAAATCCGCGGTTGATAAAGCGGTGAAACTGAATATATTTTAAAGAAACTTCTGTCAGCCATCCGGCTACAGAAAATACCGCAAACATCAGAAAGAAGTAACAAATCTCTGTAATCAGAGGATAATCAAAATTAATTACCATGAAATTCACCTCAGCAATATTTGTATAGTGTAATTGAGTATAACATATCCCGGGGAGAAATTCTACTTCAAGAAATGTAAAAAAACAATTAATGAATATGATGGAAATTTTCAGGCATACTTGTAATATAACGATAGGAGGTGTTATGTGAATATGAGAGGACTTGATTATACAGCACTGGTCATAACAGTGATCGGAGCGATAAACTGGGGTCTGGTTGGATTATTCCGATTTGACCTGGTCGCATGGATATTTGGGAATATGTCATGGTTATCAAGAATTATCTATGTTATTGTCGGTATCTGTGGATTATATCTGCTCAGCTTTTTTGGCCGTGTTGGCAATGGTGACAAGGTATCTGCTTAAGAGATGTACACACCAAAATTCATTGACTAAGAAATTGCCGGCGTGTATGATAATAAGTAAAGAAGCAACGGGACCGCACATGGAAAATACCGTGCGCCGGCCCCGTTTTACTTATGAGAAAAACAGAGAGGACGGAAGTCATGATACATAAGTGGATGAAACGTATTGAGATATTGTTGACAATGATCTTCTGCATGACATATCTGACAGGCTGTTCATTGCTGTATACCACGTACAAATATGAAACATCAGAAAAGGTTTCCGTGCAGCAGGCCGATGCAGAAAATGGAGCAGAAATTGAAGAGGACGGAGAGTATACGTCAAAGGATGATGTGGCGCTTTATATCCATATATACGGTAAACTCCCTCAAAACTACATAACAAAGAAAGAAGCAAAAAAGCTGGGCTGGGAAGGCGGAGAACTGGAATCCTGTGCTCCGGGCAAGAGCATTGGCGGAGATCATTTTGGAAATTATGAGGGCTCTCTGCCGGAAAAAAAGGGGAGAAGTTACACAGAGTGTGACATTGATACAAAGGGCAAAAAGAGAGGTGCAAAACGTATTGTTTTTTCTAATGACGGGCTGATCTATTATACGGAAGATCATTACGAGACATTTACACTATTATACGGGAAAGAAGAATAGCATGAAGAAGATTTTAATAGACGGAAAGAAGATCAGCAGCAAAGAGCAATTGTTTGAAGTATTGAAAGGACAGCTGCAATCTGATGAGTTCCATGGAAATAATCTGGATGCACTCTATGATGTGCTGACAGATCATGCAGAGCCGGTGGAGCTGGAAGTGGTACATCCGGGAGATTTAAGGGAAAAACTTGGCGAATATGCCGACCGCTTTATGCGGATGTTTCGGGGCATACAAGAACAGTGGGAGGCAGATCAGTAGATGAGTGAAAAAAAGAAAGTGGTTTTAGGCATCCTCGCCCATGTGGATGCAGGCAGACGGTAACAAACGGTTATCATGACTCAACAGTTTAAGAAAAATATAAAATTTACACTTTTATGCTTATTGTGTTTTCAATATATAATGTAGAATATTTTGGAAATCCTGAGTGATTATGGCTAGTATAGATAGTATTGAACATTAATATCTTAAAATTATGTTGATTATAAAATCAACTTTCATAGTATAGTTTCTGAGTATAGGTAGTTATTTGTTTCTATTAATATTTATTTAAATAGTGTGTCTAGGCGTTGGGGGTGAATATGTTTTTGTTGTCCTTTATTTAGGAAAACTATGATATAATTCATTATAAAATAAGAATTTGAGGTGAGTAGAGATGAATTTTAGTGATAAAAATTTACAACAAGAAATAGAACAGTTGATAAAAATTGGGATAAATAATGGTCGATTGAGCCGAAGTACAGTAGTTCATTTATTAAGTGGAAATGATCAGGCTATTGAGGATTATGCATCCGTAATTTCATATATGAAATCAGCAGGTGTTTTTTTTGTTGATGAAGATATTGAGTTAGATCATGAAATAGATAAGGAAGATTCTGCTTCATTTTATCAGCCATTTGATTCCACAAAGATAAACATAGCACAAAAACCTTTGAGTTTAGAAGGAATACTAAAAAGATTAAAATACAAGGAAATTGATATGAATACGAATTTCCAAAGAAAAAGTGGATTATGGGATAAGGTGACTAAAAGTCAGTTGATTGAGTCTATGATGCTAAGAATACCATTACCTGTATTTTATTTTGATGGAACATCCGATAATAAATGGTTAGTCATTGATGGACTACAAAGATTATCAACATTTAAGGAATTTTTTTTGGACAAATCTTTAAAATTAACAGGATTGGAATATTTTTCCGATTATAATGGATGCACATGTGAGGATTTGCCGAGAACATACATTCGAAGAATTGAGGAGACACAGTTGTCATTGTATATAATTCAACCAGGGACACCTGAGAATGTAAAATTTAATATTTTTAAGCGAATTAATACACCTGGATTAAAGCTGGAAAATCAAGAAATACGTCATGCTCTCTTTCAAGGTGAGGCTACTGATCTTTTAAAAAGAATTGCCGAATCTGAAACTTTTGAAAAAGTTACAAATTATTCAGTATCAAATGAGCGGATGTTGGCAAGTGAAATTGTTTTGCGTTATTTAGCATTTTTGATTTTAGGTTTAAAAAAATTTGAAGACTTGGATGGCAAACAGGATGAATTTCTTAATGAGACAATGAAGCAAATTAATAAAATGAGTAAAGATCAAATAAGAAATATTGAAAACAAATATTATTCTTCATTGAATCGCTCATGGGAAATATTTGGAATTTATGCCTTTAGAAAGATGACTGCTCTTACAAATGGTCGAAAGAATTCATTTAATGTTGCGCTATATGAAGCTTGGATGTACAATTTAGGAAAGTTGACAAATGAAGAGTTTGAAAAAATAAAAGCTAGAAAAGATAAGCTGATTACAAGTTTTATTCAGTTATTGTTAAATGATAAAACATTTGGGTACGATATAAGTAGTGCAAAACGCATTGCTGTATTAAGAAGAATTGAGACAATAAGGAATATTATTGAGGAGACATTACATGATTAAAAAAATAGTATTAAAGAATTTTAAATGTTTTGATGAAATAGAAATTCCTTTTCAAAAACTAACGCTATTGGCAGGAAGCAACGGAAGTGGTAAATCTACCATAATACAATCGATACTCGTATCAGCACAGTCGATGATGAGTAGTGATGGCATCCTGGATTTAATGGGGGAATATATTAAATTAGGGTATTCTAATGATGTGTTTTACGAATTTAATGAAGATCAGTCGCATGAGATGATTATTAGTATTGAAGAAGAGGAAGGATTATCCTTTTTATGTGCAAATTATGAAAGTAACAAAATTAAGCTGAAATTGTTAGATGGAAGTCAGTTTGTGCAGGAGAATAGTTGCTTACAAAAAGAGCATTTTGAATATATAGCAGCTGATAGAATTTCACCGGATAAGATTTTTTCAGTTTTTGGAGAAAATGAGCGTATTGGCATACATGGAGAATACGTTTTGAATTATTTGAATTCATTTGGAAATAAGGAGATTAACGGTTCGATTTGTGACAATGGGGTAGATGCTATTCTTATTTTGCAGTTAGATTATTGGTTATCACATCTTTTTAATGGTTTTTCGGTACGATTCGAGGAATTGATAAAAGCTGACACTATTAATTTAAGATTTCAAGAAGTTAGTAAAATGGATTTGAGTAATGAAAGGCGTCCAATTAATGTTGGGTTTGGAATTACGTATATTTTACCTGTCTTGGTTGCGCTTTTAAAGGCTAAGCCGGGAGATGTTGTAATTGTCGAAAATCCAGAATGTCATTTACATCCTAAAGCGCAGAGAATGATAGGAGAACTTATGGCAAAGGTTGCTAATAGTGGTGTTCAGGTAATTGTTGAAACGCATAGTGATCATGTCCTAAATGGTATACGACTTTCTGTTAAAAGGGGATATATATCTAAAGTAGATACACAAATATTGTTTGTTGATAGAGAAGATATTGGAACCCATTATCATACAAATGTTTATGCTCCGAATATTCAAGAAAATGGCGATTTGGATGTTTGGCCTGATGGATTCTTTGATGAATGGGATAATACACTTTTGAGTTTATTGAGGTAAGTATGAAATTTATATTTAATGATTTGCCATTTAATTACTCTTTTGAGAACGAATATACTATTCGTGTTGCTGTTGAAAAATTTGCGGATGTGATAGTCGAAATACAAAATGCACGAAAAGAAATTCAATTGCTATATGAGGGAGACATTAATGGACAAGATTTAATGCCTGGTTATACAATTCCCCAATTATATAATGATAGAGGAATACGTCAGGATAAAAAAAGAGTAATAATAAGGTTTTTGACAAAAATGCAAAACGTTAATGTAGAGCAGGAACAGGAATTTATTTTTGATGGTAATAAATCTAAATTGTGTGGATATGCGATAAAGAGAAACTTGCCTGCTATTAGTCTACAAATTAATGATAAATTTAGTCTTCCAATTATAATAGGTTCTAATAACTATGATGAAGAAATACAATTGAAAAATATTGCAGAGCCAGTGCATGTTTTTATTCATTCTTCAATATTAAATATCAGAATCTATGAATTAAACCCTAAACATAAGATTGGACACAATTGGGGTTCACCGATGGATTTGGATGATGAAACAGCTCAAAAGATTCTTGATACAGCAATTATTTATGAAAATGATGATAAGTGCTTGATTAATTATTATAAAGGGAAATATTATGTCTTTCGTAGACACATAAACAATTGTTATCATGGTTACATAAATAACGGTGTTCCTGAAAATATAAAAAGGAAATTTAGTGATGCAAAATGAATTATAGACGATTTGAAACAATTCCTATAGATAGAAAAGAAATAGATCAATCTGAATTAAACATTGAAATAAAGAATAAAAGTAACATTTTTACATGGAGAGGCCAATTTTCTCCCCAATTTGTCAACGTAATGTTAAAAGAATATGCTGTTGGTATTGGGAGAATGTTAGACCCATTTATGGGATCTGGAACAACGGCTTTGGAAGCAGCAATCTTGGGAATTGATGTATGCGGTATCGAATTAAATCCTGCTGCTTATTATCTGGCAAGAATGTACGAGTTATGTAATTTGAATATAGAACAAAGAAATGTGATATGTAAAGAAATTGAAGAAGTATTACGAGATGATTATACTGGTATGTCTGAATTTATTGGAATAAAAAAGGTAATAACATCTGTTTTATTTATGTTAAATGAAGAAAACGAAAAGGGATTAGAAAACCAATGGGGCAAGTTAAAAGCAATAATTTTGTCACTTCCTATTTCTAATAGTAAAATCAGTATAATTAATGGTGATTCACGGAAAGTGAAGCTTGAAAAAAATATATATGATTTTTTGTTTACATCACCTCCATACATAAATGTTTATAATTATCATCAGCAGTATCGTAATGGAGTAGAGGCGTTGGGATATAATGTTTTAAATATAGCAGTATCTGAAATTGGTTCTAATAGGAAGAATAGATCTAATAGATTTTTGACGGTGATTCAATATTGCATAGATATCACATTGCTTGTAAAAAATATACTACCGGCATTAACAGATAACGCTCGAATGATTTTTGTCGTTGGAAGAAGTTCGAAAGTGTTGGGAATATCATTTAGTAATAGTAGATTATTTTATGATATCTTAGTGAGAGTATTTAGATGCAAATTAGTTTTAAGACAAGAGCGTTATTTTAAAAACAAATATGGTAAAATTATTTATGAGGACATTTTACATTTTCAATGTAATAAATGTAATTTGAATCATGAAAAAGAATATTATATCGAATATGCAAAGAAAATAGCTAAGCAATATATTAGTGAAAAATTACAGGATATAGGAGAAGAACATGAAAGATATTCGTTACTATTATCTGCATATGTTGAGGTAGATAAAATATTACCATCTAAGTAGTTGAATAAGCATATTTACGATAATTACTAATATCTAGGCATGGTCGAAAAAAGAGAGAAAGATAGTTTGAGAAGAACGCAGTATATAGAACACCAGATGGAGAATTTAACATGCACATATATCCGAAACTTCCTATGTGATTTCGCTTATCGACTAACGCCCCTTTCTGTGCTATGATAATGAATATATTATTATAGACGACAGAAAGGGGCATTTTCGATGGGAGAAACATCAGAAAATAAACCAAATATATACAAAAAGCATATCTGCGCGGGCATTGTAGCCCATGTGGATGCGGGCAAGACGACACTGGCAGAAGCCATGCTGTACCGCCAGGGCAGTATCCGGTCTATGGGGCGGGTGGATAGAGGAGATGCCTTCCTGGATGATTATTCCGGGGCTCTCTGAGCCACCTGTCCGGACTTTGAGAGCCACCATTC
>JAUNSC010000030.1 GCA_030539395.1 Eubacteriales bacterium
AGAAACTTTGGCGATCGTGATAATAACCGCAGCGGTCAGAAAAATTTTGGTGATCGTGATAATAACCGTGATAATAATCGCAGTCAGAAAAGCTTTGGCGACAGAGATAACCGCGGACAGAATCGCAGCCAGAGCGGAAGAGGGCTTTCAATTCCGCAGGCAGACCTGGGAAGCAAACCGGTTACAAAAGAGTCCAGAATCCGTGCAGATAAGGACAAAGATAAATACAATAATAAACATGACAAGTTCGAGCGCCAGGAAAAGGGCCAGGGACGTCAGGGTCAGAAAAATAATAATTTCAGCAAAAACGGAAAAACTGCAGGTAAGTTCATAAAACCGGTAAAACCTGTGGAACAGCCTGTTGAAAAGAAGGAAGATGAAATCAGAAATGTAATCCTTCCGGACAGCATGACAATCCGTGAGCTGGCAGATATTTTGAAAGTGCAGGCAGCGGCTATTGTTAAAAAGCTGTTTCTCCAGGGAACAATGGTAACAGTAAATCATGAGATTGATTATGATATGGCTGAGGAAATTGCTCTGGACTACAATTGTATTGCAGAACATGAAGTAAAAGTGGATGTTATCGAAGAACTTCTGAAAGAGGAAGAAGAATCAGAGGATACAATGATATCCAGACCGCCTGTTGTCTGCGTTATGGGTCATGTTGATCACGGTAAAACATCTCTTTTGGATGCAATCCGTAATACGCATGTGATTGCTAAAGAAGCCGGCGGTATTACTCAGCATATCGGTGCTTATATGGTTTCTGTTAATGGACAGAAAATTACATTCCTGGATACACCGGGACACGAGGCATTTACTGCAATGCGTATGCGTGGTGCAAATGCTACGGATATTGCGATCCTGGTAGTTGCCGCTGATGATGGTGTAATGCCGCAGACAGTGGAAGCGATCAGCCATGCAAAGGCTGCCGGAACAGAAATTATTGTTGCCATCAATAAGATTGATAAGCCAGGCGCCAATATTGACCGTGTAAAACAGGAACTTTCTGAATATGAACTGATTCCGGAAGACTGGGGCGGAAGTACGGTATTTGTACCGGTATCCGCACATACCCATGAAGGTCTTGACAACCTGCTTGAGATGATCCTGCTGACAGCAGAAGTTGCAGAGCTGAAAGCAAATCCGAACCGTAAGGCAAGAGGTCTGGTAATCGAGGCGGAGCTGGATAAAGGAAAAGGTCCGGTAGCTACGGTTTTGGTACAGAAAGGTACACTTCGTGTGGGTGATGCTATTGCCGCAGGTGCATGCCATGGTAAAGTGCGTGCTATGATCGATGATAAAGGAGCGCGGGTAAAAGAGGCGGGTCCGTCCACTCCGGTAGAAATTTTAGGGCTTTCAGATGTGCCTAACGCCGGAGAAGTATTCGTTGCATGCGAGAGTGATAAAGATGCAAGAAGCTTTGCGGAAACATTTATCAGCCAGAACAAAGAAAAACTTTTGGAAGAGACAAAATCCAGAATGTCTCTCGATGATCTGTTTACACAGATTCAGGCCGGCAATCTGAAAGAACTGAACATCATCGTTAAAGCAGATGTTCAGGGGTCTGTTGAAGCGGTAAAACAGAGTCTGCTGAAGCTGACAAATGAAGAAGTTGCAGTTAAAGTGATTCATGGAGGCGTAGGTGCCATCAATGAATCTGATGTCAGCCTGGCATCTGCATCTAATGCGATTATTATCGGATTTAATGTCCGCCCGGACGCTATGGCGAAATCTACGGCGGAAAGAGAAAATGTGGATGTAAGATTATATCGTGTCATTTATGATGCGATTGCCGACGTGGAAGGTGCAATGAAGGGCATGCTGGATCCGGTATACGAGGAGAAAGTGATCGGACACGCAGAAGTTCGTCAGACATTCAAGGCCTCCGGCGTGGGAACGATTGCAGGTTCTTATATTCTGGATGGTATGTTCCAGCGTAATTGCCTGGTGCGTATCAGCCGGGAAGGAACTCAGATTTATGAAGGTTCTCTTGCTTCTCTGAAGCGGTTTAAAGATGATGTAAAAGAAGTAAAAGCAGGATATGAATGTGGTCTTGTATTTGAAAAATTCAATGACATTAAGGAATTTGACCAGGTAGAAGCGTATATTATGGTAGAGGTTCCGAGATAGAGGTAGAGTATGAGAAAGAACAGTATTAAAAACACGCGGGTTAACAGCGAAGTGCAGCGTGAACTGTCCAATATTATCCGGGGTGAGATTAAGGATCCAAGGATCCATCCCCTCACCTCAGTGGTGATGGTGGAAGTAGCACCTGACTTGAAAACCTGCAAAGCATATATCAGCGTGCTGGGTGATGAACAGGCCCGTGAAAGCACGCTGGAGGGCCTTAGAAGTGCAGTGGGATTTATAAGGCGTCAGCTTGCTAAAAATCTCAATCTGCGCAACACGCCGGAAATAAGGTTTATAATGGATCAGTCCATAGAATATGGTGCCCATATGTCCAGACTGATCCGTGAAAATCATGTGGAAAGCGCGGAAAATGAGGAAAAGGATGAGTATGAAGAAGATTAGTGAAGAATTAAACGGCATCAAAACAGTTGGTATCGCCGGACATATCCGTCCGGACGGTGACTGTGTCGGCTCTTGTATGGCAGTACGGCTGTATCTGGAAGAAAACTTCCCGCAGCTGGAAAAGGTGGATGTTTATTTAGAGCAAATACCGCAAAGTTTCTATCTGCTGAAAGGAACGGACAGAATTATCCATGATTGTACACAGGACTATGAGTATGATCTTTTTATTGCCCTGGATTGTGGAGATATTCTGCGGTTGGGAGATGCTGCCAGATATTTCAAATCGGCAAAGCATACTATTTGTTATGATCATCATATCAGCAACAGCGGATATGCAGATGAAAATTATATTGTACCGGATAGTTCTTCCACATCGGAGATATTGTATCATGTCATGGATGATGACAGGATATCACTTGCTGTGGCAGAAGCCTTATATATGGGAATTGTTCATGATACGGGGGTGTTTCAATATTCCTGTGCAAAACCGGAGACGCTGGAAACGGCGGCGAACCTGCTCCGGAAAGGCGTGAATGGCGGATATATTATTGACACCACGTTTATGGAGAAGACTTATGTTCAGAATCAGATTCTGGGCAGAGCGCTGCTTGAGAGCATTATGGTCCTGAATGGAACGTGTATAATCAGTGCAGTAAAAAAGAAGGACATGAAATTCTATGGCGTAACTCCGGCTGATCTGGATGGCATTGTCAGTCAGCTGAGACTGACGAAAGGCGTAGAAACAGCGCTGTTTTTGTATGAAACCGGAAATCAGGAATATAAAGTGAGCATGCGCTCAAAACAGATTGTGGATGTCAGCGTGATCGCCCGGTATTTTGGCGGGGGCGGTCATGTGCGTGCGGCAGGCTGCACGATGCAGGGATCTTTTCACGATGTAGTGAATAATCTGACAAAACATATTGAAAAGCAGATGAAGGCGGTTTCAGAACAAAATGATTCACGGAATAATTAATGTATATAAAGAAAAGGGATATACATCCCATGATGTCGTGGCAAAAATGCGGGGTATTCTGCATCAGAAGAAGATAGGACACACAGGCACGCTTGATCCGGATGCGGAGGGCGTGCTGCCTGTATGTCTTGGAGCGGGGACAAAGCTTTGCGATATGCTTACTGACAGGGACAAAGAGTACCGGGCCGTGCTTCTTTTGGGAAAGGCAACCGACACGCAGGATATCAGCGGAACCGTGATATCTTCATCGGAAGAAATACCGGATGAAGATGTTATCCGTCAGGCGGTGATGAGTTTTACAGGAGAATATGATCAGATTCCGCCAATGTATTCCGCTTTGAAAGTGAATGGCAAAAAGCTGTATGAACTTGCAAGAGAAGGAAAGACTGTAGAACGGCAGGCACGCAGAGTCTGGATTCATCAGATCGTGATAGAAGAGATTGCGCTGCCCAGAGTAACCATGACGGTGTCATGCTCCAAAGGAACATATATCCGTACACTCTGTCATGACATAGGTGAGAAGCTGGGCTGCGGCGGCTGCATGGAATCGCTGCTTCGGACAAAGGCGGGGGTATTTTGCCTGGAGGAAAGCGTGCGCCTTTCGCAGCTGCAGGAACTTGCCCGAAAGGGAAATATAGAAGAGGCGGTCACTCCGGTAGATGAGATGTTTGTACAGTACCCGCGCTGTCATACGACAGAAAAAGCAGACAGACTTTTGTATAATGGGAATGCCCTTGAAATACAGCAGTTTGATGTGAGAGACAGACAGGATATTCCGGAAAAAATCCGGGTATATGATTCAAAAGGAAAATTCTGCGGTATTTACATGTATCATGCGGACAGGAAAAAGTACCTGCCGGTAAAAATGTTTCTGGAAGGATAAGTTACATGAAATATATAGAAGGTTTAATGGACTATACAATGGACCGGGATACGGCGGTGACTCTGGGAAAGTTTGACGGACTCCACAGAGGGCATCAGCAGCTGATAAAAAGGATATGTGCACAAAAGACCCGGGGGCTGGAAAGTGTAGTGGTTACTGTCTGGCCGGATCCGTCCGCGAAGGCGCTTCTTACGAAAGGAGAAAAGAAAGAACGGCTTCGGAAGATGGGGGTACAGTGGTGGATGGACTGTCCTTTTCTGCCTCAGATATCCCACATGGAACCGGAAGAATTTATCAGAGAAATACTTGTAAAAAGACTGCGCACAAAATATGTCGCAGTTGGCCGTGATTTCCGGTTTGGTTATCAGAGAAAAGGCAGCTGGGAACTGTTGGAAGCCATGAAAGAAGAGCTGGGATATGAACTGGAAGTTGTGGAAAAAGAAAAATATGAGGGCAGGGAGATCAGCAGTACTTATGTAAAAACAGCCTTGTCTGAAGGCAATATGGAGCTTGTGAGGGAACTTCTGGGTTATCCCTATACAGTCCAGGGAGAGGTCCTTCATGGGAGACATATCGGAAGAACACTTGGGATGCCCACTACCAATCTGATTCCGTCTGTGGGAAAACTTCTTCCGCCAAACGGTGTCTATGCAACAGTGACTCATCTGGACGGAAAGGAAATATACGGTATTACCAATATTGGATATAAACCTACGATCGGGGAATATTTCAGAGGAGTGGAGACGTATCTGTTTGATTTTGACGGGGATCTGTATGGGAAAAACATTATGGTGGAACTGCACACATTTGAGCGCCCCGAGCAGAAGTTTGACGGTATGGAGGCTCTGAAAAATCAGATGCATCGGGATATTGATTTTGGGAAGAAATACTTTGGATGCAAGTGAAAAACAGTTGACGCTTCAATATCCTTATGTTACAATAATCTGGTGTGAATTCAGCCGGTACTCAGGGCTTGGACGACTCCAACCGGTTCTTAGTATCAGGCGATTATCAAAAACAAGGAGGAATTATCATGATTTCAAAAGAGAAGAAACAGGCAATTATTGCAGAGTATGGCCGTAAGGAAGGCGATACAGGATCACCGGAAGTACAGATCGCTGTCTTGACAGCAAGAATCCAGGAGCTGACAGCTCATTTAAAGGATCATCCGAAGGATCATCATTCAAGAAGAGGTCTTCTGAAAATGGTAGGTCAGAGACGTGGTCTTCTGGCATATTTAAAGAAAACTGATATTGAAGGATACCGTGCTTTAATTGAAAAATTAGGAATCAGAAAATAATGTGAGAAAGGGACGGTTTTGCCGTCCCTTCAAATTGGTAAAAATACGGCATAAAGCCGAGACCACTGAAAAGCCAATCGGCGGGAAAACGGTTGGTTTTTCAGTTGTTTCGGATGTATGTGCCGTCAAAAGAAAAGGAGAAAAACATGTACAAGACTTATTCCATGGAACTTGCCGGCAGAACACTGCGTGTAGATGTGGGCAGAGTTGCAAAGCAGGCAAATGGCGCTGCGCTGATGCATTATGGTGATACGGTTGTTCTTTCTACAGCTACCGCATCCGAGAAACCGCGCGAGGGAATTGATTTCTTTCCGCTGAGTGTTGAGTATGAAGAAAAAATGTACTCGGTAGGAAAAATCCCGGGCGGGTTTAATAAAAGAGAGGGAAAAGCATCTGAGAATGCAATCCTGACATCCCGTGTTATCGACCGCCCTATGAGACCGTTGTTCCCCAAGGATTACCGCAATGATGTAACACTTAATAACCTGGTTCTTTCTGTTGACCCGGACTGTGCTCCGGAGCTGACAGCGATGCTGGGTGCGGCAATCGCCACTGCAATCTCAGATATCCCGTTCGATGGCCCGACATCTACTACCCAGGTTGGACTTGTTGATGGTGAGTTTGTATTTAACCCGAATGCAGCGCAGAAAGCTGTTTCTGATCTTCAGCTGACAGTTGCTTCAACAAGAGAAAAAGTAATCATGATCGAAGCCGGTGCAAATGAGGTTCCGGAAGATAAGATGATTGAAGCGATTTTTGCAGCACATGAAGTGAATCAGAAAGTAATCGCATTCATCGACACGATTGTTGCCGAGTGCGGCAAACCGAAACACAGCTATACAAGCTGTGCAGTTCCTGAAGAACTGTTTGCAGCGATCCGTGAAGTTGTTTCCCCGGAAGAAATGGAAGTGGCTGTATTTACAGATGAAAAACAGAAACGAGAAGAAAATATCCGTGAGATCAAAGATAAACTGGCAGAGAAATTCGCTGATAACGAAGAATGGCTTGGTCTGATCGATGAGGCTGTTTACCAGTATCAGAAGAAGACTGTCCGCAAAATGATCCTGAAAGATCACAAACGTCCGGATGGACGTGAGATCACACAGATCCGTCCGCTGGCAGCAGAAGTTGATCTGATTCCGAGAGTACACGGTTCTGCAATGTTCACGAGAGGACAGACGCAGATTTGTACGATCACCACACTGGCTCCGTTATCTGAAGCACAGAAACTGGACGGACTGGATGTGACAGAGACAAGCAAACGCTATATGCATCACTACAATTTCCCGAGCTACTCTGTTGGTGAAACAAAACCGTCCAGAGGACCGGGACGCCGCGAGATTGGACACGGTGCACTTGCAGAGCGCGCGCTGGTACCGGTGCTTCCCAGTGAAGAGGAATTCCCGTATGCAATCCGTACGGTTTCTGAGACATTTGAATCTAACGGTTCCACATCTCAGGCAAGTATCTGCGCATCTACCATGTCTCTTATGGCAGCAGGCGTGCCGATCAGGAGTATGGTTGCAGGTATCTCCTGCGGTCTGGTAACAGGCGAGACAGATGATGATTACATTGTCCTGACAGATATTCAGGGTCTGGAAGACTTCTTTGGCGATATGGACTTTAAGGTGGCAGGTACGAAAAAAGGTATCACTGCTATCCAGATGGATATTAAAATCCACGGTCTGACCCGCCCGATTATCGAAGAGGCAATCGCAAGAACAAGAGAAGCAAGACTGTATATTATGGATGAGGTAATGGCAAAAGCGATTGAAGAACCGAGAATGAGCGTGAATGAATATGCTCCGAAGATCCTGCAGATCAACATTGATCCCCAGAAGATCGGTGATGTGGTTGGACAGAGAGGAAAGACCATCAATGCCATTATCGAACAGACAGGTGTAAAGATTGACATCACAGATGACGGCGCAGTTTCCATCTGCGGTACAGATAAAGAAGAAATGGCGAAAGCCATGGACATGATCCGCATTATTACCACGGATTTTGAAGCCGGACAGGTCTTCACAGGTAAGGTGATAAGCATCAAAGAGTTTGGTGCATTCCTTGAGTTCGCTCCGGGAAAAGAGGGCATGGTTCATATATCCAAGATCTCGAAAGCACGTATCGACAAAGTGGAAGATGTTCTGAAACTCGGAGATATTGTAAAAGTTGTATGCCTGGGCAAAGACAAAATGGGCAGAATCAGCTTTAGTATGAAAGATATTGAACAGTAAAAAATAAAGGATACACCCGGGAGGTGTCGGAGATGATTCCGGAAAGCCAATTTGCTTTTCCGGGGAAATTTTCGGCATGATCCGGGTGTATTTTTGTGCAATAGATTTTTACGGGGTGGAATGCCTGTCATAGCATGGACAGAAAATTCATATGTTGTACCATGATAATATGGGAGGGATAATATGAAAAAAAGACGAAAATGTGGTTTACTAAAGAAATGGCTGTGCCTGATAATGGCGGCAGCTCTTTTTTTTCAGATGGTAACAGGTGCAGGCGCAGAGGAAACAGCGTCAGAAGAGACACAGGCGCAGGAGGGGACGGAAGAAACAGGCATCAGCCAACAGGAAGCCGTTACGCTGCAGGCCCCATCAGCCCTTTTGATGGAAGCATCCACGGGAACGGTATTGTATGAAAAGGACGCACACACCAGAAGAGCGCCGGCGAGCGTAACTAAAATTATGACGACACTTCTGATCTTTGAGGAGCTGGAAAAAGGGAACATTAAGCTGGAAGATGAAGTGGTGACAAGCGCCCATGCAAAATCCATGGGAGGTTCTCAGGTCTTTTTAGAGGAGGGAGAAAAGCAGACTGTGGACACACTGCTGAAATGTATCCTGGTGTCTTCAGGAAATGATGCTTCTGTAGCGATGGCTGAGTATGTAGCAGGCAGTGAACTGGAGTTTGTCAGCAGGATGAATAAAAAGGCGGAAGAACTTGGGATGGAGAATACGCATTTTGAAGACTGCTGCGGGTTGACTGATTCAGATAATCATTATACAACGGCCTATGATATAGCGCTTATGTCGCGGGAACTGATTACCCGTTTTCCGCAGGTTCACGATTACACTACTATCTGGATGGAGAATATCACACATGTGACACGACAGGGAAGCAGCGAATTTGGTCTGTCAAATACTAACAAGCTTCTGCGCAGCTATGATGGATGCAATGGTCTGAAGACAGGGAGTACCAGTAAAGCGCTGTTTTGTATCTCTGCCACGGCCAAACGGAATAATATACAGCTGATCAGCGTAATCATGGCGGGATCAGATTCAAAAACACGAAATGCAGATGCTGCGGCACTTTTGAACTATGGGTTTGGAAAATGCCGTATTTACATAGACAGCGAGCCTGTGCCACTGCCGGAGATCAGGATAAAAAAGGGTCTTGCAGAAACAGCATCCTGTTATTATGAAACAGAATTTCGATATCTGGATATGGAAGGGCAGAATCTGGAGAAAATAGAGAGAAAGCTGGAATTGGATGTGCAGGCAAAGGCCCCGGTTAAAAAGGGACAGAGGGCGGGGAGAATCGTGTATCTGCTTGACGGAAAAGAAATCGGAAGCGTTGATATTTTATTCGGGCAGGATGTGGAGAAAGCGGGTTATATATTTTACCTTAAAAAGGCGTGGGAGGTCTTTGCTGTCTGAGATTATTTTAGTTGCCAAATATTTGATATTTTATTATACTGGTGTATGAAAATATATACTTCGGAGAGGCAAAATGAGCAGAATAAAAATGAAGTCTTACCGGATTTCGATATCCGAGAGAAAAGGAAAACCGGAAAAGCCCATTCGGATCGCTGTAATAAGTGATCTGCATAACAGACGGTTCGGGGAAGGAAACAATAAGCTTGCATCTGCTATCCTTGGACAATATCCCGATTTGATATTTTGTATCGGTGATATGACAGTCTGTAAACCGGGCAGAGAGACAAAGCTGGAGGTGGGGATTTCTCTGCTGAAAAGACTTGCATGTGAATGCCCGGTATATTGTGTCAATGGGAATCATGAATTCCGTTCTAAAATATATCCGGAAACCTATCCGAATATATATTCGAAATGGGTGAACGGTCTTAAAAGGGGCGGAGTCATTCTTCTGGAAGATGACAAAACCGAGATTGCATGTAAAGGAACAACGCTTGTACTGCACGGACTGGAACTGCCGATAAAATATTATAAAAAGCGGAGAGCGGATTTTATGTCTGCGGAAGAAATCAGGGATCATATCGGAGAACCTGAAGAGGACAGGTACAATATTTTGCTGGCGCATAATCCCGATTTTTTTGAAAGTTATGCCTTGTGGGGAGCGGATCTTACATTATCCGGGCATCTGCATGGAGGATCGGTGCGGCTTCCCTTTGCAGGAGGCGTAATAAGTCCGCAGCTAAAGCTTTTTCCGAAGTATGATTATGGGCTGTATGAAAAGTATGCACATAAGATGGTTGTGACTTCGGGACTTGGCACCCACTCCATAGCGATGAGAATTAATAATCCTCCGGAAGTGGTTATTCTGGAATTATATTAAAGAAAATGAGAAAAGAATATGGGAATATCTGTAAAATTGCAGGAGTTTGAAGGCCCTCTTGATCTGCTCCTGCACTTAATTGATAAAAATAAAGTAAATATTTTTGATATACCGATTGTTGAGATTACGGATCAGTATATGGATTATATCCGTGAAATGGAAACCACGGATATGGGCGTGATGAGTGAGTTCCTTGTTATGGCGGCAACTCTTTTGGATATAAAATCTAAAATGCTGCTTCCGGCAGAGGTGAATGAGGAGGGGGAAGAAGAAGACCCCAGACAGGAACTGGTGGAACGTCTTTTAGAATATAAACTGTATAAATACATGTCGTATGAACTCAGGGACAGGCAGGAGAATGCGCAGCGATGTGCATACAAAGGGGCCAGCATGCCGGGAGAGGTGCTGGCTTATCGTGAGCCGGTGAATACAAAAGAATTGCTGGCAGACGTCAGTCTTTCAAGACTAAATGCCATATTTCGTGATGTGATGAAACGGCAGGAATCCAGAATCGACCCTGTAAGAAGCACATTCGGCAGAGTGGAAAAAGAAGAGGTGAATCTGGAAGAGACAATCTCCTATGTGGAGAAATATATCTCCGGACACAAGAAATGCAGTTTCAGGAATCTGCTGAAGAACCAGAAGAGTAAGATGCAGGTAATTATAACATTCCTGACGATTCTGGAAATGATGAAGACTGGAAAAATTGAGGTTGAACAGGAAGAGATTTTTTCAGATATATTGATTACAGCAAAACAAAGTGAGGAAGAGGCATGAATAATTTAGAGGCAGCAGTGGAAGCCATTCTGTTTGCTTCCGGTGATTCTGTTGAGGTTGACAGAATTGCAAAGGCAATTGACCTGGATGTGAAATCAACCCGTGAACTGCTCAGAAATATGATGAAAAGATATGAAGCGGATGACCGGGGAATACAGATTGTGGAACTGGATGACGCTTTTCAGTTTTCGACGAAGCCGGAGATGTTTGATTATCTTGTAAAAATTGCGAAACAGCCGAAGAAAGTGGTATTGACAGATGTCGTTCTGGAGACACTTTCTATTATTGCATACAAACAGCCGGTCACAAAACTGGAACTGGAAAAAATCCGCGGTGTAAAATGTGATCATGCCGTAAATAAACTGATAGAATATAATCTGGTTAAAGAGCTGGGGCGGCTGGATGCACCCGGGAGACCGCTTCTGTTCGGTACGACAGAAGAATTTTTAAGAAATTTTGGAGTGCAGTCTCTTGCAGACCTTCCGCCTGTAAATCTGCTGAAAAAGGAAGATTTTAAAGCGGAAGCAGAAGAAGAAATCAATCTGACACTGAAAGTATAAAGGAGATAACTTATGCCGACCACATATGCCCATGATCTTTTTGGAAAAATGGTGTATCATAAGCTTGAGCCGGAAATACAGCAGATAATTGAACGGCATAAAATGTCATACATTATCGGGCTTCATGGACCGGATATTTTGTTTTACACACGGCCTTTTCACCGCAACAGGGTGAATCGGCTGGGATTCAGGCTGCATGGAGAGATTGCCGCAGATTTTTTTGAAAAAGGAAAGGAGATCTGCCGGGAAAATCAAAATGAGGAAGTGCTTGCATATCTGCTGGGATTTGTGTGTCACTTTATGCTGGACAGTACATGCCATCCCTATATTTACAAATATATGGAAAAAACGGGGGCGGCCCATGATGAGATAGAGACTGAACTGGACAGGGAGCTGATGCTGAGCACGGGAAAAAACCCTTTCTGGTATCATCCGTCCGGTGTTATAAAGAGAGAGGAGGCCAGCATAAAGGCAATATCACAGGTGCTGGAAGGAATGTCTGAAAAAGATATTTCTCATACTCTGGAAGGAATGAAATTTTACACAAATATGATGGTATGTCATACTGCACTGGAACGGCGCATACTCAGAGGGATTGCCAGAGTAACAGGAATATACTGGCTGTTGCAGGGAAAAGTCATATTAAAGCGGCCGAGGAAAAAGTGCTCAGAGAGCACGGCGGAGCTAAAGCGGCTTTTTTCACTGGCAGTGCCGGAAACGGTAACTGTTTTGGAAGGATATTACAGGGCTGTTATAGAGAATCGGGAACTGGATGCCCGGTTTAACAGGAACTATAAATGATTTGTGAATAAAAGAACAGGTGGAAACATACTTTTACTATATATTTGGAAACGGGTTTATGAGGTGAAAGTATGGGTAGAAAAATAAAAGGTATTCTGGCGCTGTCTTTGCTGACAGCATTCATCTGGTGCAGTCCGGTGCAGGCCGGGGAGGTGCCGGATGGACCGGGAGAATTGTACGCCCGCAGTGCTGTTTTGATGGATGGCAGCAGCGGGCGTATTCTTTATGGAAAAAACGAGAATGAAGTAATGCCGATGGCCAGTACTACTAAAATAATGACATGTATTGTGGCGCTGGAAAATGCGGATCTTCAGGAAAAGGTGGAAATATCTGCCAATGCGGCTGCTCAGCCGGAGGTGCATCTTGGGATACGTGAAGGAGAAGCATATAAGCTGGAAAATCTTTTGTATTCCCTGATGCTGGAATCCCATAATGACAGTGCTGTAGCTATTGCGGAACATATTGGAGGAAGCGTGGAGGGATTTGCAGACATGATGAACCAGAAAGCCCGGGAGATTGGGTGCAGTAATACTCACTTTGTGACACCGAACGGGCTGGATGCGACGGATGGAGGCGGGGATCATGCAACGACGGCAGCGGAGCTTGCCAGAGTAATGGCGTATTGTGTGAATGAGTCACCTGTGAAGGAGGAATTCCGTCACATCACTCAGACAAGAAGCTGCAGTTTTTCAGACGAATCGGGAGCCAGAAATTTTTCCTGCCAAAACCACAATTCATTTTTAGAAATGATGGATGGAGTAATATCCGGGAAAACCGGCTTTACTTCCGCGGCAGGATACTGTTATGTCTGTGCACTGGAGAGTGAGGGCAGGCTTTTTACGGCTGCAGTGCTGGCATGCGGATGGCCGTATAATCGTACATACAAGTGGTCGGATACAAAAAAACTGATGACTTATGGATTAGAAAATTTTGAGAACAAAACAGTCAGTACACCGAAGAAGATGGAAGCCCTTCCTGTAGAGGATGGTCTTGCAGAGGATGGAAATCCATGGCGTGATGTGAATGTGCCTGTGTGTGCAGTGACAGGAAACGAGGCGGAGATTTCTATTTTAATGCGCAGGGACGAAGAGATAAAAAGCCGGCTGACCATAAGAAAAAGTCTTATGGCGCCTGTAAAAAAAGGAACAGTTGTAGGGAAGATCAGCTATTTTTGCGGAGATATTTTACTGCGGGAATATCCGGTGGTGACAATGTCGGATATCAGGGCCCGGCACTTTGAAGACTGGCTTGCCTGGGTGCTGGACAGATATGCACTGTAACAGAAAAAATTGTCAAAAATAAGACAAAACTCTTGATATCGTGGACGAAATAAAGTACAATGATATACGGCAGATAATTGGTTTCAATTTATCTATTATAGAAAAATGGAGGGCTGAAAAATGAGTAACACAGCACAAAGCTTAGCAGGCAAAAGAATCGCGTCTTTGCTTGATGAGAACAGTTTTGTTGAGATCGGCGCAGGCGTTACTGCAAGAAACACAGATTTCAACATGGCTAAAGCCGATACTCCGGCAGACGGTGTCATCACAGGTTATGGTGTGATTGATGGCAATCTGGTGTATGTATACAGTCAGGATGCATCCGTACTGGGCGGTACAATTGGTGAAATGCACGCGAAGAAAATTGTTGGCGTCTACGACATGGCACTGAAGATGGGAGCACCGGTGATCGGTCTTATTGATTGTGCGGGCCTTAGACTTCAGGAGGCAACAGATGCACTGAATGCGTTTGGCGAAATTTACGCAAAACAGGCACTGGCATCCGGCGTTGTACCGCAGATTACAGCAGTATTCGGCACTTGCGGCGGTGGTCTGGCTGTTGTTCCCGGACTTACAGATTTTACTTTTATGGAAGAAAAAAATGCAAAGCTGTTTGTGAACTCTCCGAATGCGCTGGATGGAAACACAAAAGAAAAATGTGACACAGCTACAGCAAAATTCCAGAGTGAAGAAGCCGGCCTGGTTGATTTTACAGGTAGTGAAGAGGAAATCTTTGCGGGTATCCGTGAACTGGTTTCCATGCTTCCGGCAAACAACGAGGATGATCTGTCCTACGAAGAATGTCAGGACGATCTGAACCGTGTATGTGCTGATCTGGAAAACTGTGTTGGAGATACATCTATCCTGTTATCACAGATTGCAGATGATAACAATTTTGTTGAGACAAAAGCAGCTTATGCAAAAGAAATGGTTACAGGATTCCTTCGCCTGAACGGACAGACAGTAGGTGCTGTTGCAAACCGTACAGAAGTTTATGATGCGGAAGGTAAGAAAGCAGAGAGTTATGATGCTGTACTGACAAAGAAAGGCGCTGTTAAAGCCGCTGAATTTGTTGGGTTCTGTGATGCATTCGGAATTCCGGTGCTGTCTCTGACAAATGTAAAAGGATTCAAGGCAGACATGCATTCTGAGCGCGGAATTGCAAAAGCAGTTGCAAAGCTTACATATGCTTTTGCAAATGCAACTGTTCCGAAAGTAAATGTAGTGATCGGTGCAGGGTATGGAAGTGCATTTGTGGCAATGAACAGCAAGTCGATCGGTGCAGATATGACATTTGCATGGCCGACAGCTGAAATCGGTACAATGGATGCAAATCTTGCAGCAAAAATCATGTACGCTGATGCAGATATGGCTACTATTAATGAAAAAGCTGCCGAGTATGCAGCACAGCAGACAAGTGCGGTATCTGCAGCAAAGAGAGGATATGTTGATACGATCATTGAGGCTGCTGATACAAGAAAATATGTGATCGGCGCATTCGAAATGTTATTCACAAAAAGAGAAGATCGCCCGGCGAAAAAACACGGCACGGTTTAAGAGAGGTGAATGATATGAGAAAATTTAAAGGATTATTGTTCTCCGTATCGGTTGCAGCGATGCTGGCAGTATCTCAGGTGCCGGCTCTGGCAGAGGAAACAGAGACAACAGCACAGGCGACGGAAGCTGTATCAGAGGCAGAAGCGGCAACGGAAGCTGTTTCAGAGGCAGCTGAGGCGGCAGTTGCGGACGAGTCAGGCTTAACGGCACAGGATCGTCAGGCACTGGAGTCTTATGCGGAAGAAAGTATTAAAACGGTTACTTCCATGTCAGATGAAGAAATGGGAGAAATCCTGCATCCGACCTCTATCCTGTCTATCCCGCAGGAAAGCGTGGTTCTCAGTGTTGAGTCATGGCAGGATGCAAAGGAAGAACTTGGAGAATTCACTGCGGTGAAAGAACATGACATCACCGTGACAGATGATATTATTTCCATCAATTCAACATGCGATTTTGCTAATGGCGAGGGTGTTGTAACTACGACACTGAGCAGAGATACTCTGGGTATGGAATCCATGTCATTCTCAGAACAGGATTCTTCTCTCGGCAAGGTTATGGTGGAAGCAGCGTTAAATACAGTCATGGGAATCGGTATCGTATTCCTGACACTGCTGTTCCTGAGTTTCCTGATCGGACAGTTTAAGCATATTTCCAAACTGGAAGAAGCTTTTACAAAGAAATCTGCACCGGCTCCGGCGGCTCCTGAAGCAGCACCGGCGGTATCTGTACCGGCAGCATCGGCAGCACCGGCAGAGGAAGAGGTTGTCGATGATGGTGAACTGATTGCCGTGATTGCAGCGGCAATTGCAGCGGCAGAAGGTACAACCACAGATGGATTTGTAGTTCGGTCTATCAGGAAGAGCAATCGTAATAAATGGCAGAGAGCCTAATATCATAATCAGGAGGAAAATGAAATGAAAACTTATACAATTACCGTAAATGGCGTAGCATATGATGTAACCGTAGAAGAGGGTGCAGGCGGCGCAGCAGCACCGGCAGCAAAGGCAGCAGCACCGAAGGCAGCTCCTAAAGCAGCACCGGCAGCAGCACCGAAGGCAGCAGGCACCGGCGCAGGCGCAGTAAAAGTGACTGCTTCTGTACCGGGCAAAGTATTTAAAGTAGAAGCAAGTGTGGGACAGGCAGTAAAAGCCGGAGATCCGATCATTATTCTGGAAGCTATGAAGATGGAAATCCCTGTTGTTGCTCCGCAGGACGGAACCGTGGCAAGCATTGATGTTGCAGTTGGCGCTGCTGTAGAAAACGGCGATGTACTGGCATCTCTGAACTAATAGAGGACCGTTTTTGTGACACGATAAAACAGGAGGTAAAACAATGTCATACATTACAGATACATTAGGCAATCTGATTCACCAGACAGCGTTTTTTAACCTGACTTGGGGAAATTACCTGATGATAGCAGTTGCATGTGTATTTTTGTATCTGGCTATCAAACACGGGTTTGAACCGCTTCTGCTGGTTCCGATTGCATTCGGTATGCTGTTGGTTAATATTTATCCGGATATTATGGCAAGACCGGAAGATATGTCCAACGGTGTAGGCGGACTTCTTCACTACTTCTATCTGCTGGATGAGTGGAGTATCTTGCCGTCACTTATTTTCATGGGTGTCGGGGCCATGACGGACTTTGGTCCGCTGATTGCAAATCCCAAGAGCTTTTTACTGGGTGCGGCAGCTCAGCTTGGTATTTACATGGCATATTTCCTGGCAATTTTCCTTGGCTTTAACGGAAAAGCGGCAGCAGCCATCTCTATTATCGGTGGTGCGGACGGCCCGACCTCTATCTTCCTTGCAGGTAAGCTGGGACAGACAGAACTGATGGGACCGATTGCAGTGGCAGCATATTCATATATGTCCCTGGTTCCGATTATTCAGCCGCCTATCATGAAAGCCTTTACTACAGAGGAAGAACGTAAAATTAAGATGGAACAGCTTCGTCCGGTATCCAAACTGGAGAAGATCCTTTTCCCGATCATCATTACCATCGTTGTATGTCTGCTTCTGCCGACTACAGCTCCTCTGGTAGGTATGCTGATGCTTGGTAACCTGTTCCGTGAGTCAGGCGTTGTAAAACAGCTGACAGAGACAGCATCCAACGCTCTGATGTACATCGTAGTTATCCTGCTGGGTACTTCCGTAGGTGCTTCCACAAGTGCAGAAGCATTCCTGAATATGGCAACTATCAAGATCGTAGTTCTCGGTCTGGTGGCATTTGCTTTTGGTACTTTTGGCGGTGTTATGTTTGGTAAGATTATGTGTAAAGCATCCGGCGGAAAGATTAATCCGCTGATTGGTTCCGCAGGTGTTTCGGCTGTGCCGATGGCAGCCCGTGTATCCCAGAAGGTAGGAGCTGAGGCAGATCCTACAAACTTCCTGCTGATGCATGCGATGGGACCGAACGTAGCCGGAGTTATTGGTACTGCAGTTGCAGCCGGAACATTTATGGCTATTTTTGGAGTATAAGGAGGAAACGTAGAAAATGGCAGAACAAGTTAAGAAACCGATTAAAATTACTGAAACAATCTTACGTGATGCTCATCAGTCTCTGATTGCCACCAGAATGACAACAGAACAGATGCTCCCGATTGTTGAAAAGCTGGATAAAGTTGGATATCATTCCCTGGAATGCTGGGGCGGAGCTACATTTGATGCTTCTCTTCGTTTCCTGAAAGAAGATCCGTGGGAGAGACTTCGTAAGATTAAAGATAAAGCGAAAAACACAAAACTGCAGATGCTGTTCCGTGGACAGAATATCCTTGGTTACAGCCAGTATGCAGATGACGTGGTAGAATATTTCGTTCAGAAATCTATCGCAAACGGTATTGATATCATCCGTATTTTTGACTGTCTGAATGATATCAGAAACCTGCAGACTGCAGTTACTGCTGCAAATAAAGAAAAAGGTCATGCACAGGTAGCTCTTTCTTATACATTGGGAGAGGCTTACACACTGGATTACTGGAAAGACATGGCTAAGAAGATCGAAGACATGGGCGCAAATTCTCTGTGTATTAAAGATATGGCAGGTCTTCTTCTTCCGTATACAGCAACTGAACTGGTACAGGCTCTGAAAGAAACTGTAAATATTCCGATTCAGCTGCATACACATTACACATCAGGTGTTGCTTCTATGACATATCTGAAAGCAGTAGAAGCTGGTGTGGATGTTATTGATACTGCAATGTCTCCGTTTGCACTGGGAACATCCCAGCCGGCAACAGAAGTTATGGTTGAAACCTTCAAAGGTACACCGTATGATACAGGATTTGATCAGAACCTTCTGGCTGAAATTGCTGACTACTTCAGACCTGTTCGCGATGAGGCTCTGGACAGCGGACTTCTTAATCCGAAGAACCTTGGTGTTAACATCAAGACTCTGCTGTACCAGGTACCGGGTGGTATGCTTTCCAACCTGACAAGCCAGCTGAAAGATCTTCATGCAGAAGATAAGTACTATGAAGTTCTGGAAGAGGTTCCGCGTGTTCGTAAAGACCTTGGTGAGTGCCCGCTGGTTACACCGTCTTCACAGATTGTTGGTACACAGGCAGTTATGAACGTAATCAACGGCGAGCGCTATAAGATGGTTCCGCAGCAGACAAAAGACGTACTGAGCGGAAAATACGGTGCAACAGTTAAACCGTTTAATGCGGAAGTACAGAAGAAGTGTATCGGTGATGCAGAAATCATTACCTGCCGTCCGGCAGATAAGATTGAGCCGCAGCTTGAAAAACTGAAAAAAGAATGTGCACAGTGGACACAGCAGGAAGAAGATGTTCTTTCTTACGCTCTGTTCCCGCAGGTTGCTACAGATTTCTTCAAATACAGAGAGGCTCAGCAGACAAAAGTAGATGCAACAGTTGCAGATACAAAGAACGGAGCATATCCGGTATAAAACTATAAAATGATTGAAGAACCGCAGATTCTGGATGATTTCAGAATCTGCGGTTTTTTGGATGTCCTGGATGTATCGGTGCGTTTGGAAATAGAGCATGCTTGCAAAAATTCTCCGTCTATATTATGATTATTGATAGAGTTTTGAAGAAAGGCAGAGAAAAATGAAGAAGATTCTGGTTATCGGCGGCGGTGCGGCTGGAATGTTTGCGGCAATTGCGGCAGCGGAAAATGGATGTGAAGTACACCTCTGCGAGAAGAACGAGCGGCTGGGTAAGAAAATATATATCACCGGTAAGGGAAGGTGCAATCTGACAAATGCGTGTGATATGGAAGAGTTATTTGAAAGTGTATGTACAAACCGAAAATTTTTGTACAGTGCGTTTTATGGATATACAAATCAGGATGTGATCAGCTTTTTTGAAAATCACGGAATGAAAACGAAAATAGAGCGGGGTAACCGGGTATTCCCTGTTTCGGATAAGTCAGCTGATGTAATTGATGTGCTTCGCAAAGCAATGCAAAGCGCAGGAGTCAAAGTGCATCTGAATATGCAGGTTAAAGAGATTTTGACAGAAAAAAATGAAACTGGCTGTAAAGTGGCAGGGATTCGTCTGTCAGATGGGACGGATATGAGGGCGGACGCTGTAATAGTGGCTACCGGCGGACTTTCATATCCCAGTACAGGTTCTACGGGTGACGGATACCGGTTTGCACAGGAATGCGGTCATACGGTGACAGAATGTTATCCTTCTCTTGTGCCTTTTAACACAAAAGAGGCATTTGTAAAGGAGTTGCAGGGATTGTCACTTCGTAATGTCACACTGTCTGTGTATGATGGAAAAAAGAAGCTGTATGAGGAATTTGGAGAAATGATGTTTACCCATTTTGGCGTGACGGGACCGCTTGTATTGACAGCCAGCACTGTTGTGCAGAAAAAGCTTCGCCAGAAAAGTTTAAGACTGATTATTGATTTAAAACCGGCTTTATCAGATGAGCAGCTCGATATGCGGCTGATCAGAGAATTTGATGAAGGAAAAAATAAGCAATTCAAGAATGTGATCGGAAATTTATTTCCATCGAAACTAACGCCGGTAATGCTTGAACTTTCAGGAATCAGTCCTGAAAAGAAAGTCAACGAAATTACCAGAGAAGAAAGAGCACAGCTGGTTCATTTGATCAGGCATTTAGAGTTGACGGCAACGGGACTGCGAGATTATAATGAAGCTATTATAACAAAGGGCGGTATATCAGTAAAAGAAATACAGCCTGCTGCGATGGAATCAAAGCTGGTATCGAATCTTTATTTTGCCGGTGAAGTGCTGGATCTTGATGCGGTAACAGGTGGATTTAATCTTCAGATTGCATGGTCGACAGGTTATGCGGCAGGTTTCCATGCTGCCAATACGATTTAAAACAGCTGATTATTATAAGAAACAGAGCGGGGTAAGAAAATGACATACAATATTGCGATAGATGGACCGGCAGGAGCAGGAAAGAGCACGATTGCCAGAAGAGTTGCAAAGGAACTTTCTTTCGTATATGTGGATACGGGGGCAATGTATCGGGCAATCGGATTGTTTTTGATAAGAAATAATACGGATATACGGGATATGGAGCAGGTAAAAAAAGCGCTTTCAAAGGTCAGTATATCCATTGCATATAAAGACGGAGAACAGCAGGTAATGCTTAACGGAGAAAATGTTTCAGGACTTATCCGCACGGAAGCGGTAGGGAACATGGCATCCGCGGCGGCGGCAATTCCCAGTGTAAGAGAAAAACTTCTGGATTTGCAAAGAAAGCTTGCCCAAACGAATAATGTGGTTATGGATGGAAGGGATATTGGAACAAATATTCTTCCGGATGCACAGCTAAAAATTTATCTTACAGCAAGTGCGGATACAAGAGCGCAAAGACGCTATGATGAATTGTGTAAGAAAGGTATTGCCTGTGATTTTCTGGAGATAAAAGAAGATATTATTAAGCGGGATGATCAGGATATGCATCGTGCCATTGCACCGCTTTCACAGGCGGAAGATGCGGTTTATCTGGATTCATCGGAGATGACAATCGATGAAGTGACAAAGAAAATAAAATCCTTTTATAAAGAACAGGCATAGATAGAGGAAAACAGGCATAAAATAGTAGTAATAGGGTAAAAAATATGGAAGTTATTGTAGCAAAAACAGCAGGATTTTGTTTTGGCGTCAAAAGAGCTGTAGAAAAGGTTTATGAAGAAGCAGCCGGATCCGACGGACCTATCTATACGTATGGCCCAATTATCCACAATGAAGAAGTTGTGAGGGATCTTGAAGAAAAAGGTGTAAGGGTGATAGATGGACCGGATGAGCTGGAGAAGATAAAAGAGGGCACGGTAATTATCCGCTCTCACGGTGTGGGAAAAGAAATCTACCGCAAAATTGAAGAAAGAGGTCTCAAACTGGTGGATGCAACCTGCCCCTTTGTGCTGAAGATTCACAGGATTGCTGAGCGGGAGAGCAAAGCCGGAAAACATATTATAATCATAGGTAATGAAAGCCATCCGGAGGTAGAAGGAATCAAGGGATGGTGTGAGAGTCGGGTTACAGTTATAGAGACAGAAGAGGAAGCAAATAAGCTTGTAATCAATTTCGGTGAAAAAATTTGTGTTGTTTCCCAAACGACATTTAACAACAATAAATTTAAAAATCTAGTTGAAATTATTTCTAAAAAGGGTTATGATAGTAATGTTATAAATACGATTTGCAGTGCAACTGACGAAAGGCAAAAAGAAGCTGCGCAAATTGCTGCAATAGCCGGTGCTATGATTGTCATAGGCGGCCGACACAGTTCAAATACGCAGAAGCTGTTTGAGCTGTGCAATAAGGAATGCGAAAATACTTACTATATTCAGACACTTAGAGACTTGGAGCAAACTATTATACCTCCTGTCGATTGCGTAGGTATTACTGCAGGGGCATCGACCCCCAATCAAATTATTAAGGAGGTTCAAAAATATGTCAGAGATGAGTTTTGAACAAATGCTGGAAGAATCATTAAAAACAATTCACAAGGGAGAAGTTGTGGAGGGTACAGTCATCGACGTAAAGGATGACGAGATCGTCCTGAACATCGGATATAAAGCTGATGGCATTATTTCAAGAAGCGAGTACACAAATGAGCCGAATGTGGATCTGCGTGACCTGGTAAAGGTTGGCGATACAATGGAAGCGAAAGTACTTCAGGTAAATGACGGCGATGGACAGGTGGCACTTACTTACAAGAGACTTGCTGCTGAAAAAGGCAATAAGAGACTGGAAGAGGCTTTCAATAATCAGGAAGTTCTGACAGCAACTGTTACACAGGTACTGTCCGGAGGTTTAAGCGTTGTTGTAGATGAAGCGAGAGTGTTCATTCCGGCAAGTCTTGTATCTGATACTTATGAAAAAAATCTTGAGAAATTTGCAAATCAGGAAATTGAATTTGTTATTACAGAGTTCAATCCGCGCAGAAGAAGAATTATCGGTGATCGTAAACAGCTTCTGGCTGCTAAAAAAGCAGAACTTCAGAAAGCGTTGTTTGAGAGAATCAATGTGGGCGATGTGATTGAAGGTGTTGTCAAAAACGTTACAGATTTTGGTGCGTTTATCGATCTGGGCGGAGCAGATGGTCTGCTTCATATTTCAGAGATGTCATGGGGCAGAGTTGAAAATCCGAAGAAGGTACTTAATGTTGGTGACAAATTGAAAGTTCTTCTGAAAGATATCAATGGCAGTAAAATTGCACTCAGCCTGAAATTTGAAGATGAGAATCCGTGGCTGACAGCAGCAGAAAAATATGAAGTGGGAAATGTAGTTACAGGCCGTATTGCAAGAATGACAGACTTCGGTGCATTTGTTGAACTGGAGCCGGGCGTTGATGCACTGCTTCATGTATCACAGATTTCTCATGAGCATATTGACAAGCCGTCGGATGTTTTAAAAGTTGGTCAGGAAATCGAAGCTAAAGTCGTTGACTTTAATGGCGAAGAAAAGAAGATCAGTCTGAGCATGAAAGCATTGCAGGCAGCGCCGGAGAAAGAGCCGGCAGCTGAAGAGGAAGTTGCTGAAGCTCCGGTTGAGTAAATTACAACAAAAGAAGCAGCGGAATATAAGCTGAAAATAGATACCACCGATTACAGAACGTAACCGGTGGTATTTTTGGCTTTTTTCACAGCAGGATCAGATGAAGCAGCCGGGCTATGCTCACATTGTCTGGAGGAGATGACTCACATATTTGTGAAGAGCATTTTTATCTGCTGTAAATTCTTCTTTGCAGGAAAAGTACAAAAGACGGTCTGAATAATTTTCTTTAAATACAGGCGTAAAAAGCGCTTCATACTGGGGAAGATAAAATCCTTTTCTGCGGCAGTAACAGTTGGAGGCCTTTGCAGGTTCGCGATATTGTTTATCAACAAAAGATGCAACACTTTTGTGAATAGCCGTATCTTCCAGCGGCAAATAATAATAGTTTTTAAAGTCGCTGAAGAAGTGCTTTAAAGGCTGGTGCGTTCCTGAAATCTGCATAGCAAAATAACTTTCGCTGCAGGACAGATAAAACAATTCTTCACGTAAAGAAAACGATTTAGGAACCGGACCCGGCAGACATCCCCGGACAATAAGGGTATCCTCATCTTCCTCTGCTGCGAGGATACCAAATCCGCCTTCCAGCAAAGGAAGATAACTTAACATGGGAAGAATGGAAAGCATGCCAAGCAGATCTTCATAATTATGAAGCAAAAGTACACGCAAAAGATCCTCTGAGTGCGTCCGTGAATAATCATAGTAAACTTTAATGAGTTCACCTCCATTATATGGATCGCGCCGAAACAGTCCCAGATACTCTTCCAGGCTTTTCTGGTTGAGCGATGAAAGCTGTAGAAGAGGCTTTAAAGGACGGATCATACGGAACAGATCACGGCTGACCAGTCCGGAAAAAATATCCGGCATCTGACAGGTAAGGGATTTTTCTTTTATATAGGGAATATCAAAACGTTCCCCATTAAAATGAATGATCTGGGAAAACTGTTTCGCAAAGGATAAAAATGCATGGAGGATTTCCGTCTCTTCCTGCGGGGTTTGAGCAAACCACTGGGTGATTACCCAGTCAGGTCCCTGAAAATTTACAGTACCAATAAGATACAGGGAAGACGAACGGGCTGTAAAACCGGTGGTCTCTATGTCAAAAAAAAGAAGGCCGTATGGATCGCAGTCCTGAAATGGCGTGTTTTCCAGATTAAGATGAGTAGTATATGTTTTTTTTATCATAGTAAGATATTTCCTTTCCATGCAAAGTATAGCGCAGAACAGGCAAAGATGCAAAAGAAATGTGGAAAAGTTTTACTTGTGGAATATGGAAAAATATGGTAATATTATTACATACAAAGGGGCGGAGTATTCTAAGGGATACTCCGCCATTTTTATTGGGGATTTTTGGAGGTAAAAGCATATGAAAGCATTCATGAAGACTGGTTCTATCTTTCTGATTGTCTGTCTGATGTTTGTAAGCCCGGTTTGCGCGGAAGCTGTGATCGATGCCGATTACAGTGCAGCCATACTTTCTGTCATGAGTGAGGGAAATGTACCGGAGGAGCAGATTGTAGAAGCTGTCTCCGATCAGACGATACAGGAAATAGCAATTCAAAAAGAGGTTTATACAACAGATGTTTTGGCAGTACGTAAGCTGCCGGGAACGACATATGAAGAGATCGCGAAATTGGCGAAATATGCTAAGGTACAGGTGATTGGTGTCTGTGATAACGGGTGGAGCCGTGTTCAGATGGAAGACGGACAGATTGGTTATGTGTGTAATGAATTTCTTTCGGATATTGTACCTGAGGGCGCTGAGAATATCGGAGAATCCCTGGGGGTATTTACAGTTACATATTATTGTGCCTGTGAAATCTGCTGCGGATGGTGGTCAGGCAGTCCTACAGCCAGCGGTGCATATCCGGTGGCTGACTGGACAGTAGCTGCTGATCCGGAAGTACTTCCGCTGGGAACACATATTTATATCAGCGGACATGAATACTGTGTAGAAGATACGGGAAGCGGTGTGGATGGTCAGCATGTGGACATTTATGTGACAGATCACGAACTTGCTGTAAACAACGGCATTGGTTATGCGGAAGTATTTGCAAGCAAATAAGAAAAATGTCTAACCGTGTAATTTTTTGTTACGCGGTTAAATTTTTCATAAAACTACTAGACTATTTTGACGTTTTATGCGAAAATATTAACAAGGTACGTGCGGGTATCAGTATGCTCGGAGTACATAAAAAGACATTAATTATTGAAAGGAGTCTTAAAATGATTTATTCACGCGAAGTAGAAGAAATGTGTCCAGTTGCACAGGGCGTTCATCATGGTGCTGCGCCTATTCCTGAAGAAGCAAAATGGGTACAGGCAAAAGAAGTTAAGGATATTTCCGGTTTTACACATGGTGTAGGCTGGTGTGCTCCTCAGCAGGGTGCATGTAAGCTGTCCCTGAACGTTAAGGAAGGTATCATCCAGGAAGCTCTGGTTGAGACAATCGGATGTTCAGGTATGACTCATTCTGCAGCTATGGCTTCTGAGATTCTTCCGGGACTGACTGTTATGGAAGCATTGAATACAGACCTTGTATGTGATGCCATTAACACTGCTATGAGAGAATTGTTCCTTCAGATTGTTTACGGACGTTCTCAGTCTGCATTTTCCGAGGATGGACTTGCTGTAGGAGCTGGTCTGGAAGACCTTGGAAAAGGACTTCGTTCTCAGGTTGGTACTATGTATGGAACACTGAAAAAAGGACCTCGTTACCTGGAAATGGCAGAAGGCTATGTTACCGGTATTGCGCTTGACGAGGATAACGAAATTATTGGTTATCAGTTCGTCAGCCTTGGAAAGATGACTGATTTCATCAAAAAAGGCGATGATCCTAATACTGCATGGGAAAAGGCAAAAGGCCAGTATGGTCGTGTAGCAGATGCTGTTAAGATTATTGACCCGAGAAAAGAATAATTAGAGGAGGTAACAGGAAATGGCTTTATTTGAATCATATGAGAGACGAATTGACAAAATCAATTCTGTTTTAAATAGTTATGGAATTGCTTCCATCGAAGAAGCTGAGAAAATTACAAAAGATGCTGGTTTAAATGTTTATGACCAGATCAAAGGAATTCAGCCGATCTGTTTTGAAAATGCATGTTGGGCATACATTGTAGGTGCAGCAATCGCAATTAAAAAAGACTGCAGGAGAGCAGCAGATGCAGCAGCAGCAATCGGTGAAGGATTACAGGCTTTCTGTATCCCGGGATCTGTAGCTGATACACGTAAAGTAGGTCTTGGCCATGGTAATCTGGGAAAAATGCTTCTGGAAGAAGAGACAGAGTGTTTCGCATTCCTGGCAGGACATGAGTCTTTCGCAGCAGCAGAAGGTGCTATCGGTATTGCAGAAAAAGCAAACAAGGTTCGTCAGAAACCGCTTCGCGTTATCCTGAATGGCCTTGGAAAAGATGCTGCACAGATTATTTCTCGTATCAACGGCTTTACATATGTTGAGACAGAGTATGATCCTTACACCAATGAAGTAAAAGAAGTTTTCCGTAAATCTTATTCAGAAGGACTTCGTTCAAAAGTTAACTGCTACGGCGCTAACAGCGTTCCGGAAGGTGTTGCAATCATGTGGAAAGAAGGCGTTGACGTTTCTATCACAGGTAACTCAACAAACCCGACACGTTTCCAGCATCCGGTAGCAGGTACATACAAGAAAGAATGCAATGAGAAAGGCAAAAAATACTTCTCAGTTGCTTCCGGCGGCGGTACAGGACGTACTCTTCATCCGGATAACATGGCAGCAGGTCCGGCTTCCTATGGTATGACAGATACACTGGGACGTATGCACTCTGATGCACAGTTTGCAGGTTCTTCTTCAGTACCGGCTCACGTAGAAATGATGGGTCTGATCGGTGCAGGAAACAACCCGATGGTTGGTATGACCGTTGCAGTTGCAGTTGCTGTACAGGAAGCAGCTGACGCTGGCAAGTTCTAATCAAAAAATTCTTTAAAATCAATAGTTTGGAGCTTTTGGGAGTTTCCCGAAGGCTCCTTTTTTCAGCTGATATGATTTGGCCTTGCGGAAAGTGGAACAGGGACTATAAAGGGATTGATGACTGGCTGATGGCGAAGTCGATGATGCATATTCTCATTGTCTTCAAAACATAATTGTGTTGAAGAAAGGAGTGAATCATTATGCCTCTTATAATGCCAATTAAAGAATTACGCAATACAACCGAGATTTCCGACCTTGCACATAAAGCGCAGGAACTGTTAAACGGAGCCGAAGCAATAGACGCGGAGGTGGTTTTTGCGGAATTGGAGAAAAAGCATTTTGGATAAATATAAAATTAAGCTTAATCCCAGGGCCGGCAGCAGAAAGGAGGGACAGGATGCGGATCCGGGCAATTTTAACCCTGTGGGAATGAGGGTAAGATGTGGCCATTTAAGCCCGCTGATTCCGGAATTTATGGACTTTGAAAGGCTTTCACAGGTTCCGGCAGAACGCGGGATTGCGAAGTTTTCAGAATGTTTTATTATTTCAATACTTATACGTTGCCCGTTTGCCGATCAGAAACAAAACGGTGACTATCGCTGCCATCAGTTCGGCGGCCACAATGGATATCCAGATGCCATCAATGCCCCAAAACAGCGGAAAAATCAGCACTGCGGTTACCTGGAACAGCAGGGTACGCAGAAAAGAGATCAAAGCAGAAATGAGGCCGTTGTTAAGTGCGGTAAAGAAGGAGGAACCATAAATAGCAATACCCGAAAAAAGAAATGAGAAGGAATAGATCATAAAACCACGTAGTGTCAGATTCATAAGTGCATGGTCGTATCCCACAAAAATCATCGCAAGTGGCCTGGCTAATCCTTCTGCAAGTCCAAGCATAATCAACGAGAAGGTGCCGATAATGACAAGGCTTTTTCTTAGAAGGCTCTTTAGTTCCATATGATTTCCTGCACCATAGTGATAACTGATGACAGGGGCCGTTCCAACGGAATAGCCGATGAAGGCGGCAAGGAAGATCATATTTACATACATCAGTACACCATATGCGGCAATCCCATCTTCTCCGGCATACTTCATCAACTGAACATTGTAAAGCATACTGACAATGGACATGGAAATATTGGACATCAGTTCTGAGGAACCATTGGTGCAGGCTTTGAGCAAAGCCTTTCTGTCATATTTTGTTTTAGTAAGCCGCAAAAGACTGGTATTTGGACGGAAGAAGTAAATCAACGGAGTGATACCTCCTACAGCCTGGCTGAATGCGGTGGCGGCTGCTGCACCGATGAGGCCCCATTTGAATATAGCGACAAAAAGAGCGTCCAATACCATATTGGTAATGCCGGCCGCGATGGTAAAATACAGTCCTAATTGAGGTTTTTCCGCGGTGGCGAAAAAGCTTTGAAATTCGTACTGAAGCATAAATGCCGGAAGGGTAATTAAAATGATGCGGCCATAGGTTACACAGTTATCCAGCATAAGGCCCTCTGCACCAAGAAGGGCGGCAATGGGCCGGATAAACAGAACTCCCAATATGGCGATTATGACACCGCAGACAAGCGTCACATAGATAAACAGCGAAAACAACTGCTTAGCTCTGTCAGGCCTGCCTTCTCCCATTGTTTTTGCGATGAGAGCGCCTCCGCCGGTTCCGAACATAAAGCCGACGGAACCAAGAATCATGAGAAACGGCATAATGAAATTCACTGCGGCAAAGGGAGTCTTGCCAACAAAGTTTGAGACAAAGAAGCCATCCACCACGCTGTAAATTGATGTAAAGATCATCATAATGATGGACGGAAATGTGTAGCGTAATAGTTTTTTGTGATCGAAATGATCTGATAATTGGATGTTTTTCATTTTTATTCTAAAGCTCCTTGATCTTATCTTTAAAGGAAGTTAAATATCTCTGTGTCAATTCAAGATACAATTCTTGTTCAGGTTTCGTCCAGGAAGAGAAAATGTCATTTTCAATCTCAATCAGGCGTACTACTGTGTTATTTATTAAATTTTTTCCTTTAGCCGTAAGGCATACGTTCTTCTTTTTGCCGCTGAATGTTTCCAGATATACGATGTCTTCTGCTTCTAATTTGCGGAGAGCGGAATTGATGGTTTGCTTGCTCGTGCCGGATAGATTGCAGATATCACTGAGTAAACACTTCTCTCCATTGTTGCAGATGGTATATAAGACCTGCATTGCACTGTCGGACAGACCGAGCCTTTGGGCAGCCTCATGATAGGCAGCGTCTATTTCGCTTGATAAATGGTTAAATCTTTTTAATTGAACTGTCAGCAATTCCTTCATAATATACCTCCAAAGTACGAAATCATACTTTTGAATATAGTACGAAATCAGACATATGTCAATGGATTATTTAATCGTCTCGATTTTCTTTACAAATAAGTATTTTTCAAAAAAGTATAGTACAATGGTTTGAGTAAATGAACAAAGGAGGTTGCGCTTATGTCAGAACACAGAGAAGATATCAATCGGCTGGCGCAGGAATTTGAAGGCTGCCAGAAGATCCTGCTGGCCCTTGGGGATGAGAATCGTCAGCATCTTATGCTGGAAATGATGCGGATGGAGCATTGCGGCGGCGTTCAGGTAGGCACGATTACGGAGAGGACACACCTTTCCCGTCCTGCTGTGTCTCACCATATACAGATACTTAAGGATGCCGGTATCTTGAAAATGCGTCGTGAGGGAACTAAAAATTATTATTATTTTGATGCCGATACTGAGGCAATGAACCGTCTTTTGCAGATGATTGGACATGCGAAGCGCATTATGGAACAACTGCCGGACAGAAGCGGCAAAGATTTATAAAAATGGAAAGGAGATGGGGAATACCTTATGCTGGAAAAAATATTGGTTTGTTTAGCAGCCGGAGCCGGAGCTGGTTTCGGAACCGGTCTTGCGGGTCTCTCCGCAGCTGCGGTGATTTCGCCGATGCTGATTACATTTCTTCACGTAAATGCCTATGAAGCCGTTGGTATTGCGTTGGCATCGGACGTTCTTGCTTCGGCGGCATCGGCGTATACCTATAAGAAAAATAAAAATATTGATGTTAAAAATGGGCTGATCATGCTTATTTCCGTTTTGATTTTTACCCTTATCGGCAGCTATGCCGCCTCTTTTCTCCCACAGACTACGATGGGTGGATTTTCAATGTTTATGACACTGTTCGCAGGCGTGAAGTTCATTTTCCGGCCAGTCATGGAGGCGAAGGAAAGCAATAAGAACCGGAGTAAAAAGAAAGCAGCTATACAATCTGTTGTTTGTGGAATGGCGGTCGGGCTGATCTGCGGATTTGTAGGTGCGGGTGGAGGCATGATGATGCTTCTGGTTCTGGTCAGTGTATTGGGCTATGAACTGAAAACCGCTGTAGGAACAAGTGTATTTATTATGACATTTACTGCTTTGACCGGAGCTGTTTCTCATTTTGCAATCGGGGGCGGAGTGACAGATTATTCGATTCTTGTCCTATGCATTATTTTTACGTTAATTGGTGCAATGCTCACAGCAAAATTTGCAAATAAAGCTTCGGCAAAGGTTATGAATCGTACTCTTGGATTTGGCCTTGCTGCCATGAGTATCATTATGATTATTATTAATTATGTATAATGGGGAATGAAAAATAGATCAGCAGAAACTTTTGATGGAGAGTGATGGAAAACATAGCCATTTAGCCGATTCATATGGAAAATACAGGATTGGGCCCACATGGGAGAAGCTTTGATGTATTTCAGGATGGAACGGTGCAGTTCGTTGATGTGTTAGGGCATTCGGCAGGGACAACGGGTGTGCCTATCCACAATCAGGGGAAATTTGTCCTGATTACTGCGGATGCCTGTTACAATCGCCAGTCCTGGGAACAGATGTGCCTGCCTGGCATTACGGTAAACAGAGACAAGGCAGAAGCATCATTTAATGGACAGAGCGGCAGATCTTTTCAAAGCGTGGATGAAGCTCTGCAGATAAACGGTGGTCATTTATGTGCCGGTTTTGTTGAGAAAAGCTATTTTTACGGAACCCATTCCCTGAAACGTCTGACGCTTATGAAAAATTATTTAATGGTGGCATAAAAACTGCCACCAGCTTTTGCATCTGGGGGCAGAAAAGATTTTCATTTTTTTAGTTGTCTACTTAACGGGAAGCAGTTCATAACCGGGATTTTATTTTTTTATCGACTTAAACACGCATGTCCATCAATATTCAACCTAGGAAATCGATTATGTCAGAATCAGTCCTCACCATATTTAATTCTTGCCACACCGGTATCATAGGCTGCTGCTGCCACAGCCCTGGCCACAGCAGGACCCACGCGGGGATCAAAGGCTTTCGGAATGATATAATCAGCACACAGTTCTTCGTCAGAAATCAGACCTGCCAAAGCCTGGGCCGCGGCCATTTTCATCTCCTCGTTAATGTCTCTGGCCCGCACATCAAAGGCACCGCGAAAAATACCAGGAAACGCCAGCACATTGTTAATCTGGTTGGGATAATCGCTGCGGCCTGTGGAAACGACTTTTGCGCCGCCTGCCTTGGCGTCATCGGGGAAGATTTCGGGTGTGGGGTTAGCGCAGGCGAAGATAATAGCGTCCTGATTCATGGTTTTGACCATGTCAGTTGTAACCATACCGGGAGCGGACACGCCAATAAAGACATCAGCCCCTACCAGCATATCGGCGAGAGTACCGGGCTTTCTATCCAGGTTGGTGACCTGGGCCATCTCTTCTTTGATCCAGTTGAGACCTTCACGGCCAGCGTAAATCGCGCCTTTACGGTCGCACATGGTAATGTGTCGGAAACCGGCGGAAAGGAGCAGCTTCACGATGGAGATAGCCGCAGCACCGGCACCGGAGGTAACGATCTTCACATCTTCTTTCTCTTTCCCCACCACTTTCAGTGCGTTGGTGAGACCTGCCAGGGTGATTACGGCAGTGCCATGCTGGTCATCATGGAAGACGGGAATATCGCACCTTTCTTTCAGCTTGCGTTCGATCTCAAAGCAGCGGGGCGCGGAGATATCCTCCAAATTGATTCCGCCGAAGGAACCGGAGATGTTATATACTGTCTCCACGAATTCGTCCACATCCTTAGTTTTGATGCAAAGCGGGAAGGCATCAACTCCGCCAAAAGACTTGAAGAGCACGCACTTGCCCTCCATGACTGGCATACCGGCTTCAGGGCCGATATCGCCCAGTCCCAGAACAGCAGTGCCGTCAGTGATAACAGCACAGAGGTTGTGACGGCGGGTCAGGTCATAGGACTTCTCAACATCCTTCTGGATTTCGAGGCAGGGCCGTGCTACACCGGGGGTATAGGCCAGAGACAGGTCGTCCCTGGTAGCCACAGGTACGGTGGCTACCACTTCAATTTTGCCTTTCCACTCGCTGTGGAGCTGCAGGGATTCTTTTGCGTAATCCATTCTTCAATCCTCCTTAATCTTCAAACGGGAAGTGGTAATCAAGTCCACATGCGTTACGCAGGGCGATAAACTCCTTCTGAATAGCTTCACCCACAGGTACACCCTTGTTCTTGCGGTCTTGCCAGGCCAGATATTCCTTCTCTCCGGCAGTGTAAATGTGCTCTGCACCGGGGGCCTTTTCGGAAGCTCGGAGGCCTCTGCAGATTCCGCCAGCGGTCTTCCGGAAGGTGTCGAGTCCCATGAAAAATTCGGGATTAATGACGAAGAAAAAGTGTCCGAGGTGATACATCCTGTTGTTGCCGTTTTCATCCTTCCCGCTGAGTTCTTTCATGAACGGGCCACCGGCCAAAGCAGCAGAGAGAATCTCAACAATGGTGGTAAAGCCGTAACCCTTGAAGCCGCCGGTTTCCTCGCCGAGACCACCAAGAGGAAGCAGTGCGCATTTGCCTGCACGCATATCCCTGAGAATCTGTCCGGAGTCTGTCATGGTGTTGCCGTCCTTCGTGACGACCAGGCCAGCGGGGGTGGGTTTCCCGGAGCGTTCATAAAATTCGAGTTTCCCGTTTTGCACGATAGAAGTGGCACAGTCAAAATTGAAGGGGAATTCCTCATCTGTGGGAATAGTGAATGTAAAGGGATTCGTACCCATCATAGGCTCTATGCCAAAGGTAGGTGCCACGGAGGGACGGGCATTGGTACCGGAGATGCCGATCATACCGGCTTTCTCTGCCATGGTTGTCCAGTAGCCGGCAATGCCGTAGTGAGTGGAATTACAGATGGCGCCTCCTGCCATACCGTAATTTTTCGCTTTTTCAATGAGCATTTCCATCATCCTGTAGCTGGCGACCATGCCCATGCCGTTGTTGGCGTCCATCACAACGGTTGTGGGGGTTTCCTTAATGATGTCCAGTTTCGTCACCGGAAGCAGCGTACCGTTTTTGATGCGGTCGAGATAGATGGGTTTGAAGCGGTTGCAGCCATGACTCTCAATACCGCGGCGGTCAGACTCCAACAAAACGTCCGTGCAGATTCTGGCATCTTCTTCAGGCACACCGTAAGCTTTAAATACGTCGATCATGAAATTGTTGATCAGTTCCCAAGATATATAAGGTCTTGTTTCCATGTAATTAACCTTCTTTCATTTTATTAGTCTTTTGCCCAGCCGAAGGAGTATTTCACTGCCTTTTTCCAGCCGGCAATTTTCTTTTCCCGAATTTCTGTATCCATTTTTGGCACAAAAATCCTGTCTACGCCCCTGTTTCTAACGACATCTTCCTTATCAGACCAATATCCAACCGCCAGCCCGGCAAGATACGCCGCGCCCATTGCCGTTGTTTCTACGCAGGATGGCCTCTCAACAGGCGCATTAATGATATCTGCCTGATCCTGCATTAGGAAGTTGTTGTGGCTGGCACCGCCATCCACTTTCAACTCCGAAAGCCTGATACCGGAGTCGGCCTCCATCGCTTTCAGCACATCATAAGTCTGGTATGCCAGAGATTCCAGTGTGGCTCTGATAATGTGGTACTTGTTTACGCCTCTGGTGATTCCGACGATTATTCCGCGTGCATACTGATCCCAGTAAGGCGCACCCAGGCCCGTAAAGGCCGGTACTACATAACAGCCATTCGTATCCTTGACTTTGCACGCCATGTACTCAGAATCCTCGGCACTGTCAATCAGCCGCAGCTCGTCTCTGAGCCATTGTACGGAAGCTCCTGCTACAAAGATAGAACCTTCCAACGCGTAAGTAATTTTGCCGTCCAGCCCCCACGCGATAGTGGTTACGAGTCCGTTGTTGGAAAAGACAGGCTTATCTCCGGTATTCATCAGCAGGAATCCACCTGTGCCATATGTATTTTTTACATCACCTGGCTGAAAACAGGTTTGCCCAAAAAGAGCTGCCTGCTGGTCTCCGGCTGCTCCGGCGATAGGAATTTCTCCACCAAAAAAGGCTGGATCGGTTTTTCCATATATGCAGCTTGAAGGCTTGACTTCTGGCAACATAGTTTTTGGAATACCAAATGTTTGCAGGATACCGTCATCCCATGTGAGCGTATTAATATTGAATAGCATCGTTCGAGAGGCGTTGGAGTAGTCTGTTACGTGGACTCGTCCCCCTGTGAGCTTCCAGATGAGCCAGGTCTCCACGGTTCCAAACAGAAGCATACCGGCTTCCGCTTTTTCCCTTGCACCGGGAACATGATCCAGAATCCATTTGATTTTGGTTGCCGAAAAGTATGCATCGATCATGAGTCCGGTCTTTTGGCGGATTTCTTCTGTAAATCCCCTGGCTTTCAAGCTGTCGCAGTAATCGGAGGTGCGTCTGCATTGCCAGACGATGGCGTTATAAATAGGCATTCCGGTTGTTTTATCCCAGATAATGGTCGTTTCACGCTGATTGGTGATACCAATAGCTGCTATGTCACCTGCCGTCGCGCCTATAATGTTCATGGATTCCACTGCTACGCCAAGCATACCCGCCCAGATTTCATCGGCGTCATGCTCGACCCATCCGGCCTTTGGAAAAATCTGTGTAAACTCCTTTTGCGCCATGGAGCAGATATTTCCCTTTTTGTCAAAAAGTATTGCGCGGTTACTTGTTGTTCCGGCATCAAAAGATAAGATATATTTTCCCATCTGCGTGCTCCTTTTTCTTTATATCCGTTTATTGAGCCAGGTGAGTATGTCCTTATAAACTTCGTCCCGGTTGATTTCATTGAGCATTTCATGGCGGCCGCCGTCATACAGCTTCATACTCACATCCTGTACACCGGCTTTTTGGAAGCACTCGTAGGCCTTCTTGACGCCCTTGCCGTAATCGCCAACTGGGTCTGAGCTTCCGCTCATAAAGTAAATCGGCTTATCAGGATCGACCTTGGAGATGTTAGACATGTTTGTCACATATTTGACACCCTTTAACATGTCACCGTAGAGACCTGCCCTGGCTGTAAACCCACATAACTCGTCGCCCATATATTTATCTACCTGTGCAGTATCTCTCGATAGCCAATCACACGGTGTTCTGGGACGTTCAATCTTCTTGAGGTAGCTGCCCATTGACAAATCGTTAAGCCTGGTGCCATCCGAGTCATATCCGTTCTTTTTGATCGTCTTCTTTGCCATCATGTTTCCTACATCGACAATTAGCTTGCCCTGATGGCCGGTTCCGGAAATAATTGCCATATCGTACTTGTTCGGATAATCCACGATATAAGTTCTCACCAGGAAGCTCCCCATGGAATGGCCGAACATCACATATTTTATGCCAGGATACCGGGCTGCCATGATATCATGCAGGCATACGAGGTCTTTAACAACATGGTTCCATCCATCTTCAGGGAAGAACACACCCTTGTCCTTTTCACTGGTGATCGTTTTTCCGTGACCAAGATGGTCGTTCCCAACGACAACAAAGCCGTTGTTTGCCAGGTATGCCATAAAATCACGGTATCTGTCGATGTGTTCCGCGATGCCGTGTGCGATCTGGACGACAGCCCGCACCTGGCCATCTGGTTCGCATTTGAGTGCATGAATCTTGTTTTGGCCTGTTGACGAGTCAAAATAAAAATCTGCGAATCTTGCCATTTTTAATCCCTCCTATAAATATTTGCTTCAAATTTCTGTTGAATTTTCACGAATCATCTGCTACAATTTGATTATACATTTATATAACTTTATATTCAATATTCAGATTTTTTTATTTTGTATAAAGTTAAACAGAAGTATAGTTTCTGTATGCTGATGAGGTGAGAATGGAATGGCCGAACGGAGAGATGTGATCAGAACAAGGCGTATGATAGAGGACGCTTACTACGAGTTGTTATTTCAGAAGAATAATACTCGTATTACCGTAAAGGATATATTGGATGCGGCAGATGTCAGCCGTGGCACGTTTTACGCGCATTATAAAGATATCCCCGACCTGGCAGAGCACGTTGAAAACACAATCATTACGTCTATGATTGACGCACTGTCCGGTGTTACGCTTCAGCAGATCATCGCAGATCCCCGCATCCAGGTGGAACGAATATTAAGCGCAATCATGGAACGAAAAAAAAACCTCGTTGCGTTGCTGTCATCTTTAGATAGTCCGAAAGTAATTCAAATGATGAAAGACTTATTTATTCAGGCGTTGTCTGCGGAAAGACTTGCAAGCACCAAACTTGAAAAAGTGGATATTATTGATGCCTGTGTAGCAGGAACACTGTTTGATGCCTGCATGACCTGGGTATTGAACGACAAGGCTCTTTCGAAAGATGATTTGATTGATACAATAAGCGATTTTCTTTCTGGCGGGCTTGGTAAAATATATAATAACCAATAAAGAATTTCCCTGCAGCGTATATTAGGATTACGGTTCTTTTATGTATGGACAGAAAATGCTCTGGACGATATTTTTGAATCGTCCAGAGCATTTTTTATCGGTGAATGCAGAATTCTCTCGGTACTCAGCCAAAATGAGCAATCAGATAAAGCTGGATGAAGGTGTCGTTCCGTGATTCTGTATTTTAGTGCTTCCGGGAATGGTTGTTTTCAACTGGACTATGGGGGATTTACATTGGTCCGCGTAATACATTCCGGTTCTTCCATAGATAATCTATAAGCGATACAATAGTCAGAATGAGAGCAATCCAGGTAGTGATTCTGGCGATTATGTCAAATGCTCCGCCAAAATCGAGGATTAGAAGAATTACCATGAGCATCTGGAATACAGTTTTGAATTTTCCCCAGATGCTCGCTGCGATCACAGTCCCTTTATCAGAAGCTACAAGACGAAAGCCGCTGATGATGAATTCACGCCCGATGATAATAATCACCATCCATGCCGGGAGTGCATCCTGTTCTACAAGGCAGATCATTGCTGAACAAACGAGAAGCTTATCTGCGATTGGGTCCATAAACTTTCCGAAGTCCGTTATCTGATTGTTTTTTCGCGCAATGTATCCGTCCAGCCAGTCAATGGCACTTGCGAGGATAAAGACTGCGGCTGCTGCATAATTTCCATTTTTACAGAGATCATCCCATAGCATCAGAAATACAAACAATGGCACCATGCAAACACGTAATATCGTAAGCTTATTCGGTAAATTCATCTCCATCCTCTCCTTTGTGTATAAAAATCTGCTATCTTGTTTATTTGTTGGTTTCACATTAGCATAATCAAAGCAGCGGGGTCTTTAGGCAAACAATAGGAAAATGCCTTATTTTTAGGCATAATGAGCAGTTTGCCAAGAATGTGTATTTCATATGAACCATTATTTTTCTGCTTTTGGTTTCAATGCTCCATTATCGCATCGGTTCCCCCATGCGTCGATGAGCACCCCGTTCCGGTATACGCAAATGATCTCGCAGTTATTCGGACATTTTCCACAGTTGATTTCTCGTGTCTCAAAGACCATATCTTCCACAGAAAAATCAAAGGGTTTTCGTCGGCTGCTTCTGCCTGCCAGAATGGCAATACCCAATGCCCCATCAGATGCCCGTTTTCATCTACGATGATATTGCAGCCAAGGGCTTTTTTAAACGCTTCCACGACACCTACATTTTTGCTGACCCCGCCCTGAAAGACCACGGGGGAGAGTATCTTTTTGCCTTTTCCTACGTTGTTCAGATAATTGGCTGCGACCGCCTTGCATAGTCCTGCAATGATGTCTTCCTTTGTGTGTCCCATCTGAATCTTATGTACCAGGTCTGACTCTGCGAAAACAGTACAGCGGGCGGCAATCTGCGTTGGATGCTTTGACTGCAGGGCAATTTGCCCGAATTCCTCAACTTCCACACCCAGACGCTTGGATTGGCTGGACAAAAAAGCTCCTGTCCCGGCAGCACACAAAGTGTTCATGGCATAATCAACGGCAATGCCGTTCTCTACCAGAATAATCTTGGAGTCCTGTCCGCCGATTTCAAGGATGGTACGGACATCCGGGTAGAGGGTGGTAGTGCCAACTGCGTGTGCGGTGATTTCATTTTTTACGATGGTGGCGCCTACCATGTCACCCACCAGTTTTCTGGCGCTGCCGGTAGTTCCGGTGGCCGTAATACGATAATTTCCCTGGTCAAATTGTTCTTCCAGGAGATGGAGCAGCTTTTTTGCCGCACCCATCGGGTTTCCTTCCGTCCAGATATAGGAGCTGGCAAGAATATGGTTCTGGTTATCTATGATGACTCCCTTCGTGGATATGGAGCCTATGTCAATTCCAAGGTATGCTTCCTGCATAATTAAACCGCCTTCTTTCTCATCTGTATCATGTCATAAAATGCCTCCAGCCTTGTATCCAGCCCAGTGTCACTGGTCTGAGAATCATAAGAAAGGTAGAGGGTGGGGATTTTGTAATCGGAGCTGATGTTCTGCAGAACGGGCATGATATCGATCTCCGGTGTGCAGCCTGCTGATTTTGCATGGATGATGCCATCAAAACCGTGGGAGGCGTAGTATTTGGCACACCAGATGTTTGCCGTGGAGGTTGGCCCCATCTCATATTTGCAGTAGTCTTTGATTTCCACACTTAAGTTTTTACCATGGTAGTGCAGGTTACGGTTTGTCACATTCATCCAGCGGTGTACTTCTACACCCATGTCTGCAAGCTTTTGTTCCAGATTCAGGTTAGAAAAGGCATCGACAGCAGTATAGTATTCTCCGATGACACCTACCCGAAGCGGGTGTTCCGGCTTATTTACAGGAATGGCGGAAAACTCTTTTTTGACCGTTTTAAAGGCAGCTTCTATTTCATGTAGATTCTCCGCTGTTTCCATCTCAGCCAGGAACTGATTCCACACCTGCTTGAAGTCTCCGTGGTGCAGCTCAAAACCGCAGTTTTTATAATATTCCGCTTCAATCTCATCAAGGCAGGATAGCATTTTCAGTGTCTCCACGCCCACCCGTGTCATTTTTGCCATGGAAGCTTTTGGAGCGATCTTCCGGAGCGCTTTCAGGTAATCCTTCGGATTTCCAGTGGAGTATTCCGAAAGGTTGACAAAGTCAAATTCATACCCCAGTTCCCGCAGTATCTTTTCCTGTAATTCCCCATAATAGCCAAGGCGGCAAAACCCCAGTGTCATGACCAATGTGTCCGCACCGGCTTCCAGTGCATCTACCATACTCCCAAGGGAGGTCTTAAAGGGCGTACAGACAGAATCCGGGCTGTAGTGTGAGCCAATCTCCATTGTCCGGTTGGTCATGGGCGGCTGCATGATATATTCTGCATCCAGTGCCTGCTCCACAAAATATTTGATGCAGAGGTTGTAATGGCTGAACCGTGGGAATGCGACGTGTTTTCGAACCATTATAATTCCCCTTTCTTAAATTTTAATATGTCCACAAAGCTTTCCAGTCGCGTCTCAATCCCTGCGGTACCATTCTGGGTATCCAGTACAATGATTAGCACCGGGAGTTCACGGAACTCGCGGGTGATGATGTCGTTTACCATGGAATCAGGACCGCAGGGGAACGCGCTGAGCAGTATGATTCCGTCAATTTTATCCCGGTGTATTTGCAGGCTCCCGGCAATCTCACGGTTTAATTCCCATTTGAGTGTCGGGGAGACTTTCAGAGACTGCTTCAGGGCTTCCTTCCGGTCAGTGATGTCCACACGGATGGGAATGGCGCCCAGCTTTTTCAGGCAGTCCATGACAGGTCTGCCGAAATATGCATCTTCCGCAAGGTAGCTGTGGGCGGCAACGGCAATTTTCATGCCGTCTGTCTTATAGAGCTGTTCCTCTTTCTTCCATCTGTTTTTCCAGGCGGCGGCTTCCTTTTTCTTTGCGGTTTTGTAGGCATCATTTGCTTCTTTCTTAGAAAAACCCAGTTCCATCCCAAGGTCAAGAAACGCTTTTTCCTCCGTGAGCTTTTTAGATACTGCGATGTTGTAGCTTAAAAATTTCTGGCCGGTATAGCGGAAGGTGTTGCAGGATAAGTCATACAGGGATTCAAACCGGGTACACATATTTCGCTGCCTTCCCCAATTGCTGATTCGGGGGACAAGGATATAATCACATTTCCCGATCAGGGCCAGAATATGACCCAGATAGATCTTGGCAGACAGGCAGCTTTCATCAATGGCGACTTTGGTGCCGAGTTGTAGAATTTCCTTAGTGGTCGGCCCACTTACGACTATCTCTGCACCAAGGGTTGCAAAAAATGTTTTCCAGAGTACTTCATACCGGGAATACAGAAGGGCATTCGGCAGCCCAACCGTGATCTTGCCGGTGGTATTTTTGTTATTTTTCTTCATAGCGATTCACCTCTGTCAGCCTCATTGCTGGTATTTTTTTGTCCTGGCAGCATAGAGAATGGTGCAGAGGTTCAGGATGCCTTCCGCAAGGAGGGAGATGCCCAAAAGCGCTGTAAGGAATACGGCGCTCCCCTGCGGGTGCAGGATCATCAGTACCCCAAGCATAACCGTCAGCAGGGCAAACACAAGGATTAACCACCATTTACTTACCCAGAGAGATTTCATATCGATAGAAAGCTGGATCTTGAACAGCCCATCTGTCAGGAAGAGGATGCCGAGGATGGTATGGAACAGTGTGAGGACACCAAACGGGTGGAACAGCACGATGAGACCAAGGATGACAAGAAGAAAGCCAAATGCCAGGTCATACTGGAAAACATACCGATAATGGTCCCTTAAAAAATATCCCAGGATTTTCACAATGCCAAAGACCACCATGATGGCTCCCAGTGCGTAGCAAAGCGTCACTGTGGATACTCCAGGATTGACCAGTATCAGTATTCCGCAGATGCAGAACAGGACAGACAGGATGATGTATCCCGTCTTTATGGATTTGATGAATTTGCTGAATGATTCAGATTGCATATCAGCCACCCCTTTCTTTTTGGATAGAGGAATTATATCCATGGGGCAAGAAAAAAGATATGGACATTCATGCGGGGGATGACTAAAAAAAACGCATTTTCAGACATTTTTAGGAAAATACCTAAAAAACAGACATAGGGACGGAGAATGTCCATTGAGGGTGTATACCGCGGAATTAAAGTGCTTGCCTGGGCTGCTGTCGGTTCATTAATTGCGACCACTGTCGTCTGCGAAGTTCCAATGGTTGCAGCGGCATTTGAATTCAGTTCTGTGGGGATTAGTGGGTATGTTCTGGCAATCCAAAACAGAAACTGGGCAAACTCAGGTAAAATGTCTGGTTTTTAGATATTCTACCTGAGTTTGCCCATATTAAAAAGCCCGCCTGGGTTATAGAATACAGACATGAAACAGAAAAGAGGTGAATCCATTGAAAAAACTTCGTATAGCACGGGATGGCTATATTCTGATTTCCATCATTTTTTATATAGCAGGTATTATCTACATAGCTGTGTCACCCGTATCGCCTTTAGTGATCTGTATATGCAGCGGAATTATACTGATTGCCTACGGCATCGTCAAGATTATTGGATATTGTTCCGATGATTTGTATGATCTGGCATTTCAATATGATCTTGCCTGCGGGATACTGCTGATTGTGGTGGGAATCATCGCGCTGGGATGTAACTTACGAGTTCAACAGTATCTGTCACCGGCTTTGGGACTTCTAATCCTGGTGGATGCTGTTTTAAAAGTCCAGACATCCAAGGATGCAAGGAAATTTGGATTAGAAACCTGGAACTGGATATTGACATTCTCAATCATTGCGGGTGTTTTCGGAGTTCTGATTATTGTAAAACCGTTTTCAGGAATTCGTTCCAGCCATGTTATTGACGGGTGCGGGCTGCTGGTGGAAGGGCTCATGAATCACCTGACGGTCAGGGAAACCGTTAAAATAACGAACGGCGTTTCATCGCCGGATAAGGAAACAGCAGACAAGTAAGTAAAGTAGACATGCCAAATAAAACAACCGGATAAAATTAAGGAGGAAAATTACCATGGATGTATCAACAA
>JAUNSC010000004.1:0-6260 GCA_030539395.1 Eubacteriales bacterium
ATACAGTCCTTGGAGAGGGACTATAAACACTACTACTTTATAATACGAGGAGGAAAATCAAAATGAATAACGAGATGTTGTATCATCATGGTGTGAAAGGTATGAAGTGGGGAGTCCGGCGTTATCAAAATCGAGATGGAACTTTGACGACGGATGGGAAGCAGCGTAAAGTATCCGAACAGAACTCGGTGTCCAAATCGGAACGGAATAAGAGGATTGCACGAGTCGGCATTACTACAGCTACTGTTACGGCGGCAGCCATTTATGTTCATAAAAATCCGGAGGCAATTGGCAGAGTTGTTTCGCACTTTCGTGGAGTGAAAATGAGCGACCTTAATCAGAAGGCTGTTAATGTTGGAAAACAGTATGTGAAAAATGCTGTAAAGGGCGTAGGAGAAGGCATTCACGAGGCAACGAAGGAGGCTCCGAAAAAAGCAGCTAAAACAGTGATTACGGGCGTTGTGCTCAACCAAACAAAAAGGGCGCTTGATTCTACCGTTGGAAAAGAAGAAAGTGCGAGAATCTTTCAGGCAAATGATAATAAGAAAATCGGAAAGTTCTGGAAGATTTCTCCGGAAGACAGGGTTGACGATGATTAAGGAGTGAAAAGATCATGGCATTATCAAACACTGCCGTTCCAAAATACTACGGCATGTTTCGAGATGCCGTAATGTGCGGAGAAATTCCCATCTGTAAAGAAATCGAAATGCAGATGCAGCTAATCGATGAGTTGATCGATGATCCGAGATACTATTATGACGATCAAGCTGTGGAAGGATGGATACGTTATTGCGAAAATGAACTGACATTAACAGACGGCTCCGATTTAAAACTTCTTGACTCTTTTAAGTTATGGGGCGAGGACTTATATGGTTGGTATTACTTTATTGAGCGAAGCGTGTATGTTCCGAATGAAGAAGGTTATGGGGGAAGATATGTCAATAAGAGAATAAAGAAGAGACTCCGTAATAAACAGTATCTAATCGTTGGCAGAGGCGCAGCCAAGTCTTTATATGATTCTTGCATACAGTCATTTGAAGAAAACATTGATACATCTACCACGCATCAAATCACGACTGCGCCGACCATGAAGCAGGCGGAAGAAATCATGTCGCCCATCCGTACTGCGATTACAAGAGCGAGAGGACCATTATTTAAGTTTTTAACAGAGGGGTCATTACAGAATACGACTGGTTCCAAAGCCAATCGAGTAAAGCTTGCCAGTACCAAAAAAGGTATCGAAAATTTTCTTACAGGTTCTTTGATCGAAGTACGTCCGATGTCAATTGCTAAACTTCAGGGGTTACGACCAAAGGTGGCTACAATCGACGAGTGGCTCTCCGGAGATACAAGAGAAGATGTTGTTGGCGCTATTGAGCAGGGAGCTTCTAAGGTTGATGATTACATTATTGTGGCAACCAGTTCGGAAGGAACTGTTCGTAACGGAGTCGGCGATACAATCAAAATGGAACTGATGGACATTCTCAAGGGAGATTATGTCAATCCTCACGTATCTATCTGGTGGTATAAACTTGATTCCATAGATGAAGTATCGGATCCTGATATGTGGTTAAAGGCAAACCCCAATATTGGAAAAACTGTCAGTTATGAAACTTATCAGTTGGATGTGGAGAGAGCAGAGAAAGCGCCCGCAGCCCGTAATGATATTCTGGCAAAACGTTTTGGACTTCCAATGGAAGGGTATACATACTATTTCACTTATGAAGAAACGCTTCCACAAAAACGCAGACTATCCTATTGGCAAATGCCCTGTGCGTTGGGCGCCGATCTTTCACAAGGAGATGATTTCTGCGCCTTTACATTTTTGTTTCCTCTGTCAGATGGTGCTTTTGGTATAAAAACCAGAAATTACATTTCTTCATTAACTCTGATGAAACTTCCAGCAGCCATGAGAATTAAATATGATCAATTCATGAAAGAAGGCAGCCTGATTGTTTTGGAAGGAACTGTCCTTGACATGATGGACGTTTATGAAGATTTGGATAATTACATTGTTGAATGTGGTTATGACGTTCGATGTTTTGGATATGACCCCTATAATGCAAAAGAATTTGTGGATAGATGGTCATCGGAAAACGGTCCATTCGGAATCGAAAAAGTAATTCAAGGTGCAAAGACGGAATCCGTTCCTTTAGGTGAGTTAAAGAAACTCTCTGAGGAGCGGATGCTTTTGTTTGATGAAGAACTTATGACATTCGCCATGGGGAATTGCATTGTCATGGAAGATACAAACGGAAACCGTAAGCTTTTAAAGAAAAGATATGAAGCAAAAATCGATGCCGTTGCGGCTATGATGGATGCTTTTGTTGCTTATAAGTTAAACAGAGACGCATTCGAATAGAAAATTTAGTTCTTTTCGGTAAACGTAATTCTACCAAATGTTGTAGTGGAATCAAAGAGAGAACACAAGAAAGGAAATTCAAAATGGGATTAACAAACAGACTCCAGCACGCCTGGAATGCTTTTCTTAATCGAGATCCGACGCGGTTTGGTTACGACATTGGTCCTGGGTATTCCTATCGCCCGGATCGTCCGAGATTGTCGAGGGGAAATGAAAGATCAATTGTCACTTCCATATTTAATCGTATTGCACTGGACGTGTCTTCAATCAATATTCAGCATGTTCAATTAGATAAAGATAATAGATTCCAGGAAGTATTGAAAACAGGACTTAACAACTGTCTTTCATTGGAAGCAAATATCGATCAAACCGGAAGGGCTTTTATTCAGGATGTGGTTATGTCCATGCTGGATGAAGGTGTTGTTGGCATGGTTCCAACTGATACAGACCTTAACCCTGAGGACACAAGCGGTTATGACGTTCTGACTATGAGGACTGGAAAAATACTGGATTGGTATCCACAGTATGTAAAGATACGTGTTTATAACGAAAAAACAGGTTTAAAAAAAGATATTGTACTACCGAAAAGTGCAGTGGCGATTATTGAAAATCCGCTTTATGCCGTTATTAATGAACCTAATTCAACTATGCAGCGATTGATTCGTAAGCTGAATCTTTTAGATGTTGTAGATGAGCAAAGCAGTTCTGGAAAGTTGGATCTGATTATTCAGCTTCCTTATGTCATCAAAACGGAAGCGCGTCGCCGGCAAGCTGAAAATCGTCGTAAAGATATAGAACAGCAGTTATCCGGTTCAAAGTATGGTATCGCTTATACCGATGGTACAGAGCGTATCACACAGTTGAATCGTTCGGTTGAGAACAATCTAATGAAGCAGATTGAATACCTGACGAGTATGCTTTACAGCCAGTTAGGTATCACTCAAAGCATCATGGATGGTACCGCCGATGATAAGACAATGCTCAATTACTATAACCGGACAATTGAACCTATCATTTCAGCGATTGTTGATGAAATGAAACGGAAATTTCTGACGAAAACAGCCAGGTCGCAGCGTAAATCTATTCTGTTTTTCAGAGATCCATTCAAACTGGTTCCCGTATCCGAACTCGCAGAGATTGCTGACAAATTTACCAGGAATGAGATTGCCACTTCGAATGAAATGCGTCAGACGATTGGGTGGAAACCTTCCAAAGATCCAAAGGCAGACGAACTGAGAAACAAGAATCTGAGTGAGCCTTCTGTAAATGCAGAGAGTTCACACGAGGAGATAATCGATGAATGAAGTGATAACGAAATAAGGAGGAAAATTCAAAATGAAATGTGATTTTAGCGGATGGGCAACCCGTAATGATCTGCTTTGTGCAGACGGGCGAACCATTAAGAAAGATGCGTTTAAAAGCCAGGATGGGCAGACCGTGCCTCTGGTATGGGGACATGACCATTCTGATCCGGACCGTATTTTAGGACATGCTCTGTTGGAAAATCGGGATGAAGGAGTGTATGCATATTGTTACTTTAATGATGGAGAGTCAGCAAAAGCGGCAAAAAGGGCATTGTTGCATGGAGACATACGTTCCCTGTCAATTTGTGCCGGACAGTTGCAGCAGGTTGGCGCTGATGTAATGCATGGAATCATCTATGAACTGAGTATGGTTCTCGGTGCCTCAAATCCCGGAGCTTTTGTAGATACGATTATAGCACACGGTGACGATACAGAAGATAAACTGATTGTTGGCTATGACGAAAATATCATGATCTACCATACTGCCGATGGTAAAGATAGTCTGGAAGATAAGCATACCGGGGAAAAATTAGAGGATAAACCAGATGAGGGAAAAGAAGAGACTGTCGAAGATGTTTTCAATACGATGACTGAAAAGCAGAAAACAGCAGCTTACGCTTTAATTGCCGATGCGCTTAATAGCGGAGGAGCATCTGACGGCGGTGATAACCATAATTATAAAGGAGGAAACGAAATCATGAAACATAACGTATTTGAGAATGAAAAGCAGATGAACAACGGTGTTCTTTGTCATGCTGATCAGGAAGCTATCGTGGCGATGGCGAAAACCAGCCAGGTCGGTAGTTTCCAGACCGCCCTTGAAATCTATGCAGAGGACAATAAGTTGGAACATGATGCCGTAAGCGGTGGATTTGTTCAGACCAGCGAAGGTAACATTTACAATCTGTTCCCGGAGTATAAAGAAGTAAGGCCCGGGGCACCAGAGTTGATTACCAGCGATCAGGGGTGGATCAGCAGAGTTATGGCTAAAGTACATAAGAGCCCGATTTCCAGAATTCGTACCAGCCAGGTCGACATCCGTAATATCGACTCTTTGCGTGCGCAGGGATATACGAAAGGTAAACAGAAGAAGCAGGTTGGTAATTTCAAGCTGGTTCGCAGAACGACTGATCCTCAGACTGTATATGTAAAAAATGCCCTTCACAGGGATGATATTATCGATATTACGGATTTCGATTATGTTCAGTATTTGTATAATATCGATCGCATGATGCTGAATGAGGAATTGGCCACGGCAATTATGCTGGGTGATGGTCGTGACGATGGTGATGAGGGTAAAATTTCTGCCGATCACATCAGACCGATCTGGCTGGACGATGACCTCTATACTCTTCATGTAGATCTGGATATTGAGGGTGCGAAGACCGAACTTCAGGGTACCGGAACCGGTACAAGCTTCGGTGACAATTACATCACCGCTGAAGCAATGATCAATACGGTTCTTTATGCGAGAGAGAAGTATAAGGGAACCGGTACTCCGGACTTCTTCTGTACTCCTCACATGCTGAACGTGATGCTTTTGGCCCGCGATATGAACGGCAGACGGATTTATTCCTCTAAGGATGAGCTGGCATCCGCACTGAATGTCGGCGAGATTTGCACGGCTGAACAGTTTGAGGGTAAGACTCGTACCACGAGCGATAACAAGACGAAGAAGCTGGTTGGTATCATTACTAATCTCGCGGATTATTCACTGGGTGCTACTAAGGGTGGCGAAGTGACTCACTTTACCCAGTTTGATATCGACTTCAATCAGGAGAAATCTTTGCTGGAGACCAGAGTGTCTGGCGCACTTACCCGTGTGTATTCCGCAATCGCAATTGAAGAAGACACGACTGTCCCCGGTGGTACTACTACTCAGGGTTAATGAAGGAGAAAATTCAAAATGGCAAAATTTTACGGCGTGATCGGCTACGTTAATCTGACGGAGACAAAGCCAGGTGTGTGGAAAGAACAGGTTACGGAACGTAGTTATTACGGAGACTTAACCAGAAACACGCGACAGCTTCAGTCCGCGGACAAACTCAATGACGACATCAATGTTGCGAATGAAATCAGTATCGTGGCCGATCCGTTTGCCTATCAGAATTTTCATTCGATACGATACATTGAGTTTATGGGTACAAAATGGAAGATTTCCAAGGTTGAAGTTTTGTATCCGCGATTGATATTGACAATAGGGGGTGTTTATAATGGCAAACCGAAGACTTCAACTTCATGAAATGCTCTGTGAAATCCTCGGAACAAGAAACGTCTATTTTCAACCCCCGGAATCAGTTCAGATGAATTACCCCGCTATCGTTTATGGTCTTGCTGATATCAAGAATACATACGCAGATGACGGGGTTTATTTATCTACAAGAAGGTATGCGGTGACGGTTATTGATGAAGATCCGGACAGTCCGATTGTAGACAGAATTACCTCATTACCATTGTGTCAGTTTAACAGATGGTACACAAAAGATAATCTAAACCATTATGTTTTTGAACTATATTTTTAAGGAGGAATGCGATAATGAAACTTGCATGGGATAAAACCGGCGAGCGTCTCTACGAAACTGGTGTGGACAGAG
>JAUNSC010000004.1:6360-124464 GCA_030539395.1 Eubacteriales bacterium
TGGCAAAACTTGCATGGGATAAAACCGGCGAGCGTCTCTACGAAACTGGTGTGGACAGAGGCGTGCTGTATCCGTTTTTGGAGGGAGCATATGCGGCAGGAGTTGCCTGGAATGGTCTTACCGCAGTAAATGAAAGTCCCTCTGGGGCAGAACCCACTGCTTTGTGGGCTAACAACAATAAATATGTAACTTTGATGTCAGCAGAGGAACTTGGACTGACAATTGAAGCCTATACCTATCCGGAAGAGTTTGAACCGTGCGATGGTTCGGCGGAGCTTTCAGAAGGCGTTACAATCGGCCAGCAGGATCGAGAACACTTCGGATTTAGTTACCGTTCTTTGATTGGTAATGATGAAAGTGGAAACAATCATGGCTACAAGATTCATCTGGTGTATGATTGTCTTGCTTCACCAACAGAGAAGAACCGAAGTAGTGTAAACGATTCACCGGATGTATCACCTTTCTCGTGGGAAGTAAGCACAACGCCGGTGCCGGTAGAAGGTCATAAATCAACAGCCATGCTGACAATTGACTCTACGAAAATCCCGGCAGCTAAATTGGCTACGATTGAAGAAAAACTGTATGGAACCGCCGCATCAGAGCCGACACTCCCGTTACCGGATGAGATTATTGAGCTTTTGAAATAAAGGGGTGTTGTAAATGGCAAAACTTGCATGGGATAAAACCGGCGAGCGTCTCTACGAAACTGGTGTGGATCGTGTGGTTTTGTATAAAAGTCGAACAAAGGGTGTGCCGTGGAATGGAGTGACCTCAATAAACGAAAGTCCCTCTGGGGCAGAACCAACATCCCTCTGGGCAAATAATGGGAAATACATGGTGCTTCTTTCTGTGGAAGAACTTGGCTTGACTATAGAAGCTTACACTTATCCGGATAATTTTATGAAATGCCTAGGGAAAGAGGAAATATCCCCAGGCGTTACAATCGGCCAGCAGGATCGTGAACATTTCGGTTTCAGTTATCGAACACTTATTGGTAACGATGAGAATGGACAAGGCTACGGCTACAAGATTCATCTGGTGTATGATTGTCTTGCTTCACCAACAGAGAAAGAAAACGCTACGGTAAACGATTCACCGGATGTATCACCTTTCTCGTGGGAAGTAAGCACAACGCCTGTATTTATTGAAGACCGAAAGCCAACTGCAATGATCACGCTCGATTCAACCAAGTTCAAAAAAGCAGGTCTCATGAATGCATTAAAAGGTATTGAGGACGCTTTATACGGAACCGAAAAAGGAAATGCATGGCTCCCGTTGTTTTCTGAAATTGAAGAACTGATAGAATTTCACAGATATATGAGAGATTCTAAAGGAGATTTATTAATGGACAGTGCGGGGAAACCATTACAATCGAACACTTATGAATAACTACATAATGTTTTGGAAGAGCGGTATTCAGGAATGGCTGGCCGCTCTTTTATGTTAAAAGGAGAAAAAGAAGATGTTAAAGAGAACAATAACGTATCCAGACTACAACAAAATGAAAAGAACGGAAGATTTCTATTTCAACATTACTCAGGCAGAACTTATTGAAATGGAGTATACGACAACAGGCGGCTTTTCGGTGATGATCGATAAATTAATTTCTGCTGTTGATCTTCCGGCAATTATTAAGATTATGAAAGAACTGATTCTTAAGGCATATGGAGAGAAAAGTCCGGATGGTCGCAGATTTATTAAATCACCTGAACTTTCAGAAGCGTTTTCACAGACGGAAGCGTATTCGCAATTGTTTATGGAATTGGCAACAAACTCGCAGGCAGCTTCCGATTTTATTAATGGAATCCTACCCACTCCGAATCCGCAGCAGCAGGCAGAGATCAAAGCAGTTCTTGAAGCAAAAGGATTGCCGGGCAGATCAAATACTTAATGACGAAAATAATTGGAGGGACGATGGATGCTGCAAATAACACTACCTGTAATCGAGGGGTGGGATGAAGAAAAGGAAGAATTTGTCATACTGGCAAAGGAACAGAAGCTGACATTAGAGCATTCTCTCGTCTCTCTTTCAAAATGGGAAATGAAATGGCATAAACCTTTTCTGACAAAGGAATCAAAGACCATTGAAGAAACCCTGGATTATATCAGATGTATGACACTGACTCAGAATGTAAATCCGGAAGTATATAACCGTATTCAGAACGAGCACATAGATCAGGTGAATAAATATATTGAAGATTCGATGACGGCTACGTGGTTTCGTGAAGATGAAAGGGGGACGCGGAATAGAGAGACAATCACAAGCGAAGTTATTTATTACTGGATGATTGCTTTAAATATTCCGGTAAATTTTGAAAAGTGGCATTTGAATAGATTGCTGACCCTGATTCGGGTATGCAATGAAAATAACAAACCGAAGAAAAAGAAAACCGGCGGAAGAGAATTCCTCAGTCGGCGTCGGGCTTTGAATAATGCCCGGAAGAAAAAGTTGAATACGAAAGGATGATGAATATGGATAAAACATCATTGGCGATTCTTACAAATATTATCGGTGCAGTAGAATCTGGCGGACAGGTATATGGTAAGCGGAATTATGCTGCCTATGCTGGGAAAAATCAGAATTCTTCTAATGAGAAAACGTGTACACTCGGATGGGCACAGAACTATGGTAATGAAGGAAGAACTCTTTGCAAAATGATTCTGAAAAAAGATCCGGCTGCTTTTCGGAAAGCTGATACAGCGGGTATAGAGAAAAAACTTTCTGTTGATTGGGAGAAAACGGGGTGGAATCCGACATCCAAGGAAAAGAAAGCTCTGATCTCTATCATTACAACTTCGGCGGGAAAGGAATGCCAGGATGCTCTTTTTGAGGAACTGATGGCGGCTTACATAAAAGCGGCGGAAAAATTTGGCGTTACTGACGTAAAGGCACAGATGATGTGGTGCGAAATTGAGCATCTTGGCGGTTTGAAGCCGGTACAGAGAATTTTCAAAAGAGCTGCAAAACCGTATACTCCGGAAACAATTTATGCGTCGTTGCTGTTAGATCAGAAAGATACCAGCAATAACAATCAGGTGGGGGATAAGAAGTTTCAGAGCAGACATCAGTGCTGCGTGAAGTGGATCAACCAATATGTGAAAACAGCGACACAGATTCAAAATGGAACGGGAAGAACGGCAGAAACTCTTTTAAAAGTTTTGCGTTCATGGGTTGGATACGGCAGATCAAACGGAAAACAGAAGATCATTATTGATATTTACAATAATGATGATCCGAAGAACCTTCCTCGCGGCTACAAAGTTCAGTATGACGATTCATATTGCGACGTCACCGTATCAGCGGCAGGAATTAAAGCAAAGATGAAAGATCTGATTGGTAAAGAATGCGGCTGCGAAGAACATGTAAAGATTTTTAAGAAAATGAGTATCTGGCAGGAAAACGGCAAGGTGGTTCCGAAAGCAGGATGGCCGATTGTATACAATTGGGATGACGCAACGCAGCCAAATGATGGGTATTCCGATCACATTGGGGTTGTGGAATCCGTAAAAGATAACACCATCGTTGCAATCGAGGGAAATTATGGCGGAGAAGTGAAGCGTCGTTCTATTCCGGTTGGATGGGGTTACATCAGAGGATATGCAATACCCAAATTTGAATCGAGCAGCGGACAGAACGAAGGAATTTCCAATAACGGTGGTACAACAACCTCTGGAACGACCTCTCTTTCAAGAACACCGAAATGGGTGGGAGTTGTTACTGCAAGTTCATTGAATGTCCGTAAATGGGCGGGTACAGAATATGCAAATATTAAGTCTTGGCCTATATTGGCAAAAGGAAATCTGGTAGATGTCTGCGACAAAATCTATGATAGCAGGAATGAGATTTGGTATTATGTGCGAATTGACGGCAGAATCTATGGATTTGTGCATTCCGATTATATTCGGAAGAAATAAGGAGCAATAAAATGATCACATTCAGACAAAAGGGTAATTTTTCCAAGACCACACAGTATTTTGAGCGATTGAAAGAGGTTATGAAGCTTGGGATTCTTGATAAGTATGGAAGGGAAGGAGTGGCTGCCCTTTCGTCTGCGACGCCAGTCGAATCTGGAGTAACAGCCGCATCCTGGTATTATGAAATAGAACATTCCAAGGGTTCAGCGACTATAACTTTTTCAAATTCACATGTGAATCAAGGTGTACCGATTGCAATTATTTTACAATACGGGCATGGTACTGGAACCGGAGGCTGGGTACAGGGACGAGATTATATCAACCCTGCGATCCAGCCTATTTTTGACAAAATTGCAGAGGAAGCATGGAAGGAGGTTACGAGGCTATGAGTAAGACAATTGACGAGCGAGTCGTCGAGATGCGGTTTGACAATAAGCAGTTCGAGAGCAATGTTCAGACAAGCTTATCAACAATTGATAAGTTAAAACAGAGTTTAAATTTATCCGGAGCATCGAAAGGGCTGGAAAATGTCAGCGCGGCGGCTAAGAACGTGAATATGTCAGGTCTTACTGGAGCCGTTGAAACCGTTCATGCAAGATTTTCAGCATTTGAAGTAATGGCGGTCACTGCACTTGCCAACATTACAAATTCAGCGGTCAACGCCGGCAAACAGATACTGTCAGCACTGACGATCGAACCAGTTAAGTCGGGGTTTGAAGAATATGAAACGCAGATCAATGCTATTCAGACAATTTTGGCTAATACGGAGAGCAAAGGCAGTACATTAAGAGATGTAAGTCAGGCACTTGATGAGTTGAATCACTATGCCGATATGACCATTTACAATTTCACAGAAATGACCCGTAATATCGGTACTTTTACCGCGGCAGGCGTAGATTTGGAGACTTCTGTTTCGGCAATCAAGGGTATTGCGAACCTGGCGGCTGTTTCCGGCTCCACCTCTCAGCAAGCCAGCACTGCTATGTATCAGCTTTCTCAGGCACTTGCCGCTGGTACAGTGAAATTACAGGATTGGAATTCTGTTGTCAATGCAGGTATGGGCGGTCAGGTATTTCAAGATGCTTTAAAGGAAACAGCCCGTGTTCATGATATCGCAATTGACGATATGATTGAAAAAGAAGGAAGCTTTCGAGAAACGCTTAGTAAAGGATGGCTTACTTCAGAAATCCTTACGGAGACGCTTTCGAAATTTACCGGAGATTTATCTGAAGCGCAGTTACAATCAATGGGCTATACGGAAGAACAGATTGCTTCTATCATCAAAATGGGGCAGACTGCCAATGATGCTGCCACCAAAGTAAAGACTCTTACACAGCTATTTGACACGTTAAAAGAAGCGGCTCAGTCCGGGTGGACAAAAACCTGGGAACTGATTGTCGGAGACTTTGATGAATCAAAAGAACTGTTTACAGGTATATCGGATGCTCTCAGCAAATTTATTAACGTTTCGGCTGACCGGAGAAATAATTTACTGGAAGGAGCGTTATCCAATAACTGGGATAAATTAATTTCTAAAATTAATGAGGCTGGAATCGAAACAACTGATTTTGAGGAGAAGCTAAAAAGTATGGTTTCTTCCCATGGATTTGATGTTGATAAGCTGATTGAAGAATATGGTTCACTGGAAAAAGCTTTTCAGAGCGGCGCTGTTTCTTCGGATATTTTAAAAGAAGCCGTTAATGGGCTGAAATCCGAAATGATAGATTTGAATTCTATACAAAGAGAACTGCGAAAAGGAGATGCTGGTGAAGATGTAAAAAGAGCTCAGGAAGCTCTGGAAAAATTGGGGTTCGATATAGGAAAAACCGGGGTTGATGGAATACTTGGTTCAGCTACAGAAGAAGCAATCAAAGCTTTTCAGGAATTGAATGGCATTGAGATCACTGGCATTATTGATGAAAATACGTTGAATGCTTTGAAAGAAGCAACGACTACTACTGAAACATTAGTCGGAAATGTGGACGAATTTATTGATGGTATTACAGAACTTGGCGGACGAGAGAAGATTATCGAATCTTTCAAAAATATTCTGAAAACGCTTGGCGATACGGTAAAACCAGTAAAGGATGCTTTTAAAGAAATATTTCCACCGGTAACTGTAGATCAGGTCGGAAATGCAATTGACAAGTTTCATTCTTTTACAGAAAAACTTAAGCTCAGCGAGGAGACAGCAGATAAACTTAAACGGACATTTAAAGGTGCATTTTCTATTCTTGATCTTTTTGGAAAAGGCATAAAAGCGTTGATATCCCCTATTGGGGATTTTTTTGGTTCAGGAGGAGTCAATGGTATTGTTGATGCTTTCCTTGGCATTACGGCATCAATTGGCGATTTCTTTACATCTCTTAACGAGGGTGCTGGAACGGGCGCCTTCTTTAGTGTTTTGTCAGATGGTATTTCTAATTTCTTTGGGGAAATCGCTGAGGTTATAAATCCGGCAGTAGATGGGATAGAAACGTTTGGGGATGTCTTTTCTTATGTTGGAACAGTTGTTTCCAATGGGGCTGGAAAAATTGGAGAAGGAATAAAAAGTGTCTTTACGTGGATTTCAGACAACGTTTCTGCGGGCGATATTTTCGCAGGTTTGGCTGGTGGTGGCATATTTGTTTTAGCAAAAAAGATTTCTGGTGTTTTTGATACGATTCGTGAAGCTTTGGATAAACTTTTCAAAAAAGGTGAGAGCGGAAAAATAAAGGAACAGTTTTCTGATATTTTAGGCTCAGTAAAAGATTCGATTGCGGCTTTCACTTCTGGAATTAAAGTGGCTTCTCTTATAGGAATTGCGGCTGCAATCGGAATTTTATCAGTTGCCCTTAATTCGATATCGAAACTAGAACCAGGAAAACTGACAAATTCATTAGGTGCAATCGGCGTAATGTTTGCCATGTTGAGTTTGACACTGAAATCAGTCACAAAGACCTTAACGAAATTTGATTCTAAAGGTTTAATAAAAGCTGGTGTGTCTTTGGTTCTTATTGCCACAGCGGTAAACATATTTGCGGGGGCTTTAAAAGATTTATCTGGTATGTCTGCCGCTGATATGGGAAAGGGACTTGTAGGACTTGGCGTAGGTTTGGTTGAACTGTCGGCGGCACTTAAAATCATTAATAATTCAAAAATATCTCTTTCGACAAGCGTTGCGATCGTAGCGCTGGCGCAAGGATGTAAAATGCTTGCGGATGCTCTTTCTAAGTTCAGCGTCCTTTCATGGGATGAAATCGCAAGAGGTCTTACTGCGATGGGCGGTGCATTAGCCGAGCTTACTGCCTCTCTCGCCGTTCTTAGTAAAGCTGGCGGTTTTGGCTCTTTGCTCGGAGCTACAGGAATGTTAGTAGCTGTTCAATCCCTTGACGAGATATCCGAAAATCTTGAAAAACTCGGAAAGATGACATGGGATGAAATCGGAAGAGGTCTTACTGCGATGGGTGGTGCATTAGCGGAATTTTCTATTGCGTTAGGCGCTCTCAGCAAAATTGGCGGTTTTGGTTCTCTGCTTGGCGGTACAGGAATATTAATCGCTGCGCAATCGCTTGATCCAATCGCTTCTGCCCTTTCAAGCATTAGCGGATTATCATGGAGCGAGATAGCAAGAGGTCTTACTGGAATGGGAAGCGCCCTCGCTGAATTTGGAATAGTTCTTGGAACGCTTGGAAAAATTGCTGGTTTCTCCAGTGTATTAGGTGCCGTTTCTGTTTTGATAGCGGCACAGTCACTGGAGCCAATAGGAAACGCTTTGGCAAGCATTGGAAACCTATCATGGGATGAGATCACCAGAGGTCTTGTCGGAATGGGAGGCGCACTTGCTGAACTGGCAGTTGTCATTGGGGCACTTGGTTCTGTGGCAGGCATTAGCGGTGTTTTAGGGGGCGGCGCTATTCTGCTCGGTGTACAGGGATTAGGCGATCTTGCGGATGCTTTTAAAAAGTTTGGCGGAATGACATGGGATGAAATTACAACCGGTCTTGTTGGAATGGGAGGCGCACTTACAGAGGTAAGCGTTATAACCGGACTTCTTGGAAATCTTGGCGGTTTGGGATCGCTGATTGGGGGCGGTTCGATTCTGCTTGGTGTACAGGGATTAGGCGATCTTGCGGATGCGCTTAAGAAATTCGGTCAGATGAATTGGGACGAGATAGGAACCGGACTTGTTGCTATGGGCGGTGCTCTCGGAGAGACAGCCCTCGGAGGCTTGTTAAATACTTTTTCAGGCTTTGGAGCCTCGGCAATTGCTGAGATGGCAGAGCCTCTCGGAGCATTAGCAGATTCCGTTAAGAAATGGTCTGGAGTTTCTGTTCCGGAAGGGTTATCTACGCAGCTTGGCTCCCTTGCTGATGGAGTGAAGGCATTTAATTTCAGCGGATGGGGAGCGGATGCTATGGCAGCGATAGCGACACCGCTTGGTAATATGGCGACCTCCATTTCAAAATGGAGCGGTGTTTCTGTACCAGAAAACATTCAAACTGGTCTGGAAGGACTTGCCGGAGGAGTGAAGGCATTTAATTTCAGCGGATGGGGAGCTGACGCCATGGCGGCTGTTTCTGTTCCGCTTGGCGATATGGCTGGCGCCCTTGGAAAATGGTCTAATGTGACAGTACCCGAAAATATTCAAACCAGCTTGGAGGGCTTGGCAAGTGGTGTAGGCGCATGGGCTTATATAGATACCTATAATATAGGAACAATAACTGAACCGTTAGAAAATCTTGCCGGCGCCGTTGCAACATGGAACAATATTACCATACCGGCAAATATCCAAACAGGCTTGGAAGGCTTGGCAAATGGTATAAGCGCGTGCAACAATGTCTCAGGAAGCGATTTATCTGGCGTATGCGACGGGATAAGAGCAATCGGAATAGCAGCCACGGATATCTCAACCATTGATTTTAGCGGGATTTCTTCGCAATTGACAAGTTTCGCTTCATCAATCAGCAACATCAATGTCTCAACGAATTCATTCTCAAATCTTGGATCGACCATTGTTAGTAAGTTTGCAAGTGCTATAAGCAGTGGAACCGGTACAATGTCCAGTGCAGGTGCAAAATTAACAAACGCAGTCGCTTCCGGAATGAAGTCTGGGTTGGGGTCTTTGACATCGGTTATTACTTCAATCATAAATTCTGCCAGCACGAATGTCAGAAATAAGAGAAGTAATTTTGTTTCAGCAGGTACCTATCTTATTTCGGGTTTGGCCTCCGGTATCAGATCGAATCTGTCGTCGGTTTCTAGTGCTGCTGGTTCGGCAGCTTCTTCCGGTGCAAGTGCTTCAAGAGGATATTATGGAAGTTTTTACGGTTCGGGTGCATATCTTGTCTCTGGTTTTGCAGCCGGAATTAGAGCTAATATCGGTGCGGCAGCAAGTGCGGCAGCATCAATGGCAGCAGCAGCGTCAAGTGCTGCAAGAAGCAACCTTAAAATCAAATCACCGTCAAGAGTATTTTATGAAATCGGCGATTTCACCGGACAGGGCTTTATTAATGCTCTTTCTGATTATGGGAAAGCATCATACGAAGCTGGAGCCGGCATTGCAGTTTCAGCACGGGAAGGCTTGAGAAAAGCGATTTCCAAAACGACAGATATTATTGAAAATGGGATTGATGGTACACCAACAATTCGTCCGGTTCTTGATTTGAGCGCTGTGGAGGCCGGAGCGGGGAAGATTAACGGTATTCTCGGAATGGGACGTTCAATCGGAATAACTGACAACATAGGTGCGATTACCACAATGATGAATAATCGTCAAAATGCGGCAAGTAATGATGATGTTATATCTGCTATTGGAAAACTGCAAAAAGCACTTGGAAACCGTTCAGGCGATTCATACGTTATCAATGGCGTTACATATGATGACGGAAGCAATGTTGCCAGCGCTGTGAAATCATTAATCAGAGCAGCAAAAGTAGGAGGGAGGGTGTAAAGATGGCTGCCAAAAAGAAGAAAGCAACGAAAGTTGTTGTAAAACTTCAGAATAATACTGACCGTACAGTCTATGCTACATGGACATGGAACGGTAAAAATACAGATCATTACAAGGTGATTTGGAAGTATGCAACTGGGAATGGAGTTGCTTTTATTGGTAGTGAAACTACAACAACCGCAAAGCAGAGTGTCTGGACGGCACCCTCCAATGCCACAAAAGTATCGTTTACGGTAAAGCCGATCTCCAAAACTTATAAGAAGAATAAAAAGAATGTCTCTTATTGGACCTGTGATTGGTCTACCAGTGTAACCTATACTTTTAAAGTCGACACGAAGCCGGAAACACCGTCAGTTCCGAAAGTTTCGATTAACAAATTCCAACTTACTGCGGAAGTTGATGTGTACGATAAGAATACTGCAAATGTAGAATTCTATGTCGTAAAAAACGATAAATCAAAATTTAAAAGCGGCGAAGCGGCTGTGAAAACAAATCACGCTGCTTTTTCCTGTACTGTAGCCGCAGGTGCGGAATATAAAGTTCGTGCCCGTGGAATTCGAGTTTATACGGTTACTGTAAAACAGGCATACAAATCCAAAGGGAAAACAAAGTATAAGAACGTTAAACAAACCAAAAAGGAATATGGAGCATGGTCGGAATATTCTGATGGAGTGGGAACGATTCCAGCAACGCCAGCAAAAATCAATACAATCAAAGCTATTTCAGCGACTGGCGTTCAGCTTACATGGAGTAAGGTTTCTAATGCAACTGGTTACGACGTGGAATATACCACAAAAAAGGGATATTTTGATAGTTCCAAGGAAACACAAACAATTTCTGTGACATCGGCCGTTGCCCATGCTGAGGTTACGGGTTTGGAGTCCGGACGGGAGTGGTTTTTCCGAATCAGAGCAACAAATTCGCAGGGTGAATCTGGTTGGTGTACCCCTATTTCTATTGTATTGGGTAAACCGCCGGCAGCACCAACCACGTGGTCGTCTACAACGACCGCTGTAGTAGGCGAACGACTTGGTTTATATTGGGTACATAATTCAGAAGACGGTTCCAGTCAGACGTATGCACAGATTGAAATTATAGTGAATGGTGTAAAAAGAACGGAAACCATTAAGAACAGTACCGATGAAGATGAAAAGGATTTGACCAGTTCGTATTTCATAGATACATCTAAGTATAACGAAGGTGCTGTTATTCAATGGCGTGTTCGAACAAGAGGTGTACTCGCAACCTATGGTGACTGGTCCATTCAAAGAACTGTTGATATATACGCCCCTCCAACATTAGAACTGGGAACCAGCGGCATAAATAACTGGTGCTGGGATACATTTAATTTCCTGACCGATACAATTTATACGGCTTATGGAATTGGAGGAGAGTTATCAGAAGCGATAACCTCATTTCCATATTACATTACGGCTACAGCCGGACCAATAACGCAGACTCCCATTGGATACCACGTTACAATTAGCACAAATGAGGGCTATGAAGCGTTGGACTATAATGGTAAAGAAAAATGGGTAAATGCCGGAGAAGAAGTTTATTCAAAATACTTTGATGCAGTTACCGGACACAGTTTGTTTGTTGTTATTAATGCATCAGATGTTGATTTGGAGAACAACATTTCTTATACAATTCATTGTACAGTTAGCATGGATTCCGGATTGACTGCGGAGGCTACGGCAGAGTTTATTGTCGCATGGTCGGATGAGGAATATGTTCCAGATGCTGAAATTGGGATTAATGAAGAAACCCTTAGCGCTTATATTCGTCCCTATTGTGAGGATGAAGATGGCTTTCTAATTGATGATATTATTCTTTCTGTTTATCGACGTGAATTTGACGGAACTTATACAGAACTGGCAAGTGGAATTGAAAATCAACACATAGAACAGGACGAATTGCTGGACTCCAATGGCGATTTCGTTCTTGATAGTTCTGGAAAAGAATTAATAGGAAGGAATGTTAATTCAAGGGCAATTTTCATCACAGATCCGCATCCGGCGTTGGATTATGCCAGATATCGGATTGTTGCCATGTCCACTATTACAGGAGCAATTAGCTATAGTGATATTCCTGGATATCCGATTGGAGAAGACGCTGCTGTAATTCAGTGGGATGAAGAATGGTCAGAATTTGATACTTTTACAGATGAAGAAGGAGATGAAATGGAGGAGCCTCCGTGGACGGGGTCCATGCTTAAACTTCCTTATAATTTAGATGTATCAGACGAAGGAAACACTGACGTGTCTTTTGCAAAATATATAGGTAGGAAACATCCGGTTGCGTATTACGGAACCCAAGTGGGAGAGACTTCTACCTGGAATCTCGAAATTATAAAAGATGATACAGAAACATTGTATGCTTTGCGAAGATTAAAAGCATATATGGGAGACGTATATGTCCGAGAACCATCTGGAAGCGGATACTGGGCAAACGTACAGGTTTCGTTTAGTCAGAAACATTGCGAGGTTACAATTCCGGTTACTTTAAAGATTACAAGAGTGGATGGGGGTGCTTAAATGCCAGATTGGACTTCTGCCATGCAGCAGACATTTGAGTATTATGTTGTCGATCCAGGGACATGGAAAGATGTATCTAAACTTGACAAGATAAAAACCTCAACAATAAACAGGAATGTAGAGGAAAGTACGCTTGGTTCGGCTGCTATAGACTGTACAGATTCACTCGGCGAATGCTACGTGAGAGTTTATCTTATTACAATTCAAAATGGAGTAAGAGAGAAACACCCATTAGCTACAGTGCTTATTCAGTCTCCAAGAGTTGGATTTGATGGAAGAACTCGAAATATCTCTCTTGACGCTTACACACCATTGATGGAGTTAAAAGAGAAGCTTCCCGGGATAGGGTACTCTATACGGAAAGAAGAAAACATCATGGATATAGCGTCAAGATTGACAAGAGAAAATGTACGTGCTCCGGTGGTTCCAAGCAGTAGCGAAAGAAAGTTACATAACGATTTTGTTTCTAATTTGAACGATACATGGTTATCGTTTCTATCAGATTTAATTGCCAATGCAAAATTCCAGTTTGATCTTGATGAAATGGGGCGGATATTATTTGCTCCTGTCCAGGACGTGGCTTCTTTACAGCCGGTTTGGACATATACAGATGATAACAGTTCTATACTTTATCCGGAAATTGATATGGAACGGGATATGTACGGTTTACCTAATGTGGTTGAAATTGTTTATTCTACAGATTCTGGATATTTTTATTCGAGAGCAGTAAACGATGATGAAAACAGCCCAATATCTACATTAAATCGTGGAAGAGAAATTGTGTATCGTGTCTCGGATCCGGATATAATCGGAAATCCATCACAGGAGATTATAGATGAATATGCAAAACAACTTTTGCGGGATCTGTCCTGTTTGGAATACAAGCTGACCTACACGCATGGATATTGTCCTGTCAGACCAGGAGATTGTGTCCGTTTGAACTATGAACGGGCTGGGATCGTTGACATAAAAGCAAAAGTGACAAGCCAGTCCATCAAATGTGAAGCTGGTTGTCCAGTTTCGGAAACCGCCGTTTTTTCTACAAAATTATGGGGGTGATCTTATGGAATTAGACGCCGGGTTACTGAAGCAGTTTGCAGAGATTGCGAATGGAAGTAATAAAGAAAAGTCAACGGAGGTCACAGCTTACGGAACAGTGGTGAAAAACGGAGATAATACTTATGTCCGGTTGGATGGGACAGACTCATTGACTCCGGTTTCTATGGCAATGGACGCAGAACATGGCGACCGGGTTATAGTCACAGTTAAAAATCATACGGCAACGATTACAGGTAATATATCTTCACCGGCCTCTGCTAGAACTGCTACTAAATTCATGAAATTGACAGACGATGGACTTGTGATTGGGGAACTGGATGAGGACGGAAATCCTGTTGGCAGTCACACTCTTACGGGTTCTAATTCTTACAATATTGTTGATGAAAATGGAACTGTAGTGGGAACCTTTTCCGGAACCATGATAAATCTTGGAAACGGGATGGCAGTCATGACGGTTAATGAGATAAATCTTGGGAAAGGGAAAGCAATTTTTGCAACTGACCATGCGGAGTTGGCTAGTGGCGCAGCATATTTATCTCCGAAGCTGTTGAAATTAGGGAACAGTGATGAGACAGAAATACAAATGTGCAACGGCAAGGGAAACATCAAAATGGATGGCGATGTTCTTATGATTAATGGCACTAAAGCGATAGGACTTCGTAATCTTTTCAGGCAGAATGCCGCAAATCGGTATTACGCAGAAATTGTGTGTAGGGCTGATTCCACCAATCCAACGGCTGCTATCCAGGCATACAAAGCGGGAGGAGTAGCATCTTCGGTGATTGCAGATCTTAACGGTGTCCGAGTTAATGTACCAAGTGGAAAGAAAATGAGTGTAAACGGAATAGAAGTATTGCTGTCAAATTCGCTTATGGTAGTGGGAACAGTCAGTGCGAAAGGCTCCATTGAAAGTGGCAAAACTGCTTCTATTACTGCAAAGGTGCCGGTTCCATCGGGATACACTCTGGCAGGTATCAGAGAAATTAAAACGAATCACAACAACGCCTGTAAAATGTCTCAGTTTTATACTAATCCCAGCACAAATCAGGTTGGAGCGTCATTTGTAAATACCTCGGGAACCGATTTTACAAGTAATGATATGAGTAAAAGTAATAGAAAGCTGAAAGTGGATATTGAGTGGTTCGCTTTCCGCTGTTCAGCTCCTACTGTAACGGGAGAGAATATTGTTGAATGGGTAGATAGTTAGGACGGAGGTGAGAAAATGTAATGGCGGCAATATCTACATATTTATCACGAATTAAATCCGCAGTATTAGGCGAAGAGGTTCGTGGCTCAATTCACGATGCGATTAAAGCGATTAATGATGAAAATGTTACCGTGCTCCAAAACTGTACTACAGCACAAAACACAGCAGAAACGGCAAGAGATGGTGCAGTTACAGCTAAAAAGGCAGCGGAAATCGCAAAGGCTGATGCGGATGCCGCAAAAAAAGCAGCAAACGTATCAGAAGGAAATGCGGCAAAGTCTGCTCAAACAGCTAAGACAGCAGAAGATAATATTGATTCGAAGATAGCTGTTGTTACCGAAGTAAAAGATAATCTTATGAGTAGCTATCAAATTACAGATAATCTTTTGGATTCTTCAGGGGATACTCTCCAGGACAGTTCAGGAAGAAATATTATCGGAAAGGTTGTATTGGCGGAGGCGGGAAATATTGAGGCTCTTACCAAAAGAGTAGCCTCATTAGAAATCATTATTAAGACGATGGCAACAAAATAACACATATTCGGGAGGAAAATCAAAATGAGTAAACTTACTGACTACTCGGCGGTTGCAAGATTTGACAGCGGAGATATTTTAATCAAAGATGGTACGAACGGTACAAAGAAGATTACGGTTCAGAAAGCAGCAATAGAATTTGCCGGGCTTGTATCGGTACAGAACCATCGGAATATTTGGGGCGGAAGAAATCTCGGAAGCTCTGTGAGCGCAGAACAGAGAGCAGCTATTCAGGCTGGAACTTTTGATAATCTGTTTGTCGGGGATTATTGGGTAATTAACGGTATCACATGGCGGATCTGGGATATGGATTATTTTTACAGATGCGGCGATACAGATTTTACAACCCATCATCTGGTAGTTGTTCCGGATTCAGCTCTGTACAATCACGTTATGAATGATACCAATACAACGGGAGGCGCTTATGTTGGATCGAAAATGTATACGGAAGGATTGGAACAGGCAAAGACCGCTTTCAAGGCTGCTTTTGGTGATATGGTTCTTACGCATCGTGAATACCTGACCAATGCAGTTACAAATGGTTATCCGTCTGCCGGTGCATGGTTTGATTCGGAAGTTGAACTGATGAATGAAATCATGGTGTATGGTTGCCATGTTTATGCTCCAATGGGGAATGGTTCAACGATCCCTAATAGGTATACTATGGGAAAGCAGCAGTTTGCGGCGGCAATGTTAAATCCTTCTATTGTCAATCGTAGATTTACATACTGGTTAAGAGATGTCGTGTCTTCGGCTTACTTCGCCCGTGTGTTCTACTTTGGCAATGCGGACTACTACGTCGCTTCGGACTCTTTTGGGGTTCGTCCGTATTCCGTGATTGGTGGTTAGGGAAATTAAGGGGCCTTGTGCCCCGTTTCAAATTTCCGTACACAGGTGACAACCGCTTTTGGTATAAAGAATAAAACAAACAGGAGATTTCAAAATGGAAAATAAAATTTACAGTATCACACTTTCGGATGGAAGTGTTATCGAAAATTTAAAGCTTAATGGAAATAATTTCATTTCAGAGGTTCCGGTTTCTTCGGAATCGTTTGCGGACAACTGTTCTCCGGTGATCATCAGCGATGGCGAAACAGAAGAAGTCCATGCGAATATGGAACTGGTTCAGATTACAGAAATGGGCGATCAGTATTGGTTTGTTCTCCGGGATATTTCTGAAGCTGAAATGGAAAAAATCAAGATGCAGTCAGATATCGAATATATTGCGATGATGGCTGGCGTAGAACTTTAAGAAAAGGGGGAATACCGTGATGCATAGTGAAAAGTTTGAAAAGGTAAAGCGTTTTTATATGCTGAAAGTATGGAATGAAATTCGCGTCCGTAACGCTGTAAAGATGAGCTGGATTACTGAAGAAGAGTTTACAGAAATTACAGGAAAGGAATTCTGATGAGCGTACTTGCGGCTAAGCGAAAAGAATCGAAAAACGAGGCAATCACTTTTTCAGTAGAGCTGCACAATATGTTGATAGAACTCATGCAGCGAAGCTTCGGGATAAAGGACGTTGATCAGGTCGTTAGAATTCGTTATGCATATGGCATGGATCCTGTAGAGGACTTTGCAAAATATCGTTATTTGATGACGGAATCTAAAACGCAGATTAACCATATCGCTACATTACTGACGTGTAATCTGAGGGCGGCGAAATCTTTGTATCCTACTTCCATGCATGAATATGAAAAGAGACGAGATTACCAGAATGCCGGAATTGTAAATTGCAACCAGCTTATCGATCAATTACAGCATGTCGTAGAAGTTTTTAACGTTGACTTGAATGTCTACGGCAGATATATCAAAGCTATCGACCGAGAAATCGAGTTGATAAAGAAATGGCGTCAAAGAGACAACAAAATCAAATCGTATGTTTCAGGGTAACGTCTGATTAATGCGTGTCTTCGGCTAACTTCGCCAATGTGAACAACAATGGCAATGCGAACTACAACAACGCTTCGAACTCTAATGGGGTTCGTCCGGATTCTCTGCCTAACCAACAGGGAAGGAGATGTTATCCGTTCCACCAAGGATAAATGACAAAGCCGGACGCAATTTACTACGGTAAATATTGCTATCACGGTGAATAATTATGACATACGAGGAGATTCTCTGCGACGCCAATAATCTTTATACGGCCTACAAAGCCTCTGTAAAAGGCAGTAAATGGAAAGAATCCACACAGAAATTTATGTTGAATTTTCTGAGGTATATTTTCGAGATCCAAGATGATTTGATCAACCGAACCCTCAAAAATGGTCCGATTGATGAATTCGAACTGCATGAGCGGGGGCGTATCAGGCCGATCACAAGTATTGCGGTAAAAGACCGTATCATTCGCCATGCTCTTTGCGATGAATTATTACTTCCAGCAGTCAAAAATAAAATCATATATGATAATTGTGCTTCTATAAAAGGCCGTGGCATGTCCATGCAGAGAAAACGCTTCGAAGTACATCTCAGAAAATATTATCGTCTCTATGGAAATGACGGTTATATTTTGTTTGGTGATTTCACGAAGTTTTATGACAATATCATACATGAAATTGCAAAACGGGAATTATTGGAGCTATTTGATGATGACGAATTTATTGATTGGCTTCTTACCCTTATATTTGATGGATTTAAAATAGACGTTTCATATATGACAGATGAAGAATATGAATCCTGTATGGGTGATGTATTCAACAAATTGGACTATCGACAGATTCCGAAGGAGAAGTTGACTGGCGAAAAGTTCATGCGAAAGTCTGTGAATATTGGCGATCAGTTATCTCAGGTAATTGGTATATATTATCCATATCGTATTGACAATTACGTGAAATATGTACGAAGTCAAAAATTTTACGGGCGTTATATGGATGATTGGTATATCATGAATCCATCGAAAGAAGAGTTGATTGATTTATTGGAAAATATAAAAGCGATTGCGAAGGGGCTTGGTATTCATATTAATGAAAAGAAAACGCGGATTGTCAAGATCAGTGGTACATACAAATTTCTTCAGATTAAGTACACGCTTACTGGCTCGGGAAAAATTATCAAACGAATCAATCCAAAGCGTGTAACAACAATGAGAAGGAAATTGAAAAAACTTGCCGTTAAGGTGGAAAACGGTGAAATCCCATATGAGAACGTTGAGGGGATGTTTCGCGGTTGGATGGGAGACTTCTATAAATTATTGTCAAAGCAGCAAAGGAAAAATTTAATAACACTTTATGAAGACCTATTTAATAAGGTAATCACTGTAGTCAATAAAAAGCTGGTTATAAACGATAGGTCACCACAAGAAATATTACAGGAGGTATGATGATGGAACCGTGGTTTCAGATATTACTTACCGTTTTCAGCTCAGTTCTTGCGTCTTCTGGGCTGTGGGCCTATATAACGAAGCGGCTTGAGAAAAAAGATGTGAAATCAGAAATGCTTGTAGGGCTCGCACATGACAGAATCATGTATCTTGGGATGTCATACATTGAGAGAGGGTATATCACCTACGATGAATATGAAAATCTCTATGAGTATCTCTATAAACCCTATAAAAAAATGGGTGGCAATGGATCAGCAAAGCATGTGATGGGTGAGGTAAATAAACTGCCAATTCACAAATCAAAGTATGAGGAGGAACATAACCATGAATATGACAAATAAAACATACGACATTCTTAAATGGATTGCAATGTATCTGCTTCCGGCTTTGGGGACTTTATATTTCGCTTTAGCTGGCATATGGGGATTCCCTTACGGAGAGCAGGTTGTCGGGACGATTACGGCAATCGACACATTCCTTGGAGTTATTCTTGGAATCAGTACGACGCAATATAATAAAGTCGAAAAATCCAATACAAAATAATTATGAATGGTGCGGGGTAATATGTAGGAATATATGTTATTCCGCATTTTTTTTTGATAGTACGCTTTAAAAACATCTTCTCTTCGTTTTTGCCGATTCTTTTCCGTATCCAGGTTACGACCGAAAAAGATATGATGATATTTGAAATGGAGGTGATTTGGATGCAGGAAAAACTTTTACTTTCAATAACAGAAGCGTCTCGTTTATTCGGAATTGGACAAAACAGATTACGCGAGATTGTCCGTGATGATTATGATGGAGTATATCATTTGACTGTCGGCCGCGTGATCAAGATAAAACGCAAACCATTTGAAGAATATATAAACAAAGTGCAAGAGATATAATATCGACAAAATGCCTTGAATGTGCTAGAATCACAATGGACGCATTCGAGGCTCTTTTGTTTTTGGAGGGCTGAGAAATGGCAAACAAGACGGCTAGTAATAAAAATAAACCATCAAGAAAAACATTACGGGCAAACGAATTCTACAATCCGAAGACAAAACGGTATGAGTATCGTTATAAGGATGTATTCGGAAAAAACCGTGTTGTGAGTTCTTATAAATTAGAACCCACAGACCAGGTTCCAAAGGGAAAAAAATCTGGTCAGAGTTTACGAGAAAAGGAAGCAGAGATAAATGCTCTTCTTGTAAACAATATTGATATAGACGGCGCAAAACTGACATTGCTTGAGGTGGTTGAGAGATATCTTGAACATCTATATAACCGGAAAGATTTAAGCCATAATACCAAAACTGGATATAATGTGACAGTGAATACACTGAAGCAGTATAAACTCGGTTACATGGAAATAGGAAAGATTAAACCGGAGCATTGCGAAGAATGGCTTGCAGATATGAAGAAAAAGTATCGCGGCTCATCTATACAAAGCCAAATCAGTTTAATTAAGCGCACGTTTGAGTATGCTATTGATTATGATTATATCGCTAAAAATCCGTTTAGGAGAATCACAACGGACAGAAGAGATAGCAAACCTATGGAGGCTATTCCAGTTGATGAGATGAATAGATTCCTTGATTTCTGCCAGGCGGATTCCCACAGTAAGCATTGCTATGAGATGATATACATTTTGTTCTGGACTGGATTGAGGGTATCTGAACTATGCGGATTGACAATAGATAACATAGATATGGAGAACCATCTGATTAAGGTGGAAAAACAGTTACAGTGTCTTAATCATAAGCATGTTGTCATGAAGCCCAAAACATCTAATGGCGTGCGGTATGTTCCGATGACGGATGGGGTTTACGAATGCTTTGAAGCAGTCCTAAGGAACAGATATTTAAAAGGCGATATTGAACCCGTGTGCTATGATGAACGGGGAAATTCGTATGAAGGATTTGTATTCCTTGCCACCAGAAGCCGGAAAACCATAGTGAGAGCGCATGTTGAGGAATATCTGCAAAATTGTATTAAGCGATACAATCTGGCAAACCCTTCAGATCCAATCCGCAAGTTTGAGCCGCATATATGTAGGCATACGTTTGCAACGAATATGCAGGGGCTTCCGCTGAAAACATTACAGTCTATTTTGGGACATGGCAATGTAAGAACAACAATGAATCACTATGTGGATGTGAAACCTGCTGAAAGCCAATTGGCAGAAATCAACGCAGTAGCAAGCTCAATCAGCTAATTCGTAAAAATATATCCATGCGAATTATTTACGAATTATGTTGTCGAATGAGATGTAATGAAATATGATGAAACGTAACGAAACAGACGTAATATATTTAAAAGGAATTGTTATAAATTCACAAAAAGCGCCTGTTTGTGGGAGGTATGGACATATGATAGCAATCATTGATTATGATGCAGGAAATTTGAAAAGTGTATATAAAGCTCTGCAGTTTTTAGGGCAGGAATCGGTGATTACCAGAGATATAGAAGAAATCAGACGGGCGGATAAAGTAATTCTTCCGGGAGTTGGAGCATTTGGAGATGCGATGAGAAAACTGGAAGAATTTAAACTTGTAGAGATCATTAAAGAGACAGCCTGTGAAGGAAATCCGTTTCTTGGAATCTGTCTTGGCCTGCAGCTCCTGTTTGAAGAAAGCGATGAGAGTCCGGGAGTAAAGGGACTTGGAATATTAAAAGGAAAGATACTGAAAATTCCGGAGGACCGTGGTCTGAAAGTGCCCCATATAGGGTGGAATTCCCTGGAGTATGAGACAAAAGGCAGGATTTTTGCAGGAATACCGGAGCAGTCCTATGTGTATTTTGTCCATTCGTACTATCTTAAGGCTGAAAATCCGGATATCGTGACGGCATCCACTGAATATGGCGTGCATATCCATGCATCTGTGGAGAAAGACAATGTATTTGCATGTCAGTTCCATCCGGAGAAAAGCGGGGAAACCGGACTTGCAATCTTAAGAAATTTTGCTATGATCGGGGAGGAAGGATAATGTTTACAAAGAGAATCATTCCCTGTCTGGACGTACATGGCGGACGTGTGGTAAAAGGTATAAATTTTGTGAATCTGCGCGATGCCGGTGATCCGGTGGAAATTGCTGCAGCTTATGACAAAGCCGGCGCGGATGAACTTGTTTTTTTAGATATCACAGCATCATCAGATGCCAGAAATACCGTAGTGGATATGGTGCGCAAAGTGGCTGAAAAAGTCTTTATTCCGTTTACTGTGGGCGGGGGAATCCGCACGGTAGATGATTTTAAAGTACTCTTAAGAGAAGGCGCAGATAAAATATCGATTAATTCTTCCGCAATAAACAGACCGGAGCTGATCAGTGAGGCAGCTGATAAATTTGGAAGTCAATGTGTAGTCGTAGCCATTGATGCCAGAAAAAGAGAAGATGGAAGCGGATGGAATATTTATAAAAATGGCGGCAGGGTTGACGTTGGGATCGATGCGCTAGAGTGGGCTGAAAAGGTCTGCCACATGGGAGCAGGAGAAATCCTTCTGACCAGCATGGACTGTGACGGCACAAAAGCCGGATATGATCTGGAACTGACACGGGCCATCTCAGAAGTAGTATCGGTACCTGTGATCGCTTCCGGAGGGGCCGGAACAATGGAACATTTTTATGATGCGTTGACGGCAGGGCAGGCAGATGCGGCTCTTGCCGCATCCCTGTTTCATTATAAGGAACTGGAAATTATGGAAGTTAAGAAATATTTGAGAGAAAAAGGTGTTTCTGTGAGATTATAGGGAGGATGGATTATGCCGCCGATTTCAAATGACTGGCTTGCTCCGCTTAAGCCGGAGTTTTCCAAACCATATTATAAAAAACTGTATCAGAAAGTAAATGAGGAATATCGGACTCATTTAATATTTCCGCCGGCAGATGATATTTTTAATGCATTTGCATTTACGCCGCTTGAAAAAGTGAAAGTGGTAATACTGGGGCAGGACCCTTATCATGGAGACGGACAGGCCCACGGACTTTGCTTTTCGGTCAAGCCGGATGTGGAAATACCGCCGTCTCTTGTAAATATTTACAAAGAATTGCAGGATGACTGCGGATGCTATATTCCCAATAACGGATATCTGACAAAATGGGCAAAACAGGGAGTGCTTCTTTTAAATACAGTACTTACGGTGAGAGCACATCAGGCGAACTCACACAGAGGGATCGGATGGGAGGAATTTACGGATGCTGCCATCAGGATTTTAAATCAGCAGGACAGGCCAATGGTATTTATTTTGTGGGGGAAGCCCGCACAAATGAAAAAGGCCATGCTGAATAACCCGAAGCATCTGATTCTGGAAGCGCCGCATCCAAGTCCATTGTCTGCGTACAGAGGATTTTTTGGAAGCAGGCCATTCAGCAGGACAAACAAATATCTGAAACAAAACGGCCTGGAGCCGATTGACTGGCAGATAGAGAATATATAGAAGCTACAAAGGGGGAAAAAGAAGTGAGAAAAGTTTTTGACAAACTGCTGCTGTTTCTGGTGGCTGCCGGATGTGCAGCATTGACTATATTTGTGGGACAGAATTCACTGGATACAACAATATACAATCTGGCTTTTCTGGCAGTGATGGTCATATTATGTATCGCCGGTATGATAGCCGGACACGGAAAAATGAGCAGCCTTGAGCAGGCGCTTGGCCGGGCAGGTGATGATATTGAAAATACATTTGACGGTATTGATGCTGCAGAAGGAGAAACGCCCGCACTTCCGGAGAACCTTTTTAATCAGGAAGAACTGGATGAACGATATGGGGAATTTACGAATTTTATTAAAAAGAGCCAGAGCGGAATCGGTGATATAGAGGACTATATCAATTCAGGAGAAGTGGATGGTATCATCCGTAAACGTCTTCTTGAACTGATACCGGATGTTCTTACGAGCCTTGGTATTTTGGGCACATTCATTGGTCTTGTGTTTGGCCTTAAGAATTTTGAACCTTCCAACTATGAAGCGATGACAGCGTCTGTATCTTCCCTTGTGAATGGTATCAAGGTAGCGTTTTTAACATCAATTTATGGTCTTTCTCTTTCACTGGTATTTGCATATGGAACAAAAACTGCATATGGCGACCTGATGGAAAGTCTCAGACAGTTTTTGGATAAATTCCATCGTTATGTGATCCCTTCTGCGGAAGCGGAAGCCAGAAATATCATGGTAAATTATCAGGAAACACAGACGGCTGCTATTGAGAAAATGACGGAACAGTTTTCTGAACATCTTGCAACAAGTTTTGAGAGAGTCATTACGCCTTCTTTCCGTAAAATGAATCAGTCTATGGATATATTGACGGAGACCATGGCCAAGGGCCAGGAGGAAATGATGCAGGGCCTTCTGGATGATTTTCTCGTAAAAATGCGCTCATCCTTTCAGCTTCAGTTTAACAATTTCAATCAGGCTCTGGAAGAGATGACTGCTGCTCAGATCGATATGACGGAAAAGACGAAAAGTCTGTATAATGATATGGCAGAAGAACTGCACAAATCATTTGAGCGCGAAGATACCAGTATGCGGTCAGCCGTTCGTGAAATGGGAGCTATGCATAAGGAATACCTTACCAGCACCCAGCAGACAGTAGATACGTATCAGAAATATTCAGAAGGACTGGAGCAAAATTACCGTCAGGTTGTGGACTATCTGCAGGATGCACAGCAGAGTTCGGCAAAGTTCTGGGTTGCCTGCAATCAGGCTATGCAAAGATATGTCAGTGCCGCAAGTGCCGGCGTAGAGGGGTTTGCTGCTGCCAGCCAGCATAACAGCAATCTCTATGAGGCAAACGAGCGTCTGGTGGAAAGCTACAACCAGCGCATGCAGGAGTTTGTACAATATCAGAAGCTGACAGCCCAGACGATGGAGCAGGTTCAGAACCTGCTTTACAATATTGTGACCTCCCCGGATGAGACGCACAGAACCAATATCCGTAAGATGGCAGTCAATAACAGCAACCGCGATATGCTGATGCAGATACAGAAAACACTGGAGGAGCAGGGAGCCCGTCAGGAGGAACTTCTTGAGACGATGGTTTCCTATATGAAAGAAGAGAGCAGAAGCAAGAAGAGCAGAGGATTTTTCCGATAAGTTTTTTCAGGAGAGAAGATATGCGTAAACATAGAGAAAAAGAGAACAGTGACTTTAATGTCTGGCGTTCTTATTCAGACATGATGGCAGGTGTATTGCTTTTGTTCGTGCTTATCATGTGTGTGACATTGTTTCAATCGCAGATTAATTATGAACAGAGCATTAAAGAGCGGGATGAGAAGCTTTTTCTGCAGGAAGAATATACAAAAGAGATTATGAGCCAGAAAAATATTGTAGAAAACCAGCAGAATCAGCTGTCAGCTCAGGATGAGCAGCTGGCAACACAGGATGAACTGCTGGCTGCCCAGAAGAAGCAGCTGGACGAACTGGCAGCAAAACTGGCAGCACAGCAGGAGAAGCTGGATGCCCAGAGTGTCACACTGGCCAGTCAGCAAAGCGCGCTGGATGAAAAGACGACTCAGCTGGCAGACCAGCAGGCAAGAATCGATAAGATCATTGGCGTAAAAGCCGATGTAATAGAAGCGCTGAGGCAGGAATTTGCCAATAATAATGTAAATGTGGCAATTGATGCATCTAACGGATCTCTTGTGATGGATTCCAGTGTATTGTTTGCCTATGATGAAACGGAGCTTACAGAAGAAGGACAGATGGTTCTGGGAACGGTACTTCCGACCTATTGCAATGTATTGCTTCAGGAAGAATATTTCCCTTACGTAGCAGAAATTATCATTGACGGATACACGGACAGCAGCGGCGGATATGAGTATAATCTGGAACTTTCCCAGAGACGATCCCTTGCCGTTGCGGAATATCTGTTAAATCTTTCCCAGAGCTTTTTGAGCGGGGAAAATCAGGAAAGCCTGCGAAATAAGCTGACAGTAAACGGTCATTCGAGCAGCAATCCGATTCTTGATGAGGATGGAAACGAAGATGCGGATGCATCCAGGCGGGTGGAAGTGAAATTCCGATTGAAGGATGAAGAAATGATAGAAGAACTCAGGTCAATACTTGACAGTGATTAATGAATATCTTGAACCAGACAGGGCAGGTAATTATTTTACCTGCCTCTTATTTAAGTTTTATTTTTATTCACTAAACAATTGAAATAATTCCCATATCTTGTTAAAATAGAATAAAAAATATTTAAATATTAATAAAAATAATAAGAGGGTATGGGAAAAATGAACAAAACGAGAAAAAGATTATTAAGCGCCGGGATGGCACTGCTCCTTGCCATCCAGCCGTGCCTGCTGACAGCAGCGCAGACAGAGGAACAGACGGTAACAGAAACTGAAGAATTCACCCTGCGCTCCAACGTGGACGGAACAAAGACGGTCACCTTCCATGCCCAGCTGGAAGGGTCATCGGGGGAGGAGGGGAATTCGACCGGAGCGGCAGGCAGCAGGAAATCCCCGTCACCCGAAGTATGGATGGAGGCGGCAGAGGGGCCGGAGCTTTCGGCGGAAGGGGAAGAGTCGCAGACAGAAACGGCCCCGCAGCTTGAGATGGAGGTTTCCGGGACCGGGGAAGACGCAGAGGTCACCATGGAGTACGGCGGCACAGGGCTGGTCTTTACCCCCGAAATCTTTGAGGCGGAGCAGGAGACGGCTGCTCCCGCGCAGGATGGGGAGGAGGCGGTCCCGGAGACAGCCGGGACCGCGGCAGTGCAGACGGAGGTCCATCTGGCGGCTGCGGAAGGAGATGCAGAGACCCGGGCAGCAGAAGAATGCCCACAGCCGGCAGGAGCGGCCCCGCAGCCGCCGCAGGAAAACACGCAGCCGGAAGAAGCTGCTCCGGCGGAGACGGCGCAGGAGACCGGCGCTCCGGATGCGGAAGAGACACAGGGACAGGAGCAGGCCCCCGAAACAGGGCAGCCGGAAACAGAGGCCGGGCAGATGACAGAAGGCCCATCCGACAGCTGGGACACCGAAGGGGAGGAGACTGCAGCTGAGACCGGAGAGGGAACAGATACAGAACCGGCAACCGCTGCGGGGCCAGAAGCTGCCGCTGATACGGAAACCGCTGCGGACACAGAACCGGAAACGGTTTCAGATACAGAATCAGAAACTGGCACGGAATCAGAAACGGACACGGAACCGGAAACGGAAACGGAAGGGCCTGCCCCGGAAATCCCGGATTCCGAGATCCGGTACCGGGAGCTGGAAAACGGAATTAAGGAAGAAATGGTGATGTACGGATACCGAAAGGAGCGCAGGGTGGAATACCGGTTCTCCCTTGACGGCTTGTCCCCGGTGCGGGAAGGGAACGCCTTTAAGCTTGTGAACGGGGAGGGAGAGGCTCTTTTTACCATTGATGCACCGTACATGTACGATGCGGCGGGAAGGCAGAGCCGGGACATCACCGTTGCGATGGAACATCTGGGCGGGAGTGATTACCTCCTGTCCTATGTACCGGATGATGGGTGGCTGGCGGATGAGGGACGCACCTGGCCGGTGGTGCTGGATCCCACCATAACGATCACAGGCACCTTAAAGATCGAAGACAATTACGTGGGAGACGCAGGTCAGGCGGGCAACAACTTTGATTACGGGAAATCCACCCTGCTGGCAGGGAACAAAGGCGGGATAAACTATACCGCCTTCATCCGCCCCGCGCTGCCGGAAAGCCTGAAAAATATCGCATCAAAGGTAATCATCCAGAGCGCCAGCGTACGGCTCAATGCAGGCACGGTGGAAGGGGAGGACACGGCCTACGGCCTGTACCTGGTGAAGGGAAGCTGGACCAGCCAGAGTATCACGGGGAAAAACCAGCCGGACCTTTCCGCAGCTCCATATGTGGATGTGTCCTTCAAAAAAGGCTGGAACACCGTTGACATCAAGAGCATCGTGTCGGAGTGGTTCAACTGCCTTGCCCAGAAGGAGAACTGTGGTTTTGCCATAAAGGCCGAAAAGAAAAGGAACAATTATGTAAGTATTTATTCCTCCGATTCCGCGGCGAGTAAGGATGTGGAATTCTCCATTACCTATAAGGAGATCCCTGAAAGCACGGATGCCGGGATCCGGGCAAAGGTATACGGAAATGCGGCAAACAGCGGGACGGGGTATGTGGAACTTTCCTGGAACCGGGTGGCCGGAGCGGAAGGCTATTATGTAGGCATCTTTGACGGGAAAGACTATGAGTATTTTCTGGTCGGGAACGTAACGAAATATACCACAAAAGGGAAGGGCATCTGGCCCACGGCGGAAGAGATCAGAAAAGGCAGATACCGGCTCCACGGAGACGGGACTGGGGCGGAGCTGCCATGCATCCCTGCGGATTCCTATGGAAACGTGGAGAACGGGACCCACGGGAAGGATCTGAAATACTACTTCTGCGTCGTCCCATGCAACGAATACGGGCAGGCCATCGACCCGGGAACCTTCGATTCTGTCAGTGCAGTGCTGCCGGACCGCATCTCTCCGTCCCAGGCGGCGGCAGTGACGGTCATTCCTTCCACTGCAACCAATAAGGCTGCGGTAAAGGTGGGATGGAATGGAATACGGGATTTTAATACCACCTCCGCGTCCATCACAAACGGAGTCGGGAAAGGGAAGATTCAGTTCAGCGTGGACGGGACATCCAACTGGAAAGACACAGACCAGAACGGGGCGTCGGGGAGTTATACGGTGGATGTCTCCGGTCTTGAGGACGGCACCCATACCATATATATCCGCGGAAAGGACGGAGAGGGAAATACCGGGGCTGCAAAAGGAACATATCTTTATATAGACCGGACCGGGCCCCAGGGGCAGACGGTATCCGTGGAGCCGAAAGGCTGGAGTGCGGTGAAAAAAGGAATCCTGTCCTGGAGCGGGATGTGGGATCTGTACGGGATAGGGAAGATTGAGTATGCTTTCGATAACGGTCCCTGGAAGGATACCGGAAAGCAGGCGGAGGCGTATGCCGGGCTTCCACTGGACTTTTCAGGGCTCTCCGACGGCATCCATACCCTTTCCCTGCGGGGGACGGACACCGTGGGGAACACGGGAAAGGCATCCTCGGCAAAGGTAAGGATGGACCGGACAGCGCCGGAAGCAGGAAGCATCCGCCTGGAACCGGAAGGCTGGAGCGCCGGAGACACCTTCCTGCTGAAGTGGGAGGGCATTTCGGATGCCGCCAGCGGGATCGGGCGGATCGAGTACGCACTGGACGGCAAGTGGGAAAAGGCGGACAGTACGGAAGGAAGCGGGGAAGTGACAGTCCCGGCAAAAGGGTTGGCAGAGGGGGAACACGAAGTACTGCTGCGGGCTTTTGACCGCGCGGGGAATGTGTCCGATACACTGGAGACGGTCCTGAAAAGGGACACCATAAGCCCGCAGGCAGAAATCACAGCCCCTGCAGACGGAGCAATCCTGGACGGACAGGTAAAGATAGAGGGATACGCAGAGGATGAGAACCTCGCCGGCTGGGAGCTGACGGCCAGGGACAGCAGCGGGAATGAAAAACAGCTGGCATCCTGGAAAAAGACGGAAGAAGGAGACGGAGAAGGAGAAGGGACAGAGGTGCCGGGGACCATTGACCTGGCGGATTACCCCGACGGGGAGAACGTAACGCTCACTCTGCGGGCAGAGGATGAGGCCGGGAATGTGACGGAAAAGAGCCTGCGCATTATCCGTGTGGGCGGTTCCATGGAGCCATTTGCAGCGGAAGTGGGACTGGATCTGCCCCGGCGCATGACAAAGGCCAGGGAATACGGGACATACCAGGTAGCAGAAGGGGAACAGGAGACCGTTCTTTACATAGACGGCATACCTGCAGCCTTGCTCAGCGGCGGAACTGCGGCAGTGGATGCCGTATGTTATGAAGAAGAAAGCACCCACACGGCCAGTATTATAACAGTCCTCTCTGACGGAAGCCTGTCCTACGGAAAGGGGTTCGGCGGCCAGCAGCTGATGGAAGAACTCTGGGAACAGGGAGCCCCCGGGGAGAGAGGCATCTGGAGAAGCGGGGAGCTGTCCGCCGCAGGCCCCATGATGGCCTTAAGGCTGGACGTGACGGATTATGCCCCGGGAAGCAGCAGCATCCGGTATGAATGCTCCGCAGACGGGCAGGAATGGCAGGAGATATGTCCGGGGAAGGACCTGCTGTTCGACCGCCCGGCAGATCGTGTGGAGGTGCGGGCATGCTTTTCATCCGGGGACGGAAAAGAGGAACCGGAGTTGTACCGCCTGAGCCTTCAGGGCGTGATTGAGATGGACCCCTCCGTATTTTCCGTACATCTGGCGGACACGGCAGGGAACATCTCCGTCAGAGGACCCCATACCGTTTCAAAGGCCCTGACGGAGATCACCTTTGACGGAACCGGCGGGCTGCCGGTGCAGTGGTACCTGAACGGGAAAAAGACGGAATTTTCAGAAAACCGGTTCGACGCGCGGTTCGTGGAAGAGGGAAAGAACGCGGCCCTTTTCGGAGCAGTCCTGGGAGAAAACGGGGAACTGCGCCTGTCGGGGGCGGGGAGCAGCACCCTCTTAAGGGAGAACGTGCACGCTTCCGGCACGGTCATAAGCGGGCCAATCCGGTGCCCGGAAGGGACAACGGCCATAAAACTGAAGGCTGCCTCAGGGGACGGGACGGAATACTTCATTTCGACAGACGGGCAGGAGAGCTGGATCCCCCTGGAGGAAGGGCGGCCTATGCTGCTTGCGGAGCAGGCGGAGAATATTGTCCTGCGGGCAGAGACGGGAGAGAGTGATCTGGCAGGCTGGCATTTGCAGGGATATACGGCAGGCGCATATACTGTGCGGGCACAACTGGTATTCCCACCCAGGCAGATAACGGCATGGGATTACGGCGATTTTGAAGAGCAGAGGTATGAGCTGAAGTGGAGTGATACACAGGAAGAGGACGGAACGGCAGAGTATGAGACCCTGTATCGGATATACCGGAACGGGGAACCGGTCGGGACATCGGAAAACTGCATCCATACAGACGAAGACTATCAGAAAGACGCATCGTACAGCGTCAGCAAGGTGAGAAAGTACCGGGAAGTCCCCGAGGCGGAATATGCCATCAGGGAAAGCAGCGCGGCAGAAGCGTCTCTTCTGAAAATGAACCTTCCTGCAGAAGAGGAACCGGAAGAAAAGGAGGAAGCGACCCCGGTAAAAAGGCCGGTGAACATCCGGCTGGAAGAGACGGCCCAGGATGAGGCCCTGTCCTCCCTGTACGGAGGGGACCGGACGTTCTCCTTAAAGGAGGATCCGCCCTCGGCAGAGCGGGCACTGGACCAGTCCCTTCTGGGAAAGAGCAGACACTGCGCGCTGGGTTTTGAGCCTGTGAATTTTAACACCGGGAACTTCCTGCTGGAGGCCAGGGACGGCCTGCTGGAATGTGCGGACGGCACATCCTTTGACCTTACAAGGATATACAACGCCCGGTCGGAGGATACGGACGGGCCGTTCGGGGCACGGTGGTCCAGCGAATACAGCCAGTATCTGCAAGTCTATCAGGACGGGACCACAGGATACCGGAAAGCGGATGGGGCTCTGATCCTGTATACTCCTTCGGGACAGGGATACCAGACCAGTACATCGGATGGCTGTGTGCTGGAAAAGACCCCGGACGGGTATGAGGTCACATCCCCGGAGGGGAAAATCTACGGATTCGGGAAGGACGGACTTTTAAAGAACATCACGGAGAAAGGCCGCAGGACAGAGCTTATCAGGGACGGAAGGAAGGTCCTAAGTGAAGTGCGTCTTGCGGACGGAAGGACCATTGAAGTCCGGACGGATGAGAAGGGGCACATCACCCGGCTGACCTGGCCGGGCGGGGCCGCGGTGAGCTATGGATACAGCGGCAATGACCTGGTGGAAGTGACGGATGAGCTGGGAAACAGCGTGCGTTATGTGTATGACGAAAAGGGGCGGATGACGGAGTGGTACGATAAGGCCGGGAACCGTCAGGTCCGCAATGAGTACGATGAGCAGGACCGGGTCATCTTCCAGGAGGATGCAAGGGAAGGCAGATATACACTGGAATACTTTGAAGACCACACCGTCACAACGGATGCGGAGGGCGTAAAGTGTGAGGTATGGTTTGACAGCCGAAAGCGTACCGTAAAAGAAGTGGACGGAAACGGCGGAGAAATTTCCTATACCTATGATGATGCAGGAAATCTTTCGGGGATTCTGGATGCAGAAGGACGGCTGACGACTTATGAATATGATGAGAACGGAAATCAGACAGGCACGATACTGCCGGACGGCACAAACAGGTTCAGTGAATATGATGAGAATGGAAATCTGCTGAGCGAGACAGACGGAAACGGTAATAAAACCACATATGAATATGATTCTGATAATCGTCTGATTAAAATTGTTTATGCAGACGGTGCACAGGAGAGCTATGTTTATGATGCAGAGGGAAATATCACATCACAAACAGATACACTCGGAAATACCATTACATATACATATAGAGACAGTCAGATAACATCAATAACGGACGCCCTTGGAAATGTGACTGCCTGTGAATATGATGATGCCGGAAATCTGATAAAAGAAATTGCGGCAGACGGCGGCGTAAATACATATGAATATGATAAATCAGGAAACTGTGTCCGGGAGAACTATCCGGATGGCACATCCATATCGTATGAGTATGATGTATTGGGAAATCTGGTTAAAGAAACAAATCCTCTGGGACAGACTGTTACGTATGAATATGATGTGCTGTCCAACTGCATTAAAACAATATTTGCTGACGGTTCCTCAGAAGAAAAAGAATATTCTCCCAATGGGGATATTCTGTCAGAAACAGATTGTAACGGCAATGTTACACGATATACTTATGATGCCAACGGAAATATGCTGACAGAAACGGATGCCCTTGGAAATACCACTACTTATAAATACAATACCGATGATCTGATGACGGAAATGGTACTGCCAAACGGCGCCAGGGCAAGTTATGAGTACGACGAAAGCAGCGGACTTCTCATAAAGAGCACAGATATTGACGGTGAGGAAAATACTTTTGAATATGATGCAGAGGGCAATGTTACAGCAAATTATCAGAATGGTGAACTGGTTTACGCCAGAACTTATGATAACCGAAACCGTCTGGCAAGCCAGACTTATGGAGATGGCAGCAGTGAATATTATGAGTATGACGCGGCAGGAAATCTTATAAAAATAATCGATGCGCTGGGAGGAATAACAAGTTATAATTATAATGAAAACAATAATTTATTGTTTTTGACAGATGCCATGGGTAACACAACGGAATATGCCTATGACTGTATGGGGAATATTTCTTATGAAAAAGATGCCAGAGGAGCGGTGACGGAATATACTTACGACAGTGTAGGAAATCTGATATCGGAAACGGATGCCCTTGGAAATGTAACTACATGGGAATATGACGGTAATGACCAGCCGGTAAAAGAAATTGATGCCGCGGGCAATGAAACTCTGTTCCGGTATGACACAGATGGGAACCTGGTAGAGACTACATTTGCAGATGGAGGAAAGAATCGTTTCACTTACGACAGGAATGGAAATCTGTTGACAGAGACAGATGCCATGGGAGGGACTAACACCTGTGTCTATGATGCAGCAGGAAATCTGGTACAGATGACAGATGCTCTGGGACGGACAGCGAATATGGACTACGATCCGGCAGGCAATCTTTTGAGAACCAAAATGCCGGATATCGAAGAAAAATTCGAGTACAATGCAGGAGGTCTTCTGACAGCAGAAACAGACCCCACGGGTGGGCGAAAGGAATACTGTTATGATGACGGCGGCAGACTTGTCAGCCAGAGCATGAATGGCGGAGAAATCTCTTATGAATATGATCTGCGGGGCAATATCTCCAAATTGACGGATGCGGCGGGAGATTCCATAGAGTTCATTTACGATATCTATGGCCGGGTGAAAGAGACATGCTATCCTGATGGGACATCAGATTTTTACAGTTATGATGCACTGGGCCGTCTTGAATTACTGGAAGAGAGAGATGGTTCCCGGACAGAGTATTTTTATGATGAATGTGGAAATCTGATTCTGGAATTGACAGATGAGTCGGAGATTTACTATGAGTACGACCTGTTGGGCCGCGTGACATCTGTGGATGAGAATGGTGCTGTCACAAAGTACACGTATGACAATATAGGAAACCTGTTAACAGAAACCGATCCTGAGGGATTTGTCATGGGATATGAATACAACTGCATGGGTGATGTAACCGCAGTGAATTATCCGGACGGAAGCCGTTCCACAGCTTCATACGACTTGGGAGGCCGGATGACGAAGGAGACTGATACACAGGGAAATACGGTTTACTACCGGTATGATGCACTAAGCCATCTGGTGGGGCTGACAGACGCCCTGGGAGGAGAATTTTCCTATGTCTATAACGGGAAGGATGAGATAGAGCAGGTGACAGATGCTCTCGGACACAGCACATATTATACCTGTGACGGAGCAGGGAACGTGATTTCCGAGAAAGATGCCCTTGGAAATGTGACGGAGTATTCCTACACACCGGAGGGATGGCTTTCAGGGACAAAAGAGGCAGACGGCAGTGTACGCATTTACATCTACGATGAGGTGGGCAATCTTCTGGAAGAACACTGTGACGGACAGCTTGTCAGGAAAAACACATGGGATTCCATGGGAAACCTGCTCGCCAGTGAGGATGAAAAAGGCCGCATGGAATTTACGGTGGATGCTTTTGGGAGCGTTACAGCTGTGACCTGGCCGGACGGCAGAAAGGTGTCTTACGCTTATGATGAGAACGGCAGGCTTGCCGTTCTGACATATCCGGACGGGACATCTGTATCTTATGAATATGACGACTGCGGCCGTATGGTCAGTGTAACAGATCAGGCGGGTATTGCCACATCCTATACGTATGATCTGTCGGGAAACCTGACAGGTGAGAAGAGCGCGGGAGTGGACATCGCTTACACTTATGACGGGTTTGGGGAAATCCTGCGGATCGAAGTGACCGGGACAAAAGAACTGACGTTAGAGTATGAGAGGGACAGAAACGGAAATATCATCAAAGAAACCCGCAGGGAAAAAGATGGTATCAGTGAGAGCCGCTACACCTATGATGCACTGAACAGGCTTACAGGTTTTGACACGGAAAACGTATCCGAGAAGTATGTGTATGACGCAGCCGGAAATATGACAGAGCATACAAGATGTGCAGACGGCGTTACTACAACGACGGTCAGTGTCTACAATGAAGCCAATCAGCTTACAGAGCAGACGGACGGAGAGGGTACGACCTCTTTCCGTTATAATGCGAAAGGCGACCTTGTGGAAAAAGAACGGGATGGAAAGAAGGCCGTTTATACCTATAACGCGGACGGAATGCTGAGCGGTTACACAGACTTTGAAGGGAACAGGACGGAGCTTTATTATACACCATCCGGAAGTCTTATGGAAAAACGGACTACGCCAGCGGGAGAAACACAGGCCAGGGTGACGCAATACCTTTATAACGTAATGATGGAAGACTGTCAGATATTGTCCGAGACAATAGACGGCAGTACTATCAGCTATGCGTACGGAGTAGGAAAACTGGGCACATATACGGAGGGAAAGACAAGCCGTTATCTCTATGATGCCCGGGGCAGCATCATAGCGGACATCACCGGAGACAAGGCAGAGGAATACCGTTATTATCCCTATGGAGAGTTTCTGACCGGAGCTGCTGCAGAGGAGGAAACCACACAGGCGGAAACGGCAGACATCCACGGCTACAACGGGGAGGCGTACCATGCCGACCTGGGAATGATCTATCTGCGAGCCCGCTGGTATGACCCGGCACAGATGAGGTTCTCACAAAAGGACATTGTGCAGGGAGAAGCAGAGGAACCCCAGTCCCTGAACCGGTATGCTTATGCGTGCGACAATCCGGTAAGCTATGGAGATCCCAGCGGGGAATACTGTCTTCCCAGTATCAGGCGGAATACACCTTCCTTTGGCAGCCTGGCACGGAAAAGCTACAGTCCCGGAACCCCGGCCAGGAGGACAACGAGTACCAGTACAAACCGAAGCAGTTACAGCAGGACAACGGGCGCCAACCGTGTAAAGTACAGACGTGTAAACTTAAAAAGCACGTACAGCCAGACAATGAAAGCGGCGGCAAAGAAAAGCTCCGGAACGAAAAAGACAACCGTCAGGAAATATTCCGCAAAGAAAACGTCAGCCGGAACCAGTACACGGAAGGTGAAAAGCTCCGGGCGGACGACGGTAAGGACCCCGTCCAGCGGGAAGACGTATGGAGGAGGAAACGGCCGGTCATCTGGAACGGCAAACAGTAATTCGAAGACAACCGGGGTAAAATCAAAATATCAAAAAAAGGCATCCGGAAACCGTATAACTGTGAAAACGTCTGCAAACAGTAAAAAGACCACAGTAAAGAACGACAGAATAAGAACCATACAAAAAACAGCCCGGAAGAAGAAAACGGAAAAAGCGGTTCCGGCGGTGCATAAAACAACAAAGATAAAAGGGGCATGTACTTCAGAGAAAAACGGCCAGACGGTCAAAAAGGGTTCAGCCAAACCGCCAGCCGTAACAGCAACGCCGACATCAATAGGCGCAGCCTATGCGTACTGGTTGGACTATTTTATTTATGGGGCAGCAGGAGCAGGAGCCTCAGGTGCGTTCGGCAATCGAAGTAAAAAAAATACAGATGAGGCCGACTGGTCAAATGCTGACCTGTGGAGACATGTTTTAGGCGGAGCAAAGAAAGGGGGAAAAATAAAAAGCATCAATCCGGGGCTTGAAGCTTTAGCGAAAAAGGTTGTCAAGGCAGATAAGGCGGTACAGAAATGGGCAAAGAATAATGCAGGAAAGATAGCCATAATGGCAGGAGTGGGTGTCACGGCGCTGACATATCCAGGGATTGCAGGAACGATTACCGGAAAAGGGATTACACAAAGCAGCAAGAGTGGCAATAAGTCTAAGAAAAAAGTATCCAATCAAAATGGTGAGGAAAGTGTTGAAGATGAGAATTTTAATCCTGATAAGCCAAGTAAATTGCAAGAGGAAATAAAAAGAGGAAAAGCTCCGAGAGATGTTAAAAGAGTGGATGATAAGAATGAAGGAGGTGCGGAAAAACCGCATGTTCATTTTAAAGATGGAACGTCATTGAATAACGATGGAACAATACATGACAAAGGTAAAGGGATACCGAAGCCGTCAAAGAACGTAAGAAAATGGTTAGAAAAACATGGATGGAAGGTGAATAATTAATGGAAATATACTGCTCAGAGGGAAACAAAAGTATTAAATTAAAAGAAATCACTATGATATGCACTACAGAAGAAATTAAGAAGTTGGAAAATTTCTTTAGAATAACGTGGGAGAGACACAGGAAATTCTCGGATCTGGATTCTGATGAGGTGTATCATACTCATTATCAGGATTGGGATAAGGAATGGGATGAAGAACATGATATTATTGTTGTGACACCGCCTTGTGAACAGAGTGAGTGATTGGAGGAAGGAATGTGGGATATAGTTTGGAGATACTTGTTATCGGACAAAAAGAGCATAGTGAAATTCCGTTTAAAAGTCCGCTGAAAATAGAGTGGGAGAATGGGGGGCTGGGAGATATACGGCTTAGAAAGATATGTCCGATTATGTCAAGTATGAATGGAATCTGGTATAATGTCCTGATAAGGGATGAGGTATATTTTTATAATACATCCCTTTTAATAGAAACAGATTTTGATGAAACAGAAATTGACGTGGGGAAAGACTATTGTATGGAAGAAGATGTGGGAGGTCACACGCAATTCATTATCACGGAAAAATATTTTGAAGAACTGAAACAATTGATTGGATATCTAATGAATCAGTCACCGATAAAAACAATTATGATATTGCCGCTTTATGAAAAAATGAACAGAGAAGTCATTCGTGGAACAGTTAGCTTTACAAGATACTTTGAAATGGTTAAAGAGAGAAAGATACCGTTCAATGTGTGTACAATTGTACAGGGAGATAATTATTATCAGGAGAAACAGCCCAAACGGGATGATGAGAGTTTCATACGAAGTTGCTGGTATAACCCGATGAGCTGTATGGCAAAAGAGTAAGAATAGTTTAACAGATTGGGTGTAGAAACAGACTTTGATATGTATGTATATTGAATGTGGCAATGAACATGAACAGAAACCCGTATACTTTAGACCGGGAGACACTGGAAGCCCTCAAGAACCGGCATGACGCAAATGCCTGGAAATCGTTCAATCACTGGCTTGAGAATGGAGGAACAGAGATCATCCTTAGAGTGATGATATTGGGGACAGCTACAGGAGTAAGAATCCACAGTGATATCCAGGCAAAGAAGGAAACGGCAGGAGCACAGGAAAGTGGCGGAGCGGGTTAGGGTGGCAGTACAACTATCAATCCAAATGAAATAAGATATAGCCAATCATCGGTAAATGGTTCAAATGATATCATACAGAGTATGAAAAAAATGGATGGAAAGGAGAACCTATTGATGTTGTAAAAATGCCGGATGGTATGTATACAACAATAGATAATACTCGTGTTGTGGCAGCCAGAGAAGTAGGGATTAGTGTCCAGGCGAATGTGCATGCATATAATGATCCATTGCCAAGCAATTATATTAAGCGGTTTTCAACGGCAAAGGGAGTTCCAAAGACATGGGGTGAGGCAATAGAGTTAAGAATTGGAAAACAAAAAGCGTCTTTTAGAAATGAGAATCCGTATGGAAGTTTTGATATGAAAATAATAAAGTAAAAAATGGAGGATAAAATAAATGGAAATATTTAATGTTCAAAAAATATATGAGGGGTATAATTATCCAGAAGAATTTTTGAGAATTGTGGATTTGAATTTAGTAAATTTAGATTTTTGGTATTTGATGACGAGGGAAGAAGTAGAAATTCGAATAGAAGGATTAAAAATCAGGTATGCTGAAAGAAGCTTAATACCTTTTGCAAGAAGAGATGATTGTGATGATATAGCCTGTTTTGAGGTTGGAAAGGGTAATAAAGTACAAATTGTTCATGATTTTGCCAGTGCGGGATATGAGCAAAGAAAAGAATATAGTTGTTTTTGGGACTGGTTTAAGGATGCTATTGAAGAGATGATACAGGGAGAAGACCAGCTATGAAAAGTCAAGCATAAATTAGGCAAAAATTTATTTTTGTTATCGAATGAGCCGCATTCATGAGGACATAACGAAGTACACGTGAGCCTCGTTTGGACATACGTGTCCTCCTGGCCTGAAAATTACCAGACTGATAAACAGACGGATCCAATCCGGCAAATGCAAGTAATTTACCTGGTGTAGAGAAGCGGTGAATGTCACCGATTTCACCAGGTATCATTCCGCCATTGGTAGAGCCAATACCCGGAATGGTCATAATTACAGAGTGCAGGCAGGTGACGATATTTGCCATTTCAGGCTCTGTATGGAATAACTGCCTGTCAAATGACTCAATCTATTCAATGGTCTGAGTTATTTGAATAGATAAAGAACTGTCACTTACACCGACAGACTTCTGTGCAAGAACTCTTAATTCTCGGGCTTTATCTTTACCAAAATGACCGTGGGAAGCCTCTTGGAGAAGATAGGCAAGATGAGTCATATGCATGGAAGAGATAGCGTTCGGTGTCGGAGACTCCTTAAGGATGGTATAGACAGAATTTTGATGCACACCGGACTAAAGAAGTACTGGAGTTTCGGGAAGACCTGATCAATGTAAGAAGTGAGCTGTATTTTTAAACGGGTACGCTGCTTCACAGTCTTTTGAGGGAACCTGCCGAGTTCTTTGAGTTCGATGTAATCCAGATCCTTTAAGGTTACAATCAATCAGAAACGTGCCGACTTTATCAGTCTTCGTCCTGCGTACATTATTTTTGCGCAAGGCTGAAGTCTTGACAGGGTTTAGAACACGTACTTTAAAATCTTTGCTTAAAAGAAAACGAACAAGGTTGTCACTGTAGTGTGCCGTTGACTCAAGACCTGTGATGATGCTGTTCTGGTCAAGTGGAGCCAGATAAGAAAGCAGCAGATAGAAGCCATCACAGTTATTTGTAAATTTGAACGGCTCGATGAGTATTGCCGTCGGAAGAAAGCGCGGCGGCAAAATGGTTGAGTTTGCAATATCAATGCCTAAGTAAATCATGAGGCTGTGCTTCCCTTTCATAAAATCTGATACCGTGATATCCACCAACAATTATCATCGCAGACTTGATAGAAATAAGTACTTTGAAAACACTCCGGTAACATCCGGCTAATAAGCAATTCAGATAAAGGCAGCGGCAATACACTCCTGTTGAGTAGTCAAGCTACAGAATGAAAATCAATAGTCCACAGTATCTGAATGTATTAAACCACGGATTAAGAAAAATGAAAGGAATATGTTGTTTTTGCTTCTATAAACATCATGCAGGAATGTAATGGATAAATTAACGGAACTAAGTAAAGAAATATCTTATGCGCTTCGTCATGCTCCATGGGAATATGAATTGGAAATGGATGAAGAAGGATGGGTGCCGGTAGAGCAATTATTGGATGCTTTGCATAAGGATGAGAAGTGGAAAAAGGTTACTGAAAGTGATTTGATGAAAATGATTGAGAAATCGGAAAAGAAAAGACATGAGATTTTAAACGGGAAAATAAAAGCTTATTATGGGCACTCTATTCCAATGAGAATCATAAAAGTACAAAAAATACCGCCTAAAGTATTGTATCACGGAACAGCCGGAAGATTTTTAGATTCAATTAAAGAAAATGGTTTATTGCCTAAAGGCCGGCAATATGTTCATTTGTCACAGGATGTTGAAACAGCGTATAGTGTCGGCATGCGGCATGACAGGAAGCCATGTATATTGAAAATTGATGCTGATCAGGCATGGAAAGATGGTATAATTTTTTATTATGGGAATGAAAAAGTCTGGTTGGCTGATGAAATTCCAAGCAAGTATATAGTGAAAATGTAAGAGCGGTTACAACTTTAACGGAGAATATTATGATGCGGCATCAAAACTTACCGGAACAGCAGCTACCGGAATATGGGGCACTGGACCAGCAATTACCGGACATACCATTATGACCGGAGTAAGACCCATTACCGGACCGGGGATTACCGCACTGTCAACTATGCCGATACATACAACAGCAGCACTTACAGGACAGGCAGCTACCGTACGGTCAATACCGCACCGGTGAGAAAATGTGTTACGGTGGCGGACTCCAGGGGCCTGCGCGAAGCCTTAAAGAAACTGGGAAAAGGAAAAAGCTATGATTATCTGATGATAAAAACCCGGGGGGACGGTCATTAAAGTGCGCAACGAAACGGAGACAAAAGCGGCGCTGAAGGCGCTGGAGGTCTTCGAGAGCCTGCCGGATACGGATTCCCTGAGCATCCGGGAGAAAAACAGGATCCTGAACCAGGCATGCCGGAGCTATGCGGGGATGGCAGCAAGGGAGAAGGAGTACCAGTTATTCTGGCAGCAGAAGAACGGATATTTTGACGGGCACTGGTGGCAGGACAAAAAGAAGCGTGACGAAGCGATAAAGATGCTGAGGTATGAGATCAGGGATAAGGGAACGATCGACCTGAGACAGCCGGGCTTCAGCGGACAGACCCGTAAGATCGAGCTGCTGGAAGAACTGGTCAATATAGGGAGCAAGACGGGAGAGTGGGGGAACCCGCTGCTGACAGGGATGGAAAACTCACTGGCAGCAATGAACATGAACAGAAACCCGTATACTTTAGACCGGGAGACACTGGAAGCCCTCAAGAACCGGCATGACGCCAATGCCTGGAAAGCGTTCAATCACTGGCTTGAGAATGGAGGAACAGAGATCATCCTCGGAGCAATGATACTGGGGACGGCTACAGGGGTAAGAATCCACAGTGATATCCAGGCAAAGAAGGAAACAGCAGGAGCACAGGGAGTTAGTGAGGCTGGGATAGCTAAAGATATTAAGTATTCACCAGTTAATCCCGGACCATTGAAAGAAAGTGTTGCCAATTCTTTTAATGGTGCTACATACACTCAAAAAGTTTTAACAGAAGATACAGTTATGTATCGAGTGCATGGTGGACAAGCAGGCGAAGTAGGCTCTTATCTATCTAGAACACCACAAGGAGGTGGTCTTCAATCACAGCTTGATTTAGCACTGAATCCATCATGGGGAAATACAACAGAAAATGTTTCTAAGGTTATAGTCCCAAAAGGAACAGTTATTTATGAAGGTATAGCTGCACCGCAGAATATATTTGACAGCATGGGCAATGTGATAGGTACGTTACCGGGTGGGGGCAATCAAATTTATATTCCAAAAGTAGATTCGGGGTGGTTTAAATGATAAAATGTGATTGTAAAGAAAGAATTGGGATAGAGATAAAGTCTTATAGAATGTTTGATGAATTGAAAGATTTTTTTGAAAAAAGGGTAACAGAGGGTATATTTGAAGATATACCTGTGGAAGCACCCCATTACATAGGTTATGATAGTACTGGGAAAGCAATGAAATGGTATGCTAATAAATGGTATAGATGCAAAGTGTGTGGAGTATTGTGGGAGTTTGATTATCCAGATTTCCCTGCTATAGGATTTGTACGTAAATTTGAAGATGGAGTCTATGGTTCGAAAGGATGTGAGTAAAGATGGATATCAATCAGCCAATAACAAATCCAGAACTACTTAATGCAATTCATGCAATGAGGCTGGACGGTACAAAGGAAGATATATTTTTTGACGTATTATTTCAATCAAAATTACTTTGTCGAGCTAAAGTAGAATTTAAAAATTCTAGAGAAAGTATTTTGGGCCGATTTACAGTTGGAGAAGGAAGTACTATGGCTCTAAGAAGTATAGAAAATCAGCAAGGAGAGCGTTTTCTCATAGCATTTACTGATTGGAAAGAAGTAAAAAATGGACACATGAAAAAAACAACAAATGCTAGTATTAACTTATGCTGATTATCAGACGATAATAGTTAAAACTGATTCTTTGTATGAAGGATTTGTAATAAATCCATATGGAGATAACATTGTAATAAATAAGAATATACTTAATAATGTCTATCCACGTAAATATGAAGTTAAAAAGAACGAATCCGTAATGATAGGAATTCCTAAAGATTATCCTATCCAGATGGTTAAAAAATTAAAGACAGCTTTTAAAAGCATAGTAGACGTAAAAAAAGCGTATTTATTGTGGATGGCAAGAAATCAAGAAATGAGTTATCTCTTAGTATTAGATACAAGTGGTAATGAAAAAGAGGTGTTTCCTTTAGTTGGAGAGATATGTGAGCCATATTTAGGCGGGAAGCCATTAGATATGGTAACTTTAAAGTCAAAATTTGGACAAGATGCAGTTGAAAATCAGAAACCTTTTTATCAGAAGTAGCTTAAAAATATATAAATAATGTTTTAAAATATTGTAATTTATTTACGAGATTAAATGCAAAGTTTCACAATAAAAGTAGTAAACTAATATTACCCCTCAGGAGAGTTATAAATTTTATAGTGTAAGGGTAAGGAAGAAGTAGTAATACAATATTAGAAAATTTGTTGCTTTACCCCAAAATGGAAGGATATTTGTTGTTAAGAACTTACCGCACAGTGGTGTGTAGTATTCTTTACAGGAAATGTCCTTTTTTGTAGTATTCAATAACAAAAATTAAGTATTAAATGTAAACGCCAAAACAGATTATCTATTAGCAAGCCATGCCGGGCACGAAGTGCGGTAGGTGATGGCTTGGTGGGTTCGAGCGGAGCGAGAAGCCTGTAAGGGCGCATAAGTAACACCGCCCTACGCATACACAAAAAAAACAGCGCAAATATAAGGAAAACTGCCAATTTTTCGATGTAGAAAAAATGCCGGGTAAAGGGGGTGAAAATTATAGCAAAACGAGATGGCTTGAGCATTAAAATTGATTATTTAAGCGTTGTATTTGAAACGATAGTTGCCAGGGATTTGATAGAGTATATTATAGATATGCCTCTTTTCTTTGTGATATTGATTATATCTTATTAGCCACTCTTGTTACAACTTTATTATAGCACTTCAAAGGCTTGTAAATATCATATACAGCATGATGAAAAAGAAAACAGCGTATGTAATGCCGGCAATAAAAAGCACACAAACCAATGAAAAAGTAAAGCGAATTTCATAGGGAAATATGTTGAAGAAAGTAGAAGAATATGGTAAAATTTTCATAGGAGCAATCGTGTATAAGGTGTGTCGGCCTTTCATCTTACATAGATGGGAGGTGATGTGAATGAATAAAAAACATTTTGACTTCAAAGATTTGATGCAATTTGGGATGTTCATCATCGCATTACTGACCTTCATTTATTTGATAAGTCAGTAAAACTAATATAAGAAAACACCCTTATACTTTGGCGAGTAGGGTGTTTTCTAAAAACTATTCTAGGCCAACCACTTTTGGCGATTGCTCTTTTTTATATGTTTATAATAACAATATAAGCGAGAAAAGTCAATATATTCAGTAAAAAAATATAGAGTAAAAAACACGGAAATGAAAGTATTTCCATAAAAATAAGAAGTTAATTCCAGCCCGCAGGGAGTTGGAAATCCGGTTAAAATTGAGGGGAAAGGAAGTACTGGAAGAACTATTCCAAATTCATTAAATGAACAGATGGCGATGAATCAAGTGCAATCGAATCCACTGGAAGGTGCCACAGATATGAGTCAATTGCGAAAACCATTTATAATGACTGATCCAAGATGGCCGGCATCAGAGGGGTGGGTAAAAATGAGCAATAATGTAAATGGCATAGAAATACATTTTGTTTATAATAAAATAACGGGTATGTTTGATGATTTTAAGTTTAAATAGTAGTCTGCAAATAGAAAGTTAAGCAGAAATTGATGAACCTTAAAATTTTATAATACAGGTTGAATATAAAGTACAAAAAAGACTGCCATAGGACGCCGGGCTAATGCAGAGACTGGAGCCTGATTAAATTTCTTCGTTTTCCGGTAGTGTGGCAACAGTATTATTCATTTTCCTATGGTTGCAGATGCAGTATTCAGTATCGCAACGACCTGCTGAATCAGCATTTTAGTGTTGTCATCTTTCGGGAATACAGCAATCAGGTCAGAAGAGAGATAATAGATTTTCTCCGCTTTATTTGCGTTGAAATGTTTGTTCAAGGTTTGAGTTGGTTGAATGTAAAACGAATGCTGTGAATGAGAGTTGGCTGACTATTTAACGGACGCTAAGCTACAGAAGGGGAAGGCCGGACCTGTTGTTTTACTTATTCAACAGCTTAAACAAAAAGATGGATAATTCCTCGTTTTGCATAACAGATATTAACTATAAATATTTTTAGAAGGAGAAAGTATGGATGGCAAAGTGATTTTTCAAGACAATGGCAGTGGAATATCTATTCAGTCATTATATTGTATAGGCGGATATATCACTTATGAAGTATCAAGTTGGACTTGTGGATTTTCAGGAATATGCAATTTTTGTATTGAGGAAAATAAACTTAAAGAATATATAAAAATGATAGATTCTATGATTAAAATTTTGGGTGGAGAACTTGAAATTAGAGACTGCGAAAGTGATGCATATTTAAAAATATATTTTGAAGATAGTATGAATTTTTATGTATCAGGACAAATAGGAGGAAGTTATGAAGATAACATATTAAGATTTAAATTAAAGGCCGATCAGACCTTATTATATGGTCTAAAAAGAAATCTTCTTGATTATTAAGAATAATTTCTTCTATAGCAGATAGGATTTCTAAGAACTGTATCTATAACGGAGAATATTATGATGCGGCACCAAATATGCAGTATCTGCGGGCACGCTGGTACGAGCCTGCAATGATGCGCTTTGGCCAGCAGGATCTTCTTGCGGGGGACATGCATCAGCCCGCGACCATCAACCGCTATGCGTATGTCATAGACAACCCGGTTGCATATGTGGATCCCGGCGGAGAGGCGGGAGGAAGATACCGCACAGGAAATTACCGGACATACCATTATGACCGGAGTGAGACCCATTACCGGACCGGGGATTACCGCACTGTCAACTATGCCGGTACATACAACAGCAGCACTTACAGGACAGGCAGCTACCGTACGGTCAATACCGCACCGGTGAGAAAATATGTTACGGTGGCGGACTCCAGGGCTCTTCGCAAAGCCTTAAAGAAGCTGGGAAAAGGAAAAAGCTATGATTATCTGATGATAAAAACCCGGGGACGGTCATTAAAGTGCGCAACGGAACGGAGGCCAGTGTGGAGTTTTCAGAGGAGATGCTCAAACAATTATTGAAGATGCCTGGGCTGATAGAGCAAGTGCAAAAGTAGTTTCGGATGGTATTATTTATAATATACCATATCAAAACGTTGGTTATAATACGGGGTTTATTAATTGGGGACAGCAAATGAATTATGTAGCGATTGTTGTTCAAGAAGGAACATCAACAGTTTGGACAGCTTTTCCATCATTTGGTGATTATGGAATGAAAACGTCATATTAGAAGAGGGGGGTGAATATATTTGGAAGAGATATTTTATGTTGGGCAGTGTCCAATTTGTCGTGAATATGGTAGATTGGAAATTGATAAGGATGTTACAAATAATGAATACCTGATAATATGTGAAGAATGTCTTGTAGAGTGGAAAAATCCACAGGATGCGTTAAAAAATATAAATGGTTGGAGACGTTTTGGAAAAGGAGAAATTAGAAGTGCAACATTCAATGAAATAAAAAGTTTGGGTTGAGATAAATTTATTGTCAATATTAAATAGATTATATTATGTATTTGTATAAAAACTTTTTAATAGAGGATTTGGTTAATATTAATTATTAAATTTATTATTTTTAAACTTATCTGATTACAAAATTCGCTTCATAATAGGAGGACATAAAATGTTTATGAAATATGATCAGGAGTCATAATATTTATAAAGGTACGCCCCGGTCTTGAGGAACTGGCAGAACCAAAACATCCGGCAGAAAGTGCATTGGGAGGTATGGCTGGTGGACTGCTTGTGTAATTTCTGACAGGGACACCGGGAGGGCCAGCAGTAAAAATTGGAGGAAAGATAGGCACTACGATTGTCGGGCCTCAGCTTTCTACAATAGTGGCATGCATGTTAACTGGAACAGTCGCGGCAGGTACTGCGGCGGAAGGTGACAAGCTTCTTGTATAACCATGTATGGGAAATGAGAGATTCATACAGGTTTCTTCAAAAAATAAAGGGGGATTATAAGGTTCGTTAAGAAATCCAACCCTATATGGAGGTATAAATTGACGATGTCTGAAAAAAAAATAAAAGATATATATAATTGTGAATATATTGTTTCTGATGAAGAGCTATATCCATTACAAAAATGGCATAATATATTAATTGATAAAACAGTCAGCCAAATTTCGATAGCGGATGTTTTGAGAATGTTGCGACAAAAAGAGCTGCCTGATCTCGCAATGTCACTTGCAATAAAATTTTTAAGGGATGACATATTTGCCGGGGAGTTATGGGAAGGAGAAATGCTTGAACAAATATCGAAAATGGATAGTTCATTTTTGAAAGAATATAAAAAAGATTTAAAATTAATAATTGAAGATGCATTAATTAAAAGTTCAGTGCACGAATGGACATATGATGGGGAAGAAAAAGAGTTTAGAAAGGTAATGGATGATATATTAATCAAAATAGGACAATGATTTTTAAATAGACATATATGAAATAGGAATACAGATTTTAGTTTTAGACAGAGACTGTAACATGAACGACCACTGCCTGTACCTATGGGACGAAGCCCATACGGATACAGGGGCAATGACCTGGTGGAAGTGACGGATGAGATGGGAAACAGCATGCGTTATGTGTATGACGAAAAGGGGCGGATAGCGGAGTGGTACGATAAGGCCGGGAACCGTCAGGTCTGCAATGAATACGATGAGCAGGACTGGGTCATCTTCCAGGAGGATGCAAGGGAAGGCTGACCACTTATGAATATGATGAGAAAGGAAATCAGACAGGCACTATACTTTAAAGGTATACCTTTTGAAGAGGGCGGTGGTTTTAAAGTAAATTGGGGTGGAGATAGAATCATACAATATCATCCAGTAAATCTTAGTCATCATGGGGTGTATTTTAAAATATCATCTGGTGAAACAGGGACTATCAGAATTGATTTAGATGGAAATGTGATTGATTAGTGGAAGAAAAATATGGATAAAAAAAGATTTTTAATAAAAGTGGAAGAAGTTTTTATAAATAATGGATTTGAGCCTGCTATAATAAATGGCGTAAAGTTTATGAGGCATAAAGAATGCTATTGCAAATTGACATATATAAAAGATTGGTCTGCATTTGTAATAGAGAGTGCTGATAATATTCAAGATGCGGAAAAGGGAGTCCTTGAAGATAGCGATTTGTATTATACAGATGTTTCTGAAAATGAACTATTATGTAAACTTGAGTCAGATTTAATAAGAGATTATTTAGATAATTAGAAATAGGTTATGTTTGATACTAGTGAAATATTACACCGTGTCCTTGAACTAATATTAACAATGTTTAAGTAAGAAGTTATCCACCTGAGACAGCCGGGTTTCAGTGGACAGACCCGTAAGAGCGAGCTGCTGGAAGAACTGGTCCAAATTCATTAAATGAACAGATGGCGATGCATCAAGTGCAATCGAATTCACTGGAAGGTGCAATGAAAGTACCGATAAAAATGACTGATCCCAACTTGAAGATAAAAATTTCGAGAGATATAAGGAAAAGCGCCCAGAAATAACAAAGATCAAAATGAACAAATTACGGCTGTTTGTAAGTTGCTTCAATTGACAGAAAAACAAAGGCGGCAATTACATGATGTAGTTTCGCGCCAAGGATATGGCTTTCAGGAAATTTTTCAGACAGCCATCGATATGATTATGACCAGGTAATGAAAATGGGAGGGGCAGATGTATGCGATTAGAAGATTTGCAGGGAAAGAAAATTGGTTCAATCGGAAGATGGAGTAATATGTGCTGGATAACATTTGGCAGGGAGGTAGAAATATTAAATTATAAGGGTGAAAAATGTAAGGATAGAGAATATTCTTTGCATATACAATGTCCATGGCGAATCCGGGATGAAAAGGGTGAGATACTGCTTGGTTTAAATGATATGTATGAACCGGCAACAACGATAGAGTGGAGCGAAGAATTTGACTGGGATCAGCAGGGAAATAATCTTTTTGATGAAAAATGCAGTACAATCTTTGTTGGGGAAGTCCATGTGGAGCAGGTTGAATTATCTCCGATGAATGATTTGACGATCCTTTTTTCCAACCGGTTAAGACTGGAATGTTTTGTTACAATATCAGCACGTGAAGAGGGCTGGAGAGTATTTAAACGTGGAGAAGATTATGATCTGGTATTCGGCGGGAATTTTTGGGAAAAACAGTAATCTTCAGTAACTTTTTCAGAAAAATGTCAACATTGTATCAGGGACAGGTTTTGAGGGATTCAATCCTGGAATCCGTCTCTGCTTTTATTTTTTTATTAACTTTTCATTCTCGAGTATGATAATAAGCAATGCTTGCAATTGCAAGCAAAAGCGAATATAAAATGCCGGATGAAATTTGATAATAATGAGAAGGATAACAGTGCACTTTCCTTAAATGGGACAAATTTGGAAATAACATAACTTATCAAGAGTTTGATGTGAACAATAAAATTTGGGTCCCAAAGAGAGATAGACAAAGATTTATTAAAAGTTCTGACGGTTTTGTTTATTATTCAGATAACTATTATTATACATTCACAAAAATAAAATAGGAGAAGGTGTAAAATGAAAAACAGTATATATTATGTAAATGAGGAACAATTTGAAAAAGCATATGCAGACTGGAAGGAACGGCAAGATACTTATAGTGTTGTTTTGGACGGAAAGGAACTGAGTACATGGGATCAATTCTATAAAGCAATGATCAAAGAATTTAAGCTGCCGATGGATGAATCAGGTCCGGTTGATTCATATCTTGACTGGATGAGGGACTTGGAGTGGCTTGAAAGCGAGGCTTATGTGTTGGCGGTAGTAAATTATGATATGCTTTTGTGTGAGGAAATGGAGTTGAAAAATGATCTGATTAGTGATTTTGCGGATTATATTTTACCATATTGGGAAAAACATGTTATAAAAAATTGTGTAGGTGGTTATCCCAAACCATTCAATGTATATTTTGTATCAGACAAATAATTGCTGACTGGAACAGATCATCCACAACAGAGAAGACAGCTGACGGGATTAAGGCCGGAGCCTATGCAGGAAGCGTCATCGGCGCGGCAGGTGGAGCCGTTCTGGGAGCATTGGTCGGATATTGAGCTGGAGTATATCCTTGAGTCAATTGGTGCAACGGCAGCCTTTTTGAAGGTTAGTGCGGTAAGACAAGAGGTGGATTATAGAGATGCAAAACAGAACGAGAATAGAATTAGAAGAAGGAATATTCAAAAGTTGAGAATGAGTTGGTGCCAGGTGACTTTGAAGAAGGAAATGTGATATTTAACGATAATAGTATTAATTGTACATATTTCAAAGCATTACTGTATTCTAATGGCGCAAAAATAGTTTTATCAGATAAGCATGAGATAGATTGGGTAAGAATTATTTTTTCTTATTGATGGTAAGGTCAATAACGCATCGGTGCGAAAATATGTTACGGTGGCGGACTCCAGGACTCTCCGCAAAGCCTTAAAGTAACCGGGAAAAGGAAAAAGCTATGATTATCTGATGATAAAAACCCGGAGGACGGTCATTAAAGTGCGCAACGAAACGGAGACAAAAGCGGCGCTGAATACGCTGGAGGTCCTCGAGAGCCTGCCTGATACGGATTCCCTGAGCATCCGGGAGAACAATTCCGGCGGGGCGTTCTGGCTGCCCGCTTATCCGGGCGGCATACCGTATGTAACCTTTGTAATGCTGCAACACAAGGTTTACCGCTTCCGGCTCGCCGGTGGTTGCCTGTACGATTGTTTCATAGGGCAGAAGCCTGCTATTCCTCATTGCTTGCTAACTCATCAGTGATTGTTTTTGCCAGTTTACTTAAAAAAATGTAGAACCTCTACCATTTGCATTACGATATAACTGGTAATCTTGCGGATTCCATTCTTTTTTCATGGCAGGTAACATTTTTTGAAGAATAGACAGGCTTCTATTCTTATCTTTTTTTTACAAGAGCAAGCTGCAAATGGGCATTGTAGCACATCCACTCTGAAAAACGAAACTGTCGGGTAACGGCTTCATACATATCTGCGAAAAAGTCTGCATCATTTTCCCGTTTTTCCTGTAATGCGATTTCCAGCATATTTGCTAAAGCAGTCTGTATCTCGGTTACACCTTTAAGTACCCGATGTTCCCAGATTTTTTCACAAGTGGGATATTCATGTATTTTGTTGATTGCTTTTTGGAAAGCGGTATCATAGCCCTGCTCTTGGACTGTCTTATCGACTTCATTAACAAAATTTTCAATCTCTATATCTGTTAAATCGTAAGCGCTTAATTTTGTTATTACCTTTTTAATTATCAGACTTTTTTTTCTGATTTGCCGTTCTTAAATTTTTCTGCGCAGTGCTGAGCATCAGCTTGATCCGGTTCAGCTGATTAACCTCACTTGCACCGGGGTCGTAATCGATAGCTACAATGTTTGACAGAGGGTATTGTTTTCGGATTTCTTTAATAACGCCTTTTCCCACAACGTGATTCGGAAGACATCCGAAAGGCTGGGTGCAGACGATATTATTGACCCCGCTGTGTATCAGTTCCATCATTTCCCCTGTCAGGAACCATCCTTCTCCGGTCTGATTGCCCAGAGAGACAATTGGTTCAGCATATTTTGCCAGATCCGTGATTTTGGCAGGAGCCGTAAAATGTTTACTCTTTTCAAACTCTTTAACTGATGTGCTTCGTATAAATTCAAGGAACTTAATTCCGGCATTACACAGGAACGCGGTTCGCTTGCTCATGCCAAGTTCATTTGCTTTGAAATTAGAGTTGTAGAAGCAATAGAACAGGAAGTCCAGAAGGTCAGGAACCACAGCTTCCGCACCTTCTGATTCCAGCAGTTCTACCAGATGATTATTGGCGGCCGGCATAAACTTGACAAGAATTTCACCTACAATACCTACACGGGGTTTTTGAATGCCGCGGACAGGGAGTTTGTCAAAATCCTGGATAATAGCGCGGCAGAGTTTTGTAAATCCACGGTAAGTAGGATTTGAAGATTCAAGAAAAGCAATACATTCTTTTTTCCACTTTTGGTGCATTTCGTTTGCAGAGCCGGGTGTCACCTCGTAAGGCCGCATACGGTACAGACACCGCATGAAAATATCGCCAAAGACAACGGCATACATTCCTTTTGTTACCAGAGGGAGCGTAATCTTAAATCCGGGCTGTTTTTCGAGACCACTGACATTTAAGGATATAACAGGGATTTCCGGGTGTCCTGCTTTTTCCAGCGCTCTGCGTATAAAGCCGACATAGTTTGTAGCACGGCATCCCCCGCCTGTCTGGGTCATAATAACAGCGGTTTTGGACAAATCGTATTTTCCGGACAGGACAGCATCCATAATCTGCCCCACAACTATCAAAGAAGGATAGCAGGCATCATTATTTACATACTTCAGTCCCATGTCCACAGCGCTTTTTCCGTCATTATGAAGAAGTTCAATATGATAACCACATGTGCGGAAGGCAGGCTCCAGAAGATCAAAATGGATAGGAGACATCTGCGGACAGAGAATCGTGTAATCCTTTCTCATCTCGGGTGTAAATACCGTTTTGTTAATATTGGACGGATTTATCGCCCGCTGTTCATGGCGCTCGTCTTTCACACGAAGTGCCGCAATCAGAGAACGGATACGGATACGGGCGGCTCCCAGATTATTTACCTCGTCAATTTTCAGACAGGTATAGATTTTTCCGGAACCGGAGAGGATGTCGTTTACCTGGTCGGTAGTCACTGCATCCAGACCGCATCCAAAGGAATTTAACTGGATCAGATCCAGAAAATCCGTAGTTTTTACATAATTTGCCGCTGCGTACAGACGGCTGTGGTACATCCACTGGTCACTTACAATCAGAGGACGCTCCGGCTGATGTAAGTGAGAAACACTGTCTTCTGTTAATACGGCAATTCCATAAGAGGTGATCAGTTCGGGGATCCCGTGATTAATTTCATTATCAATATGATAGGGGCGGCCGGCAAGAACAATTCCATGTTTGTTGTTTGCTTTCAGCCACTCAATAGTTTCTTCGCCCTTTTTCCACATGGCGCGGCGCACATTTTCAAGCTCTGTCCAGCCGGCAGCAGCAGCAGCCTTAATTTCATTTGACGGAATTTCCGGAAATGCTTTAACAAGCTGCGTGGTAACTGTTTCAAGGCTGGTGAATGCCATAAACGGATTGCGGAAATCAATATTTTCTGCGCAAAGACCTTCCACATTATTTTTAATGTTTTCCGCATAGGAAGTTACAATCGGACAGTTGTAATGGTTATTCGCGTCAGGGAATTCATTTCTTTCATAAGGAATACACGGATAAAAGATAAATTGTACTCCCTGATGAAGAAGCCATTCAATGTGTCCGTGAGCAAGTTTGGCAGGATAACATTCTGATTCGCTTGGGATGGACTCAATACCCAGTTCATAAATTTTTCTGCTTGACGGCGGAGAAAGAACTACACGATAACCAAGCTGTGTGAAAAATTTGTGCCAGAAGGGGTAGTTTTCATACATGTTCAGTACACGGGGGATTCCTACTGTTCCACGTTTTGCTTCGTTTATCTCCAAAGACTCATAAGAGAAGAGGAGTTTATTTTTATAAGCAAAAAGATTCGGGATATCCGTGTTCTTTTTTTCTTTTCCAAGGCCGCGTTCACAGCGGTTTCCACTGACAAATTGACGGCCGCCGGTAAAGCGGTTGATAGTCAGACGGCACTGGTTGGTACATCCTTTGCACTTTGCCATATGGGTTGTGAACTGCAGTTTGTTTATCTTATCAATGGTGAGCATGGTGGTCGGTTCGCCATTATAACGTTCCCTCGCTATCAAAGCAGCCCCAAAAGCTCCCATAATACCGGCAATATCCGGACGAATGGCCTCACAGTCAGCAATTCTTTCGAAGCTGCGCAGGACTGCATCATTATAGAAAGTACCGCCCTGAACAACAATATGCTTTCCTAAAGAAGAAGCATCTGACACTTTAATAACTTTATAAAGTGCATTTTTTATTACGGAATAAGCAAGTCCGGCAGAGATATCTGCAACAGAGGCGCCTTCTTTCTGGGCCTGTTTTACTTTTGAATTCATAAATACAGTACAGCGTGTTCCAAGATCAATAGGGTGTTCGGCAAAAAGCGCTTCGTGGGCAAAATCACTGACCGTATAATTCAGAGATTTTGCAAATGTTTCAATGAAAGAACCGCAGCCGGAGGAGCAGGCCTCGTTCAGCTGCACACTGTCAACCGTATGATTTTTGATTTTGATGCATTTCATATCCTGACCGCCAATGTCCAGAATACAATCTACGTCCGGGTCAAAGAATGCAGCGGCGTAGTAATGGGAAACTGTTTCAACTTCCCCTTCATCCAGCATCAGCGCGGCTTTGATCAGCGCCTCACCGTAACCGGTGGAACAGGACCAGGCAATATGGGCGCTTTCCGGAAGAAGAGAATAAATCTCCTGGATTGCACTTATGGTGGTTTTCAGAGGGCTTCCGTTATTATTACTGTAAAAAGAATATAACAGAGAACCGTCTTCACCGACAAGAGCGGCCTTTGTTGTAGTAGAGCCTGCATCAATGCCAAGAAAACATAATCCTTCATATGTACTCAGATCATCTGTGATGACGTTGTACTGATTCTGGCGTTCATTAAATTCATCATAATCTATCTGACTTGCAAAAAGAGGCTCCAGGCGGGCAACCTCAAATTCCAGGTGGATATTTCCTGAAAGCCGTTCGATCAGAGCGGCTGAAGTTGTTTTCACATCCGGGCTATTGTTCAGCGCGGAACCAATAGCTGCGAAAAGATGTGAGTTTTCCGGTGTAATAGCATGCTCATCATCCAGATTCAATGTGCGGATAAAAGCAGCTTTTAATTCGGACAGAAAATGAAGCGGACCTCCAAGAAAAGCAACATGGCCGCGTATGGGCTTTCCGCATGCAAGACCGCTGATGGTCTGGTTTACTACTGCCTGAAAAATAGAGGCAGACAGATCTTCTTTTGTAGCCCCCTCATTGATCAGCGGCTGGATATCAGATTTTGCAAAAACACCGCATCGCGCCGCGATAGAATAAAGAGACTGATAATTTTTGGCGTATTCATTCAGACCGCTGGCATCTGTTTGAAGAAGAGATGCCATCTGGTCAATAAAAGAACCGGTACCGCCGGCGCAGATGCCGTTCATACGCTGTTCGACACTGCCGCCTTCAAAATAAATGATCTTTGCATCTTCACCGCCAAGCTCAATAGCCACATCTGTCTGAGGAGCGTAGTGAGAAAGGGCGGAAGAGACAGCAATTACTTCCTGTACAAACGGAACTTCCAAATGTTTGGCAAGTGAAAGGCCGCCGGAACCTGTGATGACCGGTGAAACATTCATGATTCCCAGTTTTGCCTCCGCTTTTTCCAAAAGGGAAGCGAGTGTTTCCTGTATATTTGCATAATGCCTTTCATAGTCGGAAAACAGAAGTTCGTTTCGGGAGTCCAGCACAGCTATTTTTACTGTGGTAGAACCAATGTCTATTCCAAGACGATATAAATTTTGACTACTCATAAAGTCAGGAAGACCTCCTTTATAAACACTAAATATTGTATTCCCTTATTTTTCAGCCTACAGTATACGACACTTTTCGCACAAGCGCAAGTTGAAGATATCGACCAAATTCATTAAAATTTGGTAAATTTATTGCAAAAAAAGTATTTTTATTTTATGCTTAGGAAAATATGTCATCTGACAAAAAAATATATGAGGTTGTTATGTATAAAATTAAGAAGATAGAGGGAAAAGCAAAACGGGCTGAATTTGTGACGGTACATGGAACAATCCAGACTCCGGTATTTATGAATGTTGGAACAGCTGCAGCAATAAAGGGTGCAGTCTCTACTATGGATCTGCAGGAAATAGGAACCCAGGTGGAGCTGTCAAACACCTATCATCTTCATGTGCGTCCGGGAGATGATGTGGTAAAAGCCATGGGCGGCCTGCACAAATTTATGGTCTGGGACAAACCAATCCTTACGGATTCCGGCGGATTTCAGGTATTCTCCCTTGCGGGACTCCGAAAGATCAAAGAGGAAGGAGTGTATTTTCACTCTCATGTGGACGGAAGGAAGATTTTTATGGGGCCGGAGGAGAGTATGCAGATTCAGTCCAATCTGGCTTCCACAATCGCAATGGCATTTGATGAATGTCCTTCCAGCGTGGCTTCACGGGAATATGTGCAGGCATCTGTAGAGAGGACTACGCGATGGCTGGTACGATGCAAAAACGAGATGGAGAGGCTTAACAGTCTTCCGGATACGATTAATAAACATCAATTGCTTTTTGGAATCAATCAGGGGGCCGTCTATGAGGATATCCGGATTGCTCATGCGCAGGAGATTTCAAAACTTGATCTTGACGGATATGCTGTAGGAGGGTTGGCTGTGGGAGAGACTCATGAGGAGATGTACCGCATTCTGGATGCTGTAGTACCGCATCTTCCGCAGAATAAGCCGACTTATCTGATGGGAGTGGGGACACCGGCTAATATTCTTGAGGCAGTCGATCGCGGAATTGATTTTTTCGATTGCGTGTACCCAGGCAGAAACGGTCGTCATGGCCATGTGTATACTGCAAACGGTAAACTCAATCTGTTTAATGAAAAATTCAAACTTGATGAAAAGCCGATTGAAGAAGGCTGCCAGTGCCCGGCCTGTCGCCATTACAGCAGAGCATATATCCGCCATCTGCTGAAGGCCGGGGAAATGCTGGGTATGCGGTTATGCGTGCTTCATAACCTGTATTTCTACAATCATTTAATGGAAGAAATACGTAATGCACTGGATGCCGGATGCTATAAAGAATTTAAAGAACAGAAATTATCCCAAATGGAAAAAACCTCTTGATGAATTGCAGGTTTTTGTGTATTATGTATATGTTATGTATTTGAGAACGAAAAATGGAGGAATTTGAGATGAATTTTTTATTATCAGGTGATGCAGCAGCTTCCGGCGGAGCAGGCGGCGGAATGGCATTATTGTTATTTTATGTGGTGATCATCGGTGCTATGATGTATTTTATGGCGATTCGCCCGCAGAAAAAAGAGCAGAAGAGAGTGACTGCCATGCTGGCAGATCTTGCGGTAGGAGATACGATTGTTACAACAAGCGGTTTTTATGGTGTTGTGATTGACATTACAGATGAAGATGTGATTGTTGAATTCGGAAGCAATAAAAATTGTAGAATTCCGATGAGGAAATCTGCCATTGCAGAAGTTGAAAAGGCAGACGCAGAATAATCACAGCTGAACTGGAAAATAAAGAGGGGACATAGCGTTTTTACGCTGTGTCCCTCGTTTAGCAAAAGAGGGACAGGATATGAATTATAAAATTGCATTGATTCCTGGAGATGGAATCGGACCGGAAATTGTAAAAGAGGCTGTAAAAGTTCTTGATAAGGCAGGGGAAAAATATGGTTTTACTCTGGAGTATGAAAAGCTGCTTATGGGCGGAGCATCCATTGATGTACACGGCATTCCGCTGACAGATGAGACAATTGCTGCAGCAAAAGCAAGTGATGCTGTTTTGATGGGATCTATTGGCGGAGATGCCAGAACTTCTCCGTGGTATAAACTGGAACCATCCAAAAGACCGGAAGCCGGACTGTTAAAGATCAGGAAAGAGCTGAATCTGTTTGCAAATCTGCGCCCGGCATATCTTTATGAGGAACTGAAAGAGGCGTGCCCCCTCAGAGATGATATTATCGGCGACGGATTTGATATGATGATCATGCGTGAGCTTACAGGCGGACTTTACTTCGGTGAAAGAAAAACGGTAGAAGAAAACGGTATCAGAAAAGCAATTGATACCCTTACATATGACGAAAATGAAATCCGCAGAATTGCTAAAAGAGGATTTGATATTGCAAGAAAAAGAAGAAAGAAAGTTACCAGCGTAGATAAAGCCAATGTTCTGGATTCCTCCCGTCTGTGGAGGGCCGTTGTAGAAGAAGTGGCAAAGGATTATCCGGATGTGGAGCTTTCCCATATGCTGGTTGACAACTGTGCAATGCAGCTTGTGAGAGATCCGAAACAGTTTGATGTCATTCTTACAGAGAATATGTTTGGCGATATTCTTTCTGACGAGGCCAGCATGGTGACCGGGTCTATCGGAATGCTTTCATCTGCCAGCCTGAATGAGACAAAATTCGGACTTTATGAACCAAGCCATGGCTCTGCTCCGGATATTGCGGGTATGGATATTGCAAATCCGATTGCAACGATTCTTTCAGCCGCTATGATGCTCAGGTTTTCACTTGATCTTGACGAAGCGGCAGATGCCATTGAAAATGCGGTGAAACAGGTGCTGAAAGATGGATACCGCACAGGCGATATCATGTCAGAGGGCTGCAAAAAAGTCGGATGCAGAGAAATGGGCGATCTGATCGCACAGCGGGTATAGAAGAAATACAGGTATACCATAATGCGCTGAAAACATGCGCAAGAAGGAGGAAATACCCGGAGGGTATACCATTATGCGCTGAAAACATGCGCAAGAAGGAGGAAATTATGAGAAGTGATGCGGTAAAAAAAGGAATGCAGCAGGCACCTCACAGATCTCTGTTTAATGCATTGGGACTGACTGAGGAAGAAATGGATAAGCCGTTAATCGGTATTGTCAATTCATATAACGAAATTGTTCCGGGACATATGAACCTGGATAAGATCACGGAAGCCGTTAAAATGGGAGTTGCTCTTGCGGGCGGTGTGCCGAGAGAGTTTCCTGCCATTGCAGTCTGTGACGGTATAGCGATGGGGCATGTGGGAATGAAATATTCTCTGGTGACAAGAGATTTGATTGCAGACTCTACGGAATGTATGGCAATGGCTCATCAGTTTGATGCTCTTGTCTGCATCCCGAACTGTGATAAAAATGTACCTGGACTTTTGATGGCAGCAGCCAGACTGAATATTCCGACTATTTTTGTAAGCGGCGGTCCTATGATGGCTGGTCATGTAAAAGGACAGAAACGCAGTCTTTCCAGTATGTTTGAGGCTGTGGGTTCTTATGCTGCAGGGACTATGACGGAAGAGGATGTACACGAGTTTGAATGCAATGTATGTCCGACATGTGGTTCCTGTTCCGGTATGTACACAGCAAACAGTATGAACTGTCTGACAGAGGCACTTGGTATGGGACTGCGCGGAAACGGTACAATTCCGGCTGTTTACTCTGAGAGAATCAAACTTGCAAAACATGCAGGTATGAAGATTGTAGAACTTGTTGAAAAAAATATTCGTCCAAGAGACATTATGACAGAGGCGGCTTTCAGAAATGCACTTACTGTAGATATGGCACTTGGATGTTCGACGAACAGTATGCTTCATCTTCCGGCAATCGCTCATGAGGCCGGCGTTGAACTGAATGTGGATATTGCAAATGAAATCAGCGCAAGGACTCCAAATCTGTGTCATCTGGCACCGGCAGGTCCGACTTATATGGAAGACTTAAATGCTGCCGGAGGTGTATATGCAGTCATGAACGAATTGGATAAGAAAGGTCTGTTGAACACAGATCTGATTACTGTTACAGGTAAGACAATAAAAGAAAACATCAGCGGATGCGTCAATTTAAATCCGGAAGTTATCCGCCCAATTGATAATCCGTACAGCCAGACTGGCGGTATCGCTGTTCTGAAAGGTAATCTTGCTCCGGATTCCGGTGTGGTAAAACGTTCTGCAGTTGTTCCGGAAATGATGGTCCATGAAGGTCCGGCAAGAGTATTTGACTGTGAAGAAGATGCGATTGAAGCCATCAAAAGCGGCAGGATTGTTGCAGGAGATGTTGTCGTTATTCGTTACGAAGGTCCGAAAGGCGGCCCTGGTATGCGTGAAATGTTGAACCCGACATCTGCAATTGCAGGTATGGGACTGGGGTCTTCTGTGGCGCTGATTACAGACGGGCGTTTCAGCGGAGCCTCCAGGGGAGCTTCCATCGGCCATGTATCACCGGAAGCGGCAGTTGGCGGACCGATCGCACTGGTTGAGGAAGGCGATATTATTAAGATTAATATTCCGGAGAATAAACTGGATTTTGTTATTTCGGATGAAGAGCTTGCGGCAAGAAAAGCTAAATGGCAGCCAAGAGAACCGAAGGTGACAACGGGATATCTGGCACGTTACGCGAAAATGGTTACATCTGGAAATCGCGGCGCCGTTTTGGAACTGTAAGCTGCAGGGAAAGTTTGAGGAGGTAAATATGAAATTAAACGGTTCACAAATTGTGATAGAATGTCTGAAAGAGCAGGGCGTGGATACCATTTTCGGGTATCCGGGCGGAGCCATTTTGAATATTTATGATGAATTATATAAGCACAGCGATGAAATTACCCATATTCTTACATCCCATGAGCAGGGAGCCTCTCATGCTGCTGATGGATATGCGAGAGCAACCGGAAAAGTCGGTGTGTGCCTTGCTACCAGCGGACCGGGAGCAACAAATCTTGTAACTGGTATAGCGACTGCCTATATGGATTCCATACCGATCGTAGCAATCACTGCAAATGTAGGTGTTCCGCTTCTGGGGCGGGACAGTTTCCAGGAAATTGATATTGCCGGTGTAACGATGCCGATCACAAAGCATAATTATATTGTGAAGGATGTTAATAAACTGGCAGATACGATCCGCAATGCTTTCCGTATTGCAAAGGAGGGAAGACCAGGACCGGTTCTTGTGGATATTCCGAAAGACGTAACGGCTGCAATGGCTGATTATCATAAAGTGGATCCTGAACCGATTGAACGTCAGACAGATTATATTTATGAAGCTGATCTTCAGGAAGCAGTGCGGCTTATAAACCATTGCAAACGGCCTTTCGTGTTTGTCGGAGGCGGTGCGGTTCTGTCCGATGCATCTGCGGAGTTAAAGGAATTTGTGGATAAAGTACACGCGCCGGTTGGAGATTCTCTGATGGGAAAAGGAGCCTTTGACGGACACAGTGAGTTTTATACCGGTATGGTAGGCATGCATGGAACAAAATGCTCTAACCTGGGAATTACCCAGTGCGATCTTCTGATCGCCATCGGAACAAGATTCAGTGATCGTGTGCTTGGAAATCCAAAACGTTTTGCAAAAAAAGCAAAGATTATTCATATTGATATTGATCCGGCAGAAATTAATAAAAATGTACGGGTCGACTGCAGTATTCAGGGAGATATCCGTGAAGTGCTCAAACGCCTGAATCCGATGATTGAAGATCATAATCATGATGAGTGGCTTGAAAATATCAAAGAGATGAATGAAAAATATCCGCTTAAATATGATCACGATCATCTCACAGGCCCGGCTGTAGTGGAAGAAATTTATAAGGTTACTGACGGAGATGCTATCATTGTAACAGATGTAGGACAGCATCAGATGTGGGCAGCACAGTATTATAAATATAAAGAGCCGCATACTTTGCTGACATCCGGCGGACTTGGTACCATGGGATATGGTCTCGGCGCGGCAATCGGTGCAAAAATGGGACGCCCGGAGAAAACAGTGATCAATATTGCGGGAGACGGATGCTTCCGTATGAATATGAATGAAGTGGCCACAGCTGTCAGGCATAATATCCCGGTTATTGAAGTTGTCATTAACAACCATGTTCTGGGAATGGTTCGCCAGTGGCAGACATTGTTCTATAAAGAGCGTTATTCAGCAACAATTCTCAATGACGGAGTAGATTTTGTAAAACTTGCGGAAGCTATGGGCGCGGTTGGTATCCGCGTTACAGAAAAATCCGAACTGAGACCGGCACTTGAAAAAGCCGTTTCACTTGGACGTCCGGTGGTTATTGACTGTCAGATTGACAGAGATGACAAAGTATTTCCGATGGTTCCGGCAGGAGCGCCTATTGAGGAAGTATTTGATCAGGATGATCTGCAATAAGGCAGATTAGAGGAGGATAATTATGAGCAGAGTTTATAATTTTTCGGCTGGACCGGCGGTATTGCCGGAGGAAGTATTAAAAGAAGCAGCGGCTGAGATGCTGGATTATCAGGGCTGCGGCATGGGCGTAATGGAGATGAGCCATCGCGGGGAAGTGTTTGACGGAATCATCAAAGAGGCAGAGAAGGATCTGCGGGAATTGATGAATATTCCGGATAATTATAAGGTTTTGTTTCTGCAGGGCGGTGCATCCCAGCAGTTTGCCATGATTCCCATGAATCTGATGAAAAATAAAGTTGCAGATTACATTGTAACAGGCCAGTGGGCGAAGAAAGCTTACCAGGAAGCACAGAAATACGGAAAAGCAAATAAAATTGCTTCTTCCGAGGATAAGACATTTTCTTATATTCCGGATTGTTCTGATCTTCCTGTCAGTGAGGACGCAGATTATGTGTATATCTGTGAGAATAATACGATTTATGGTACTAAATTTAAAGAACTTCCTGATACAAAAGGAAAAATCCTTGTCGCTGATGTATCATCCTGCTTTTTGTCAGAACCGGTAGATGTGACAAAGTATGGGCTTATCTATGGCGGAGTACAGAAAAATATCGGACCGGCAGGTATGGTGATCGTTATTATCCGGGAAGACCTGATCAGCGAAGATGTCCTTCCGGGAACACCGACTATGCTGACATATAAAACCCATTCGGATGCAGGTTCACTTTATAACACACCTAACAGCTATTGTATTTATATCTGCGGTAAGGTGTTTAAGTGGATCAAAAAGATGGGCGGTCTGCAGGCGATGAAAGAACATAATGAGAAAAAAGCAGCTGTTCTTTATGATTTCCTTGACCAGAGCAGGCTTTTCCATGGAACTGTGGAGAAAAAGGACCGTTCCCTGATGAATGTTCCTTTTGTTACAGGGGATAAAGAGATGGACGCAAAATTTGTGAAAGAGGCAAAAGCGGCCGGTTTCGAAAACCTGAAAGGACACAGAAGTGTGGGCGGAATGCGCGCAAGTATTTATAATGCCATGCCCATTGAGGGCGTGGAAGCTCTTGTGGAGTTTATGAAGAAATTCGAAAAGGAGAACAGTTAATATGTACCAGTATCATTGCCTGAATGCAATATCAAAAGTCGGACTGGAAGGATTTAACACCCAGTATGTGCAGACTGATACGATGGATGAAGCTGATGCAGTGCTTGTCAGAAGCGCTGCAATGCATGATATTGAGTTCACAAATAAACTGCAGGCCATTGCGAGGGCCGGAGCGGGTGTGAATAATATTCCTCTTGGAAAGTGTGCAGAACATGGAATCGTTGTATTTAATACGCCGGGAGCGAACGCAAACGGTGTAAAAGAAGCCGTTCTTGCAGGCCTTTTACTTGCATCCAGAGATATCGTCGGCGGTATCAACTGGGTACAGTCAGAACGCCAGAACGAGCTGATTGCAAAAGCAGCTGAGAAAGAGAAAAAGAATTTTGCCGGTAATGAAATCAAAGGCAAAAAGCTTGGAATTATCGGACTTGGAGCAATCGGTGTACTGGTTGCAAATGCTGCAGCCCGGCTTGGTATGGAAGTGTATGGATATGATCCATATATTTCGGTAGATGCGGCATGGAATCTTTCAAGAGACATCCGTCATATCAAGGAAGTGGATGCCATTTATGAGCAGTGTGATTATATCACTATCCATGTTCCGCTGCTTGACAGTACGAAGAAAATGATAAACAGAGAAGCCATCTCCAAAATGAAGGATGGCGTGGTAATCCTTAATTATGCAAGAGATCTTCTGGTAGATGAAGAGGCCGTAATTGATTCTCTCCGCACCGGAAAAGTTAAACGCTATGTGAGTGATTTCCCGAATCATACTACAGCAGGAGTAAAAGGCTGTATCGTAACGCCTCATCTTGGCGCGTCCACAGTGGAATCGGAAGATAACTGTGCAATGATGGCAGTGAAAGAAATCGTGGATTATCTGGAAAACGGAAATATTCATAATTCTGTTAACTATCCGACCTGTGATATGGGCATCTGCAGCAGCGTATGCAGAATTGCGATCAATCATAAAAATATCAAGAATATGATCGGTCAGTTTACAACCATACTCGGTGAGGCTGATATGAATATTGCACATATGGCAAACCAGAGCAAGGGAGAATATGCGTATACTCTTATCGATCTTGACACACCGGTAACACAGGGTGTGGTTGATCGGATGAAAGCAGTAGAAGGTGTATTAAAAATCCGTGTATTGAAATAACATGAAAAGATAAAAGAAGTTCCGCAAAGGCTTTAAAATAACTGCGGAACCTCTTTTTTTTCGGCTTTCTTTATGATATACTTATTAATAATTATATTAAAGATGGGATCAGGAAGGAACATTAAAATGGCGCAGATAATCCCCTTTTTGGGAATTTGTCCACGAAGTGACATTGCCGGCAGAGTGGCGGCATTGCCTTATGATGTATATAACAGACAGGAGGCGAAAGAGGAAACAAAAAGAGAACCCCTGAGTTTTCTTCGTATTGACCGGGCGGAAACACAATTTGGAGATGATGTAGATACATATGATCCGTCAGTTTATAAAAAGGCACACGAGCTTTTATGGAAAATGATAGCTGACGGAGAATTGCAGAAAGAAAATGAGAAGTGTTATTATATTTATGAGCTGACAATGGATGGGAGAATCCAGACCGGACTTGTGGCCTGTGCTTCTGTAGACGATTATGTAAATGGAGTTATAATGAAGCATGAAAACACCCGTGCGGATAAAGAACAGGACCGCATTTGCCATGTGGATGCCTGCAATGCACAAACAGGTCCTATTTTTCTGGCTTACCGACACAATGATATTATACATCAATGCCTGTTTTTAAATAAGCAGGAGGAACCAATGTTTGATTTCATTTCGCCGGATGGTATACGTCACCGGGGGTGGAGGATTTCGGATAAAAAGTCAATAGAGATTATTCAAAAGGCATTTGACGAAATTGACCGGATATACATAGCAGATGGGCATCACCGTGCCGCATCTGCTGTTAAAGTTTCTCTGAAACGGAGACAGGAAGCTGTTTCGAGTGGGGAATGTGACAGTTTTCATGAGTATGACTATTTCCTGTCGGTTCTTTTTGAGCATGATGAATTATATATAATGGATTATAACCGTGTGGTCTCTGATTTAAATAACAATAGCAAAGAGGAATTTTTTCACAGAATTTCTCAAATCTGTGAAATACAGCCAAGCAGGGAAGCGGTGCATCCCGGTAAAAAAGGTGCGGTTGGAATGTATCTGGACGGGCAGTGGTACAGACTTGTTTTTAAAAAAGAGATACGCAAAGATCATCCGGTTGATGGCCTGGATGTCTCCATACTCCAGAATGAAATACTTTCACCGGTTCTTGGAATTATCGATCCAAAGACGGATAGCAGGATTTCTTTTGTCGGCGGGATCAGAGGACTGGACGAACTGGAACGGATTGTTGATTTGAAAGGCGGAGTGGCATTTTCCATGTATCCGACATCAATGGATGAACTATTTGATGTTGCGGACGCACATTTACTGATGCCGCCGAAATCAACATGGTTTGAACCAAAGCTCCGAAGCGGATTGTTCATTCATGCATTACAATAACTAATAATTATGGAGGTATAAAATGGGAGAAGACAAGCTGTATGATTTAATGGATTGGGCACAAATTGAAGCACTGGTATATTCGGAGGAGGATAATCCGCACAGTATTTTGGGACCACGTCTGACGGATGACGGTGTTTTGATCCAGGCATTTATGCCTTCTGCAGAACATATTATGGTGCAGATTACGGGGAAAAAGGAGTCGTATGAGATGACAATGGAGGATGAGAGCGGTTTTTTTGCAGTTCTCATTCCGGGAAAGAAGATCCCCAAATATACATTATATATTATATTTGATAATGGCACATCTATTGAGTATGTGGATCCGTATGCATTTGAACCGATCCTCACAAAAGAAGATACCCAGAAATTCAATGCAGGAATCTGCTATGATATTTATGATAAACTGGGAGCTCATCCAATGACAGTAAATGGGGTAGATGGCGTTCATTTTGCCGTCTGGGCACCTAATGCGGTCAGAGTCAGCCTTGTTGGCGATTTTGATCTCTGGGATGGAAGAAGACTTCCCATGCGGCGTCTCTGGGACAGCGGTATTTTTGAGATTTTTGTACCGAATATCGGTGTGGGAGAACTTTACAAATATGAAATCAAAGCCAGGGGCGGTATGACTTTCTTAAAAGCAGATCCCTATGCAAATGCGGCGCAGCTTCGTCCGGATACGGCTTCCGTGATTACAGACCTGACAAAATTTAACTGGTCCGATGAAAAATGGATGAAGCAGAGAAAAGAGACTGACTCAAAGAAGAAACCGATGGCTGTATATGAAATGCACCTGGGCTCATGGAAAACACCGGAAGATAAAACATTTTACAATTATCGTGAACTTGCACCGATGATCGCAAAATATGTAAAAGAGATGGGATATACTCATGTAGAACTTTTGCCGATCATGGAGCATCCCTTTGACGGTTCATGGGGATATCAGGTAACGGGTTACTATGCTCCGACAGCACGTTATGGCACACCGGAAGATTTTATGTATTTTATGAACTATATGCATGAAGAAGGCATAGGTGTTATCCTCGACTGGGTACCGGCACATTTTCCGCGGGATACCTTTGGGTTATGTTCTTTTGACGGGACCTGTCTGTATGAACATCTGGATCCGAGACAGGGGAGTCATCCTCACTGGGGAACACTTATTTATAATTATGGCAGACCGGAAGTGAAAAACTTTCTGATTGCCAATGCACTGTTTTGGGCAGATAAATATCATGCAGATGGTATCCGGATGGATGCGGTTGCTTCTATGCTGTATCTGGATTATGGGAAGAATGATGGTGAATGGGTTGCCAATATGTATGGCGGTAATGAAAACCTGGAAGCGGTGGAATTCCTGAAACACCTTAATTCTATATTTAAAAAGAGAAATGACGGTGCGCTTTTGATTGCAGAGGAGTCTACGGCATGGCCGAAGATTACGGGCGCTCTGGATGATGACGGTCTCGGATTTGATTATAAGTGGAATATGGGCTGGATGAACGATTTTATCGGTTACATGTCACTTGACCCTGTTTATCGGGCCGGCAATCATGGCGGACTGACTTTCAGCATGATTTATGCGTACAGCGAAGATTTCATTTTGACGCTTTCTCATGATGAAGTGGTTCATGGCAAGTGTTCTCTTATTAATAAGATGCCGGGAGAACTGGAACAGAAATTCGCAAATCTCCGTGCAGCATATGGATATATGATGATGCATCCGGGCAAAAAACTGCTCTTTATGGGACAGGAATTTGCTCAGTATAAAGAGTGGAATGAAGCTGCATCCCTGGAATGGGGAGACCTTGAGCAGGAACCGAACAGGCAGATGCAGGAATACTGCAAAGCTTTGCTTGCATTCTATAAATCTCATCCGGCTCTCTATGAAAAGGATTATGATCCGGAAGGATTTGAATGGATCAATGCTATTTCAGCAAATGAAAATATGCTTGTCTTTACAAGAAAAACGGATAAGAAAGAGGATACATTACTGGTAGTCTGCAATTTCTCGCCGCTTGTATATGAAAATTATAAAATCGGAGTTCCTTATCCGGGAAAATATAAAGAAATCTTTAGCAGCGACAAAGTTGAATTCGGCGGAAAAGGCAATTTAAATCCAAGAGTAAAACAGTCAAAGAAAGATGAGTGCGATGATCGTGAAGATTCCATTATGATTAAAGTACCTCCTATGGGAATATCTGTTTTTTCTTATGCAAAGGCAGCTCCCAGAGCAGCAAGCAACAAAGAAGCAAAAAATGTAAAAGAAAAGAAAGATGCTTCTGCAAAAAAAGATACAGCAGCCAAAAAGACAAAAGTCAGAAAAGTATCTCTTAAAGAGGAATTAAAAAAGAAAGTAGAAGCAGAAAAATAAGAGGCAGGTGATTAGATGGCAGAAGAAAACAACAACCACAGTCATACGCATGTGGATGAAAATGGCAACATATATACCCATGTTCATGAAGAGGGATATGCGCACACTCATGTTCATGAGAATGGCCATGTTCACAGTCATGCCCATGGGCATAGTCACGGTCATAATCACACCCATACGCATGATCCGGAACACGTGAAGTCGGTGTTAAACAGAATATCCCGGGCAATCGGACATTTGGAGTCTATTAAAAGGATGGTTGAAGATGGACGGGACTGCAGTGAAGTGTTGATTCAGCTTTCTGCAGTAAAAGCTGCTATCAATAATACCGGCAAAGTAATTTTGCAGGATCATATTGAACATTGTCTGGTAGATGCAGTGGAGACCGGGGATATGGAGACCATTGCAGAGCTGAATAAAGCAATTGACAGATTTATAAAATAATCCTGTAATTTTGGGGTTGCAAAATTCCCGAAGATTGTATATAATATCGATTGTGTTGGAGCGCTAAGCTCCACAGGCTTCTGTAGCTCAGCTGGTAGAGCGCCGCATTCGTAATGCGTAGGTCGCCGGTTCGAATCCGGCCAGGAGCTTTGCGGGAATCCATCCAGGATTCCCGCTTTTGTTAATATAGTAAATAAAAGGAGACGGGAAGATGAGCAAAGTTCGTACACGTTTTGCACCGAGTCCCACAGGAAGAATGCATGTGGGAAATCTGCGTACAGCATTATATGCGTATTTGATTGCGAAACATGAGGGAGGAGATTTCCTTCTGAGAATTGAAGATACAGATCAGGAACGCTTTGTGGAAGAGGCGCTGGATATTATTTACCGCACTCTTAAAAATACGGGATTGATACATGACGAGGGGCCGGACAAGGATAAAGGATACGGACCTTATGTGCAGAGTGAGCGTCAGGCACAGGGAATATATCTGGAATATGCAAAAAAACTTATTGAAAAGGGCGAGGCTTATTACTGTTTCTGTGATAAAGAGAGACTGGAATCTCTGAAGCAGGAAGTGGCAGGAAAAGAAATTGTTGTTTATGATAAGCATTGTCTTTCTCTTACACCGGAAGAAGTACAGGCAAAGCTGGATGCCGGAGTACCGTATGTTATCCGTCAGAACGTTCCCAAAGACGGAACTACAACTTTTGAGGATGATATCTACGGAACAATAGAAGTGCCAAATGCAGAGTTGGATGATATGATCCTGATCAAATCTGACGGGTTCCCGACTTACAATTTTGCAAATGTTGTGGATGACCACTTAATGGGGATTTCCCATGTTGTGCGTGGAAATGAATACCTTTCTTCCGCTCCAAAATATAACCGGCTTTATCATGCGTTTGGCTGGGATGTTCCGGTTTATGTACACTGTCCTCTGATTACGGATGAAAACCACAAAAAACTCAGCAAACGATGCGGTCATTCTTCTTATGAAGATCTTCTTGAGCAGGGATTTATATCAGAAGCTATTTTAAATTATGTTGCGCTTCTGGGATGGTGTCCATCGGATAACCGTGAGATCTTTTCACTGGAAGAACTGGTAGAGGCGTTTGATTATCACCATATGAGCAAATCTCCGGCTGTTTTTGACATTAATAAGCTGAAATGGATGAACGGAGAATATATGAAAGCCATGGATTTTGATAAATTCTATGAGATGGCTCTTCCATATATAAAAGAGACCGTCAAAAGAGACGTTGATTTGAAGAAGATCGCAGCAATGGTGAAGACAAGAATTGAAGTATTTCCGGATATTGCGCAGCTGATTGATTTCTTTGAGGAGGTTCCGGAGTATGATTCTTCCATGTATACACATAAGAAGATGAAGACAACAGAGGAAACATCACTGGCTGTCTTAAAAGAAATCCTTCCGGTTCTGGAGTCTCAGAACGATTACAGTAATGATGCATTGTATGAGCTTCTTGTAAATTTTGCAAAAGAGCACGGTTATAAAAACGGTTATGTGATGTGGCCGATTCGTACTGCTGCATCAGGAAAGCAGATGACTCCGGCGGGAGCTACTGAAATCATGGAAGTTCTGGGCAAAGAAGAAACAATTGCCAGAATAAAAGCAGCAATTGATAAACTGGAGAAATAATATGGCTTTATCAAAAGCACAGATAAAAGCAGTTACTCACCGGGAAGGCCCTGCCATGGTACTGGCGGGGCCGGGTTCCGGTAAGACAACGGTTATTACATATCGAACCAGATATCTGATTCAGGAATGCGAGATACCTCCAATTCACATTCTTGTGGTCACATTTACAAAAGCTGCTGCGATGCAGATGAAAGAGCGATTTCTGAAGCTGAGTGGTGAGCAGGCAACTCAGGTCCGTTTCGGGACATTTCACTCTGTTTTCTTTGAAATATTGAGAAAAGCATATCATCTTACAGCGGAAAATATTGCAGGGGAGGATTTAAAGTACCGGTTTTTAAAAGAAATTCTTGAAAGTCTGCACGTGGAAGCTGAAGATGAAAATGATCTTTTGCGGGATGTTGTCAGGGAAATCAGTATTGTTAAAAATGAACAGATTCCGCTGGAGCATTATTATGCAGCAAACGTTCCGGAAGAAATTTTTCGTGAGATATATAAGAGATATTGCCGGAGAATGGAACAGGAGAATCTTTTGGATTATGATGATCTTATGACATGGACATGGGAGCTTCTGAATCAGAGAAAGGATATTCTGGAAGGATGGAGAGACAGGTTTCGGTATATTCTTGTGGATGAATTTCAGGATATAAATAAATTGCAGTACAAGATCATTCAACTTTTGGCCGCACCGCGGAATAATCTGTTTGTCGTAGGTGATGATGACCAGTCGATTTATCGTTTCAGAGGAGCAAAACCTGAAATTATGCTGGGATTTCCAAAAGAATATCCTGATGCGGTACAGATTTTATTAAATCAAAATTTTCGCTGTCCCGGCAACGTGATGGAGATCGCATTGGATGTAATCGGAAGAAATACAGTACGTTTTCCCAAGAACTTTGAACGTGTAAAAGAACCTGGCGAACCGGTGGAAGTGCGTTTATATCAAAATCAGACCCAGGAGAGTCTTGGTATTATCAGGGAAATGCAGCTTCTGTTGAAAAAGGGATATCATTATAATGATTTTGCAGTTTTATACAGGAACAATACGGATGCAGGCGTCCTGTCTTTGAAGCTTATGGAATATAATGTTCCTTTTACCATGAGAGACAGTATACCAGATCTGTACGAGCATTGGATCACGAAACATATAAAAGCCTATTTAAAAGCTGCGATGGGAAGCAGAAAACGTCAGGATATCCTGAAGATTATCAATCGGCCGAAACGTTATATCGGCAGAGAATGCCTGGATGGACCGGAAGTTGATTTTGAAAAACTGCGCTGTTATTACGAAGAAAAATACTGGGTTACAGACAGGATCGATAAACTTGAACAGGATTTAGTGCTGCTTAAGAAAATGGATCCATATACGGCAGTAAATTATATCAGACATGGCATAGGATATGAAAAATATCTGGAGGAATATGCAGATTACAGGAATATAAGAGCAGAAGATCTTTTTGAAATTCTGGACAGACTGTCTGAAAGCGCAAAGGACTATGCATCTTTTGAAGAGTGGTTTGCTGCCATGGAGGAATATTCAGAAAAATTAAAAGAGATGCAGCAAAAAGAAAAAAAGAAACTGGATGCGGTTACTTTGACAACCCTGCACAGTGCAAAGGGACTGGAATTTCCGGTGGTATTTTTGATTGACGTAAATGAAGGAATCATACCAGGCAAAAAAGCACTCCTTCATCTGGATATTGAAGAGGAAAGAAGGATGTTTTATGTAGGGCTTACCAGGGCATCAGACCGGCTTTGTATCTGTCTGATCAAAGAAAAAAACGGAAAGAGTATAAAACCCTCTCCGTTTCTGCGTATGCATGATAATCCCCGGCTTCGAAAAGCTTTTGAGATGGACGGCTGATTTTTATTCGCCGTCCATCTCATTAAATTCCTGTTCATCGAGGAATTGATCAAATGCATCTGCTGCAGCTTCGTATTCATCATCATCTTCAATGTTTTCAAGAGTCGGTTCACCGTTTATCTCTCTGTAACGATACAGGAACACTTCGCCGTCTTCATTTTCTCCATTTTCATCCAGAGGAAGAAGAGCAATATACTGATTATCACCTGACGGGAAAATAGTCAGAATAGCACATTCAAGCACTTCATCATTATCCAAAGTAAGTGTAACTGTAGGGCGGTCGCAGTCACTGCCGCAGCTTGCGCAATTTCCATTGCAGATATCCATATTTTCACTCATGGAATATACCTCTCTTTTTTTGTATTTCATTAAGATAGAACCACTTTAGCAAAATAATGCTATAAATGCAAGTAAATTTCCAAAACTCTTATACATTTTAGAAAAAAGTATGTTATACTAAATTCAAATGCGAAAAGGAGGAGTGGAATATGGAAAAAGCACAGAAGAGATTTGAGATTGACATCAAAAAAATTCCTTCCTGCCAGCCGGGTACGGTAAAAGAAAAAAATGGAATCCGTTTTACACTTTCTGTTCCGGAAGGGGAGAAAGCAACCCTTGTTTTGTATGATAAAGAAAGTAAAGATATAGTGTCTGAGATTGCCTTTCCGGCGGAAGCCTGTACAGGCAATCTGCATTCTATGAAAGTTACGGAACTTTCATGGCGGGATTATTTATATAATTATAGAATCGGGGACAAAATAATCTGCGATCCATATGCAAAATTGCTTGCAGACCGGAATGGAGCTGTAAATGCAGATGCATATTGTGAATTGATATTTGATTCCTTTGACTGGAAAGAGGACAGAAAACCGGATCTTGCTTACAGTGATACAGTTATATATCATTTGCATGTGCGGAATTTTACAATGGGTTCAGGTTCCGGTGTTAGACATAAAGGAACATTTTTGGGGCTTCAGGAAAAAATAAAATATCTGAAGGAACTTGGAATTAACCAGGTGAAACTGATGCCTGTTTATGAGTATGGATTGAATCCAAATACAGAAAGTAAACTGGAAGAACGGTATATAAAATCGAATAAAAACAGAAAAAAAGATTGTTGGGGATATAGTAAAGGCAGTTATTTTGCGGTCAATCGAAAATATGCAGCTACGGCGAATCCGGTAAAAGAGTTTAAAAACATGGTAAAGGCATTTCATGAGAATGGAATGGAAGTGATTCTGGACATGTTTTTTCCTGCTGATGTGTCAGTCCGCATGATTTTGGACTGTCTCTCTTACTGGTCATGTGAGTATCATGTGGATGGTTTTCATATTTTCGGAAGGGATGACAGCGCTCTGCTGCTGGCAGGTGATCCTGTACTTGCATCCTGCAAAATCCTTGTTCCCGGTTTACCTGAGAACGGAAAAAAGAAAAATGGAAAATTTGTGCAGTGCAATGATGGTTTTCTTGTTGAAGCCAGAAAATTGCTGAAAGGTGATGAGGGAATTCTGGAGGCGTTTGTCTGTCGCAGCAGGATTAACCCTGCCGGAAGCGGAACAATAAATTATGTGATAAATCATGATGGATTTACGTTGATGGACCTTGTAAGTTATGATACCAAACATAATGAAGATAACGGTGAAGATAACAGGGACGGAGCGGAGTATAATTTTAGCTGGAATTGCGGAGTAGAAGGCCCAAGCAGCAAAAAAGCAGTGTTGGCACTGCGAAGAAGACAGATGAAAAATGCCTTTCTTATGATGTTTCTCGCACAGGGAACGCCGATGATAATGAGCGGTGATGAATTTGGAAATTCCCAAAAGGGAAATAATAATCCATATTGTCTTGATAATGAAATTTCCTGGGTTGACTGGAAAGCATACAGGAGAAACAGAAAACTTACAGAGTTTGTGCAAAAAGCGATTGATTTCAGAAAGGAACACCGTATCCTCCATATGGACAAAGAACCAGGGATGACAGATTATAAGTCATGGGGATATCCGGATCTATCTTATCACAGTAATCGTGCATGGTACAGCGGCTTTGAGTATGACAACCGTCAGGTTGGCATGATGTATTGCGGAAAGTACGTTGATACAGATGAATATGTGTATATAGCATATAATTTAAATCCGTTGGAGCAGGAACTGGCTTTGCCTAAGCTTCCTTTGGGTTATGCATGGCATAAGGCAATCGACACGTCATTAGAGGAAAGTTTTATAAAAGAAGAGGAGCAGGAAGTACTTGAAAATATACGAAGCTGTGTTTTTCCTGCGCGCAGTATTTCAGTTTTAATTGGAAAGAAGGTAAAGTAACATGGATATATTAGGTCATTTTACTACCATAACAGAGCATAAGATTATGGTTATGCGGCATTGCTTCCGTATTGGACTGTACTGGCAGGGACTGACCCATGATATGTCAAAATATATGCCCAGTGAATTTCTTCAGGGAATAAAATATTATCAGGGAACCTGCAGTCCCAATAATGCAGAACGCAAGGACAAAGGATATTCGGCTGCATGGCTTCATCATAAGGGCAGAAATAAACATCATTTTGAGTATTGGATTGACTATAGTACAGATAAGAATAAGCCGGGTATGACGGGTATGAGGATGCCCAGAAGATATGTGGCAGAAATGCTGGCAGACCGGATCGCAGCTTCAAAAGTGTATAATAAGGGATCATATACGAATCATCACCCGCTGCAGTATTATTTGAAAGGAAAAGATCATTATATGATCCATCCGAAAACGCAGCGGGAACTGGAATTCCTGCTGCGTTATCTGGACAAATTCGGTGAAGAGGAATGCTTCCGCTTTGTGCGTGAAGTTTATTTAAAACGAAAACCACATAGAAAACGCTGCATTTCTATTATAAAGGGATATGACAGATAGTTAATCCGGATAAATCAATCTTTCAGGTTTTATATCTGTAAGGACTTCTTTGAGGTATTTTCCGGCAAGATAGTTGGCCATGGGAAGATTCATATCAAGATAATTTCCGCAGTCGCGGGCGCTTGCACCGGGCACTTCTCCGGAAAAATCCCGGATGAAAGTAAACATTTCCTGCATCAGTGATACGATATCTTTTGAATCATAGTCGCCGGCAAGCAGAAGATAAAAACCTGTGCGGCATCCCATAGGTCCAAAATAGACAGTTTTTTCACCATAGACAGGATGATTTCTTAAAAATGTGGCACCCAGATGTTCTATGGTATGTACTTCCGCAGTATTCATAACGGGTTCTTCGTTTGGAGAAGTCATTCTAAGGTCAAAAGTGGTAACTGTTTCGGTACCAATATGATCTTTTCTTGATACATATATCCCCGGCTGCAGTGAAAGATGATTGATTGTAAAACTTGCGATTTTTTCCATATTATAATTCCTTTCGTTTTCAGATAGTAATATCTTTTTCTGCCTATAAGTATGATGTATTTGCGGCTAAAAGTCAATTGACTTATTTTAGTTTAGATGATAAACTTGAATGGGTTATAAGGAGGCAAACTATGATCAACGATAAAAAAGTATTATTCAGCGGTATGCAGGCAACCGGTAATCTGACTCTGGGCAATTATCTGGGTGCACTGAAAAACTGGGTGAAGCTCAGTGACGAATATGAATGTTTCTATTGTGTAGTGGATGAACATTCTATTACTGTGCGCCAGGATCCTGCTACACTCCGAAAACGTGCCAGAGCGCTGCTGACGTTATATATTGCGGCAGGGCTTGATCCTGAAAAGAACTGTATTTATTATCAGTCCCATGTGTCAGGTCATGCGGAACTTGCGTGGATATTGAATTGTTTCACATATATGGGTGAGCTTAACCGTATGACACAGTTTAAGGATAAATCTGCAAAACATGCCGACAATATTAATGCCGGTCTGTTTACTTATCCCGTATTGATGGCTGCAGACATTCTTCTTTTTCAGGCGGATGTGGTTCCTGTGGGAATCGATCAGAAGCAGCATCTGGAAATTACCCGTGATATTGCACAGCGTTTTAACAGCATTTATGGAGATGTATTTACAATCCCTGAACCATATATTGGAAAATCAGGTGCCAGGATTATGAGTCTGCAGGATCCGTCAAAGAAAATGTCGAAATCAGATGAGAATCCTAACGGAAGTATTTATCTGATGGATGATCCGGATACAATTATGCGCAAATGCAAACGTGCCGTGACGGATTCAGAGGGTCATATCTGCTATAGGGATGAGCAGCCGGGAGTTAAGAATCTGATTGATATTTACAGCTCATGCACCGGAAAAACACCGGAAGATGTAGAAAAAGAGTTTGATGGAAAAGGATACGGTGATTTTAAGCTTGCAGTTGGGGAGGCAGTGGTTTCACAGCTGAAACCGCTCCAGGAAGAGGTTGCCCGTCTGGAAAAAGATAAGGCATTTATTGACAGTGTAATAAAGAATAACGCAGAAAAGGCTGCTTATTATGCAAATAAAACACTTCGCAAAGTACAGCGAAAAGTCGGATTTCCTGACAGAATCCGTTAATACTGATTAAGAAATTTGAAAGGAAGGCAGGTGAGCGCAATGGATTCAGGTGGCAGTTACCCTTCAGATGGCCGAACGTGTAATTTCATAGAGAAAAGAGGGGTATATTATGGACAGAGATATTTTCAGAGATCTTCTGAAAGCCAGGGAATTCAAGGCTGTCAGAAGCATCTTAAACGTAATGAATGCCGTGGATATTGCAGCTCTACTGTCCGAATTGGAGGATAAAGACCTTGTTCTGGCATTTCGTTTGATTCCGAAAGATAAGGCTGCCGATGTATTTGCCAATATGGACGGCAGTCTCCAGAGTAATCTGGTTGAAATGTTTACGGAAACAGAGCTGAAGGTAATCCTGGATGAGTTGTTTATGGATGATACTGTGGATTTGCTGGAAGAGGTTCCGGCAAATCTTGTCACCAGGATTCTTGAAGCAGTAGACAGAGAGAAAAGAAACAAGATTAATGTGTTGTTGAACTATCCGGATGACAGCGCCGGAAGTATCATGACTACAGAGTATGTGGATCTGCGTAAACATACAACTGTTGCACAGGCTATGACTCACATAAAAAGAGTAGGTATACACAAGGAAACAATCTATACCTGCTATATTCTGGAGCATCGGAAACTTGTAGGTATTGTGACAGCGAAAGATCTTATGACCATGGATGATAATGTCACCATGGAGGAGATCATGGAAACAGATATTAAATATGTTACAACCCACAGTGATCAGGAAGAGGTTGTACGGCTTTTCCGTAAATATGATCTGCTGGCTCTTCCGGTAGTAGATGCAGATAACCTTATGGTTGGTATTGTAACCGTCGATGATGCCATGGATGTCATGGTCGATGAGACGACGGAGGATATCAGCCGAATGGCGGCTATCAGTCCGAATGAAAAATCTTATTTTGATACGAGTGTATTCCAGCATGCGAAAAGCCGAATTGGCTGGCTTTTATTTTTGATGTTATCATCAACGGCAACTGGTTTGATTATCACACACTATGAGAAGGCTTTCGCAGCTGTTCCGCTTCTGGTATCCTTTATACCGATGCTGACTGGTACGGGTGGAAACTGTGGTTCGCAGAGTTCTGCTTTGATTATCCGCGGACTGGCGCTTGATGAAATTCATTTCAAAGATATTTTCAAAGCAATTTTTAAGGAGTTCAGGGTTGCAATTGCAGTAGGTGCAATGCTGGCAGTTGTGAACAGCCTCCGCATTATGATTATGTATCATGATCCGCAGATTGCACTTGTTCTGGGACTTTCCCTGATAGTTACCATTGTGATTGCAAAAATGATCGGATGTATGCTGCCGCTTCTTGCAACTAAGATTAATGTGGATCCGGCTATTATGTCTGCACCTATCGTATCGACGCTGGTTGATGCGTCATCAATTTTGATTTATTTTCAGATTGCAACATTGATAATGCCTGATTTATAAAACTGAAGGATGCACTTTTGTGCATTCTTTTTTTGTGCAACAGAGAATTCTAAGCAAGATTATTTTAATTGCCTGCTTGACAAATAGATAAATTATGGTAATATATATTCATATCAAACAACTAGGAAATATATGAAATGAGATGGAGGAGAACAAAATGGGAAAAATTTATAAATCAAATTTGGAATTGATCGGTAACACACCGCTTCTTGAAGTGACAAATCTTGAAAAAGAATTACACCTGGAATCCCGTGTGCTTGTCAAACTGGAGTATTTTAATCCTGCGGGCAGTGTGAAAGACAGAATAGCAAAAGCAATGATTGAAAGTGCGCAGGCCGAAGGAAAATTGAAACCGGGGGCAACGATCATTGAGCCTACTTCCGGAAATACCGGTATCGGGCTTGCAGCTATTGCTGCTGCAAAAGGATATAAAATCATCCTCACTATGCCGGAGACGATGAGTGTAGAGAGAAGAAATATTTTGAAAGCATATGGCGCTGAAATCGTACTGACAGACGGTACAAAGGGAATGAAAGGCGCTATTGCAAAGGCAGATGAACTGGCAAAAGAAATCGAAAACAGTTTTATTCCGGGACAATTTGTAAATCCCGCAAATCCGAAAATTCACCGGGAGACGACAGGGCCGGAAATCTGGGAGGATACGGATGGACAGGTAGATATATTTGTTGCAGGCGTGGGAACCGGCGGAACAATTACGGGAACAGGTGAATATCTGAAAAGCCAAAAAGCAGATTTAAAAGTAGTTGCAGTGGAACCGGCCACTTCACCGGTGCTTTCTGAAGGAAAAAGCGGACCGCATAAGATTCAGGGAATTGGAGCCGGTTTTGTACCGGAGGTATTAAATACTGCAATTTACGATGAAATCATTAAAGTGGAAAATGATGATGCGTTTGCAACTGCTAAAAAACTTGGAAAATCAGAAGGAATCCTGACGGGCATTTCTTCCGGGGCAGCTCTTTTCGCAGCCCTTGAACTTGCACAAAGACCGGAAAATAAGGGAAAAACAATTGTGGCACTTCTTCCGGATAACGGAGACCGTTATTATTCTACTCCTCTTTATATAGAAAACTGACATATATTAAGGACTCCCCTGCATATACTGGATCAGTATATGTAAGGGGGTATTTTTTTTGAATCTGGCAAGACTGGAATTGTACATACCTAAATGGGTTGAAATGCTTCCACCGGAGCATCCTGTAAAGGAGGGGCTGGTAAATGCAGCGAAAGAACTTATGCAAAATGGTGAAAGAACGGAAGGCGAGGATGGAGATAATCTTGATGTCATAAGAAAACTTGAATTTGTAAGTAAGACGACAAGAGAAAATACTCAGGAAGAAGGAACGGAAAAGATCCGGGTGGATGTGGATGATGCATGGTATTATCGTATGCTCAGCGAACTGGCAGGAGTAAGAATCGAAGGAGAATATCAGCTTATATCCATGATAAAAGAGCTTTCCAGATTAAAGTCAGAATATATGAAAGCAAAGGACGCTATGGAAGATGTGCGAAATACCGGATATGGAGTCATAACGCCGGGCCTTGATGAAATTCAGATGGAAGAACCAATCGTCACCCGCCAGGGAAACAAATTCGGAGTGAAATTGAAAGCGGTCAGTCCATCTGTACATCTGATCCGTGCGGTTGTAGAGACGGAAATATCTACTAATGTAGGAAATGAACAACAGGCAGAAGATTTGATTTCTTTTATAAAAAATGCGGAGCAGTCACAGGAAGGAATATGGGAAACTAATATATTCGGTAAAACGATAAGAGAGATGACGGAAGATGGCATACAGGAAAAGGTGGCAAAGATTACAGATGAAAGCCGGCAGAAACTTCAGGATGTGATGCAGAGAATTGTGAATGAAAACAAAGGCGGATTTATCTGTATCATTATATAATGATGTCAGGATTGCGGGAGTGAGAAGCACGGAACAATCCATAAGACATCTTTTGATTCTAATGTCATATAATGTGGATATTTATAAAAAATGGGCGCTTGTTCGCTCATTTTTTGTGTGGTTAAAGGATGATTTTAATTGATATTCTAAATCAATTTGGAACATTGAGAAAGAAATTTGTTGCAAAACATTGACACAAAGACAAACAAACGTTATAATATTATAATAAGTTAATAATTTTGTAATAAAATGTGGGAGAGGGTATAATACGTATAGTTATGAAAAGAAGAAAGAGGCTGTTCTTTTTCCTTTTGGTTCTTTTATTTTCTCTTTCTTTTTCAGCTGTATGCAGTGCAGGCTGGAAAAATTCAAAGGGTAAATACAGGTATTATAATACAAAGACAAAGTCTTATGTAGTATCCACATGGAAGAAGATTGGTAAGAAATGGTATTACTTTGATGAGAAAGGTTACCTGAAAACCGGAAGATTTAAAGTAAAAGACAAGTATTATTACTGCAAAAAATCAACGGGAAGAATCCAAAAGAAAAAAGTAGGGAAATATTACTACGGTTCCGATGGTGCAATGGTAAAGAACTGTTGGAAGAAATGTGGTAAATATTATTTCTATTTTGGAAGTAATGGGGTTGTAAAAACCGGAAGATTTAAAGTGAATGGAAAGACCTATTATTGCAGCAGCAAAAAAGGACGGGTAGTAAAAAAACGTGTGGGAGATTACTATTATGGTTCCGGCGGCGTAATGGTCAAGAACAGGTGGGTTGGCAATTATTATTATGGAAGTAACGGGAAGGCGAAATACGGCAAGTTTACAGTAAATGGGAAGACCTACTATTGTACAAAGAAAAGCGGTAAGGTAAAAAATAAGTGGATAAACAAGAACTTCTATGACGAAAAAGGAGTTATGGCCACTAATAAATGGATAAATGGAACATATGTAAACGCAGAAGGAGAGATCACAAAAGGAAATAAAAATCCAAAAGATCCGCCTTCTTCATCTGATATTCGTCTGTTGGCATGCCTTGTTTATTACGAAGCCGGAAATCAGCCGTATTTTGGTAAAGTTGCCGTGGCGAGCGTTGTGGTGAACAGGATGGACAGCTCCAGATTTCCTGATACGCTAAGAGGTGTTATTTTCCAAAGCGGACAATTTACACCTGCCATGAACGGAATGGTGAATTATCTGTACAGCAGTAAAAACAAAATAGAGAGCGGCTGCCTTAAGGCGGCAAAGGAAGTATTGACAAAAGGTTCTCAATTGAAAGGATATTACTATTTCAGCACAGGCGGACCGGGATATAAGATTGGCGACCATTATTTCAGGAAGTAAAATAAGAGGTGGGAGGATAAAATGAAAAAGAGAGGAATTTCAGGTCTGTTTCTAATGCTTGTTTTCATGTTTGTGTTGAGTGTTCCGCTACAGGCAAGTGCAGCTACATACACATGGAAAACAACAAAAAACGGAAAACAATGTTATAAGGATGGAAAACTGGTAAAAAGCGCATGGGTAGGGGACAAGCATCTGAATGCATCCGGTTATATGGACATTGATAAATGGGTAACCAAAAAGGTAAATGGCGTTTATAAAAAGGTGTTTGTCAGACATGATGGTAAATATGTGCCGAATTTTAAAGGCGGCTGGCAGGTTATCGGAAATAAGCGGTATTATTACAAAAAGGATGGTACCCTGTATAAGAAAAAACTTATTACTATTGTATCGGTTGGTGTCAAACGGAAATATTACATAAATAAAAATGGTTATTGTGCTACAGGCCTGACAAAATTAAGCGATGGATACCGTTATTTCGACAAGAGTACCGGTGAAATGAAAACCGGTTGGATAAAAATCAATGGCAAATATTATTGCTTTAATAATAAGACGGGGATTGCTTATACTGGCGGAAAGAAGAAAATCTACAATGGTAAGACATATTACTTTTCCGCAAAAGGCGTGATGCAGACCGGTTGGAAGAAAGTAAGCGGAAAATATTACTACTTTAAAAATTACATGCGTAAGGGCTGGATTACAATAAATAATCAGAAATATTATCTGAATTCTTCTACAGGAGCAAGGGTCAGCGGTGTTTACGGCATTGGCGGAAAACTTTATTGCTTTTCCACGTCCGATGGGCACTTGATGAAAAATGTTACGGTTTCTTATAAAGGAAGAAAATATATTGTAAATTCTAACGGAGTATGCTCTTTAGTACCTTCTACAAGTGCACCATCACAGAAGATGTTGTTCTTCCTGCAGTTTGAATCAGGATCACAGGCATATAATCAGACAGGCGGTGACAACGGAAATGCATGCGGCGCATATCAGTTTGATAATAGATATTCACTGCTTCCGTTTGTAAAATATGCATATTCATCTAATGCGGCACTGTGTAAGGAATTTAAGAAATATGCAGCATATAAGGACGGCACAAAATTGAAGAGCAATAGAGCGTTCTACACTGCATGGCATACGATTTATAAGAGAAATCCGCAGCTTTTTGCGGAACTTCAGGATAAATTTGCAAAAGCAAATTATTATGATCCGGTAGAACAGGCGCTTGCAAAAGCAGGAATTAATCTTGGAAAACGCTCAGATGTTGTGAAGGGTGCAGTTTACAGCTATTCTATCCAGCATGGTCAGACAACCGCTGTAAATGCTGTAAAGAGTCTTAAAATTAAAGAAAGCACAACAGATAAACAGTTCCTGACAAAACTTTATAATTACAGGATAAAGAAATTCCCTGCATATAAGACCAGATATACTGCAGAATATGATCTGGCAGTCAGCAAACTTTAAAAACGCAACGGCTTCGGTGAATACCGAAGCCGTTTTAAATGAGAAACAGGCCGTTGAGGTGTTTAACAGGTTGACACTGGCTGGCTTGTTTTTTATAATTAGAAAAGAAAATAATAAGGCAGGCAGTACATATGAATATTATGGAAATGAACAAAAAAATTGCCCCACTCAGTGAACAGGCAATGACAATGAGTCAAAAAAAATGGAACAGTATTGCAAAGCCATTGCATAGTCTGGGAAAAATGGAAGATCTTATTATCCAGATTGCAGGAATTACCGGAAATCCTGATGTCAGGCTGGATAAAAAAGCACTTGTGATCATGTGCGCGGATAATGGAATTGTTGAAGAAGGAGTTACTCAGTCGGGACAGGATGTAACTGCACTGGTAACCAACAATTTTTTGACAGATCAGGCCACAGCTGCTGTATTATGCAAAAGAGCAGGAGCGGATATTAAGCCTGTAGATATTGGAGTTTCAACAGATACAAAGGTGACAAACCGGAAAATTGCATATGGGACAAAGAATTTTATGAAAGAGCCGGCTATGTCAAGAGCGGAAGCAGAAGAGGCTCTGGAAACCGGAATTCAGATCGTGGAAGAACTGGTAAAAAAAGATTATCGAATTATTGCCACAGGGGAGATGGGAATTGGAAATACAACCACCAGCAGCGCTCTTGCCTGTGCTTTTTTGAACCGTTCAGCAGAGGAAATGACAGGACGGGGAGCCGGACTTACCAGTTCCGGACTTGAAAAAAAGATTCAGGTCATAAAATATGCCCTGGAAAAATACCTTCCCGACTGCAAAGATCCGATAGATGTACTGGCCTGTATGGGCGGACTTGACATTGCCGGACTTGCAGGAGTTTTTATAGGAGGGGCCATATATCATATTCCGATTGTTATAGATGGTTTTATTTCGTCTGTGGCTGCACTGACTGCTTTTAAGATTTGTCCGGGCTGCAGGAATTATATGGTAGCATCACATGTATCAAAAGAACCGGCTGCACAGATGGTGCTTGATGCACTTGGGCTTTCTGCAGTTCTTTACGGCGATATGTGTCTGGGAGAGGGGACCGGGGCTGTCACTTTGTTTCCGATACTTGACATGGCCTGCGAAGTTTATGAAAAGATGAGCACTTTCAATGATATAAATCTGGAAGCATATCAGGAACTTGTCTGAGCATACAGGAGGAAAAAATGTTTTGGGTAGTGACAGGCGGAAGCGGAAGCGGCAAATCAGCTTACGCAGAACAGAAAATAATGGAACTTGGAAACAGAAAACGTTATTATGTGGCTACTATGGAGTGCATGGATGAAGAGAGTAAAAACAGGATCAAACGTCATCGGAATATGCGTGCGGGGAAACAATTTGAAACACTCGAGTGCCCAAGAAATCTGGATAAGGTCGTATTGAAAGAAAAAGAGAGTGCCGTCCTGTTAGAGTGCATGTCAAATCTGTGTGCAAATGAGTTCTTCGACGGGAAGGGCCATACTCCGGCAGAGACAGCCGACAAAATCCTGCATGGTCTGGAAAATATATTGGGACAATGCGGTCATCTGGTTGTGGTAACAAATGAGATTTTTTCGGATGCGGCAGACCTTGATGAATACTCCCTGAAATATCTGGAATGTCTGGGGATGATTAACAGCCGCATGGCAAAATATGCCGATGGTTTTATTGAGGTGGTATATGGTATACCCATTGTTCATAAAAAGGAAAAGGAATGTATGCTATGAATATGCTATGTGGAATTGTAATTGCTTTTTCTATGTATTCCAGAATTCCAATGCCCAAAATAGAGTGGACAAAAGAGCGGATGAGGTACATGCTTTGCTTCTTTCCGCTCGTGGGAACAGTGATTGGGGCAATAATGCTGTTTTGGATGAAATTCGGGAAATACATTGCCGGAAACGGCAGCCTTTTTACAGCTATACTGATTCTGATACCGATCATTATTACGGGCGGAATACATATGGATGGATTTCTTGATACGTCAGATGCGTTAAGTTCCTACAAACCGACAGAGGAAAAGCTTGCCATATTGAAAGATTCTCATGCCGGCGCATTTGCTGTTCTTATGTGCGGATGCTATTTTGTGCTGGATTTTGGAACTTTCAGTGAGGTAGATATGCAGATGATGAAAGTTCTCGCAATCGGCTATGTTTTGTCAAGAGCATTGAGCGGTTTTTCAATTGTAACCTTTAAAAAGGCCAAAAACACAGGCCTTGCTGCCGCTTTTTCGGATATGGCACAGCAGCGCATCGTCGGAACTGTTATGATTGGTTACATCTTTATCTGTGCCGCCGCAATGCTTATTGCAGACGCAGCTATGGGAGCTGTCTGCCTGATTGCTGCAATTCTGGTGTTTTTGTTTTACCGGATGGTTTCGTATAAAAAATTTGGAGGGACGACAGGTGATCTTGCAGGATTTTTTTTGCAGATTTGTGAACTTTCCATGGCTGTTGTTCTGGTAATGGCACAGAATATTGCCAAAGTACTGTAATGGATATGGGAGATATATTATGAATTTAGTGATTGGGGGCACGTGTCAAAATAAATGTCAGGTGGCATGTGAACTGTTTCATATTGAAAAGAAAGATATTGCAGATGGTGAAGTTTGCGAAATGGATGAGATTTTTTATTGTAAAGCGATAAATCATTTTCATTTATATATTCGCAGGCTCATCAGAGAAGGACAGGATACCGAAAAGCTTATCCAGAATATTCTGGCACAAAATCCGGATATCCTGCTCATATCTGACGAAATTGGTTATGGAATCGTACCAATGGATGCCGGGCTGCGCAAGTGGAGAGAGTGTACAGGCAGAATTTGCTGTGAAGCTGCCGCTGCATCAGAAAAAGTGGTACGGGTTATTGCAGGACGGGCCCAGACTATAAAAGGGGAATAATATGAAAGTTCTATTGCTCCGGCATGGAAAAACAGCCGGAAACATTGAAAAACGGTATGTAGGTACAACAGACGAACTTTTAAGTGAAGAGGGAATTACGGATCTGGTATGCGCAGCGGAATATCAAAATGTGGAAGCTGTTTATGTCAGTCCAATGCTTCGGTGTGTTCAAACGGCAGATATTTTGTTTCCCGGCATGGAAAAAATAATTGTGGATGATTTCAGGGAATGTGATTTTGGTCTGTTTGAATATAAAAACTATATGGAACTAAAGGATGATAGCCGTTATCAGAAATGGCTTGACAGTAATGGAATACTTCCTTTTCCTGAAGGTGAAAGCCGTGAAGAATTTCAGAAAAGGTGTGTCAGAGCGTTTGAAGGAGTCATTCAGGATGCGAAAAACAAAGGAGTTCATACTATTGCATGTGTGGTGCATGGAGGAACAATTATGAGTATATTAGATGTCTTTTCGGATGACGGTGGTTCTTACTATGATTTCCAGGTACAAAACGGTGATGGTTTTCTGGCAGAAATAACTTCTTTGAACACAAAATTCGAACATATGATTGATTTTAAAATGTCAATATGTTATTCTATAAAACATGGAAATTATACGGCCTATAAAGAACAGCGGGAGAAATTTGACGGATGATAGCATTTGTAAGGGGAAAACTTGTTGAAGTAAATGAATCAATGGCAGTCATTGACAATAACGGGATTGGGTTTGCAGTTTATGTTAATGGACGTGATGCGCAGAATCTTTCCGGTAAAAAGGATGAAGCGCTTTTGTATACTTATTTGAATGTAAGAGAAGATGCCATGCAGTTGTTTGGATTTCTTTCAAAGGATGATCTGCAGATGTTCCGGCTCCTTTTAGGCGTAAATGGTGTCGGACCTAAAGCGGCACTTGGAATTCTCAGTGCACTTTCGGCAAATGATCTTCGGTTCGCGGTTCTTTCAGATGATATAAAGGCAATTTCAGCTGCTCCTGGCATTGGAAAAAAGACCGCCCAGAAAATGATACTGGAATTAAAAGACAAATTCAGTCTGGAGGATGCATTCGAGAAAAAATATGAGGAAAATGTATTGGCAGATACGAGCCGTCAGACTGACAATCAGGCGGAAGCTGTCCAGGCACTGGTCGCACTTGGATATTCAGGAAGTGATGCACTCAAAGCGGTAAAAGCAGTATCTGATGCAGAAACTCTTAACACAGAAGATATCTTGAAAGCAGCGTTGAAAAATATGTCATTTTAAAAGGAATCGGGAAATACCATGAACAAAAGGATTATACAGACAGAGGTGACGGAAGAAGACGTACGGATGGAACCCAGCCTTCGCCCTCAGACTCTGAGTCAATACATTGGTCAGGAAAAAATCAGGCAAAATTTGAAAATATATATAGAGGCCGCAAAGCAAAGAGGCGATTCTCTGGATCATGTGCTATTTTATGGTCCGCCTGGTCTTGGAAAGACAACACTGGCAGGGATCATCGCCAATGAAATGGGTGTTAATATGAAAGTGACATCGGGACCTGCTATAGAAAAACCAGGTGAAATGGCGGCTATATTGAATAATCTGCAGGAAGGTGATGTACTGTTCGTAGATGAGATTCACAGGTTAAATCGGCAGGTTGAAGAGGTGCTTTATCCGGCCATGGAAGACTATGCCATAGATATTATGATCGGGAAAGGGGCTGCAGCCAGATCTATACGTCTGGAACTTCCCAGATTTACGCTTGTTGGAGCCACTACAAGGGCAGGCCTGCTCACAGCGCCGCTGAGAGACCGTTTTGGTGTGATCCATCATCTGGAATTTTATACTGTAGAAGAGCTTTCTACCATCATTTGTCATTCTGCAAAGGTGCTTGATGTGGAAATTGATAAAGATGGAGCTACAGAACTTGCAAGGCGTTCCAGAGGAACCCCCAGACTTGCTAACAGACTTTTAAAACGTGTCAGAGATTTTGCACAGGTTAAATATGATGGGAAAATCACAAAAGAAATAGCTGTCTTTGCCCTTGATCTTCTGGAAGTAGACCGTTACGGACTGGATATGACAGACAGGAATCTGCTGTTTACATTGATTGATAAATTTTCCGGCGGTCCGGTAGGGCTTGATACCCTCGCTGCAACCATAGGGGAAGATGCAGGAACAATAGAGGATGTATACGAACCATATTTGCTGAAAAATGGTTTCCTGAACAGAACACCACGGGGCAGAGTTGCAACAGAAAAAGCATATCATCATCTGGGCTTGCAATTGTAAAGAAACTTATGTATACTGTTAAGAGACACTTGAAAAAGCCTGCAAAAGGTACTTAGGAGGAAAGTATATGTCAAAAAAGAATCAGACACAAGTCATGATAGGCGGAAAAATATTAGTTGTAGGCGGTTATGAAAGTGAAGAGTATATACAGAGAGTTTCATATTATCTTAACAGTAAGATCAGTGAAATCCAAAAAAGCGATGGATTTCGCAGACAGTCGGATGACAGAAAAAATATCATGATACAGTTAAATATAGCGGATGATTATTTTAAAGCCAAAAAACAGGTCGAGATACTGGAAGACCATATAGCTGCAAGAGATAAGGAAATATTTGATCTGAAACATAATCTGATAGATATGCAGCGCAGACTGGATGATTTAAAGAAGAAATGAAATAAGTGGGCTGTCTGGAATTCTCATTGAGAAGGATGGACGGCCCATTACTGAATAAAAAAGGAATTCTGCAGCAGAATTCTTTCCCGGAGGAATTATGAAATCTGAACTACTGGCACCGGCAGGTTCTTATGAAAGTATGAAAGCTGCATATGCGGCTGGAGCAGACGCTGTCTATATCGGCGGAAGTCGTTTTGGGGCGAGGGCATATGCTGATAATCTTGATGAAGAGATGATGAGACGGGCTATTGACTATGCTCATGTGAGAAATAAAAAAATTTATTTAACAGTTAATACATTGCTAAAAGATTCTGAGCTGGAATCACTGTATGAGTATTTGAATCCTTTTTATAAAGAAGGATTGGATGCGGTCATTGTACAGGATTTTGGTGTTGTTAATATGATGAAAGAGACATTCCCGGAAATGGAGATACATGCCAGCACGCAGATGAATATTACATCGGAATACGGTGCGAAGCTTCTCAAAAATATGGGAGCATCAAGAATCGTTACTGCCAGGGAGTTATCTTTAGAGGAAATCAGGATAATACATGACAAAGTGGATATTGAAATTGAAAGCTTCATTCACGGTGCGCTTTGTTATTGCTATTCAGGACAGTGTCTTTTAAGCAGCATGCTGGGAGGCAGAAGCGGAAATCGTGGAAGATGCGCACAGCCATGCAGATTGCCATATGAATTACATGGACAGGGAAAAGATGATGGAAACGGGAAATATCTCTTAAGTCCCAAAGATATATGTACATTGGATATCTTGCCTGATATACTGGAGAGCGGTGTTTATTCGCTGAAGATTGAAGGGCGGATGAAAAAACCGGAATATACTGCAGGGGTAGTGAGTATTTATCGAAAGTATCTGGATATTTACGAAAAAAATGGGAAAAAAGATTATTTTGTTTCCCGTGAAGATAAAAATATGCTGCTTGATCTTTATAACAGAGGCGGCTTTTCAACCGGATATTACAGGCAGCATAATGGCCCTGATATGATGTCTGTACAGAGACCAAATCATCAGGGTACAAAAGCAGCAAAAATCATATCTGCTGATAACAGATGTTTAAAATTGCAGGCACTGGAAACGCTCCATAGTGGAGATGTGCTTGAAGTCCCGGAAATGCAGAACAGAACTGAAATCGTGCTTCAAAATGAGGTCCGGGACGGAAAAATTTTCAGTATAAAGCGGGGCAGACAATTGAGTGCTGTCGGAAAAGGCAACATCCTTTTTAGAACCCGCAGCGAACAGTTACTTAAAATTTTAGAAAAAGATTATATATCGACTGAGTATTTGGAAAAAATTAATGGTAAATTAATACTTTCGAAACGAAAACCTGCTATACTTAATCTGGTATGTCAGAATTGCAGCGTGTCCGTGACAGGAGCAAATCCGGAAGAAGCAAAGAACCGTCCTCTTTCACAAAAAGATGTAGAAAAACAGATTTGTAAGACGGGCGGCAGTGGTTTTTTCTTTGAATCTCTTCAGATTGAAATGGAGAACGATCTGTTTATGCCTCTGCAAAGTCTGAATGAACTGCGCAGAAATGGCCTGGCAGAATTGGAGAGCAGGCTGCTGCAGATGTACCAAAGACAAGATGGAAAAAATGCGCAGGAAGAATATCTGCAGCGTAAAAACAGAAAAGAAGAAAATTCATCTGTAAGACTGGCCGTTTCTCTTGAACATACAGATGCGGTTGGTGAGATATGCAAAACAGACGATGTGGATTCAGTCTATATCGACTGCAATGCATTTGAGTGCCGGAATGATTTTGCAAAGCAGGGAAAGAAGTTCGCTGCATTATGTAAAAATACGGGGAAAAAGTGCTTTTATATTATGCCATGGATATTCAGGCAAAAAGCTGCCGAATATTATTTAAAGGATGAAGTATGGCAGACATTGTCCCATTTCGATGGTGTTTTATTGAGAAACCAGGATGAATATCTGTTTTTAAGGGCAATGGGCTACAAAGGCGAAATGGCAGCAGACTGGAATTTGTATACCTGGAACAGAAAGTCTCAGAAATTCTGGAGGGATAACGGGATTGTTTTTGATACTATTTCGCCGGAGCTCAATCGCAGAGAAATTATTCGCAGAGGATGCAGTGAAAGTGAACTTATTGTATATGGTCATCAGCCGCTGATGGTTTCGGCTCAGTGCCAGATAAAAAATATCTGCGGCTGTACGGGAAAACCGCAGATATTGACATTGAAGGACCGCAAGAAAAAGGAATTTGCTGTAAAAAATAACTGTCAGTTTTGTTATAATACGATATATAATGGTGTAGTTACAGAACTGATCGACTGCGCAGAAAGTATCAGATGCATGGGATTGCCGGGTATACGGCTTCAGTTCACAACAGAAGGTAAAGAAAAGATTCTTTCTGTAATACATCGCTATGCAGATGCTTTTAAATCCGGATATAATAAAGATGCAACAGCTGGTGAATTTACCAGGGGCCACTTCGAACGGGGAGTGGAATAGGGGGAAACGTGGTTAGTCTGATTATTCAATTTTCAAAATATGCAATTATAATTTTAATGGCGATATATACATTTCAGAGTTATATTGTATTCAGCAAAAGAGATGAAGAAGATAAAGAATTTCTGTTTCTTCGCCAGAATCTGATGATGTTTATGATTCATTTTATCGCATATGTGAATATGTATCTGGAAATGGAAGAAACAGAACTTGTATTTTTTTATGGTGCCCAATTTTTGTATCTGGCCGCAACACTTGTATTTTTCAGAAATCTTTATCCGAGAGCATCCAAACTTGTTGTGAACCATATGTGTATGCTGATCAGCGTGGGCTTTATTATGATTACCAGACTTTCATATGAACAGTCTATTAAACAGTTCAAAATTGTTGCCATATCTACGGCAGTTGCACTTTTGGTTCCGGTGGTCATACGGAAAGTCCGTGTACTGACAAAATGGACCTGGGTTTATGCCATGGCAGGTATCGGTCTTCTTGCATTAGTTGCGGTGGCGGCAAACGAGATAAACGGTGCGAAACTGAGTTTTGCTGTTGCCGGTATCAGCGTGCAGCCATCAGAATTTGTAAAAATAATTTTTGTTTTCTGCATTGCGGGAATGCTCGGAAAAGCAAAGTCTTTTAAAGACATTGTAATTACCACCTGCGTGGCTGCGCTCCATGTTTTGATCCTTGTATATTCTACAGATCTGGGAAGCGCACTTATCTTTTTTATGACTTATCTGGTCATGCTGTATGTAGCTACAAGAAACAGTCTGTATTTGCTTGCAGGCCTTGGTGCCGGTTCGGCTGCTGCGGTGGTTGCCTATAAATTATTTTATCATGTGAAAATTCGTGTACAGATATGGCAGAATCCTTTTGCGGATTATTCAGGAAGCGGATATCAGATTGCACAGTCTCTGTTTGCAATTGCAGCCGGAGGATGGTTTGGAACGGGATTATTCCAGGGGACTCCTGGTAATATTCCTTATGTCGAACAAGATTTTATGTTCGCAGCAATTGCCGAAGAACTTGGCGGAATTTTTGCTATCTGCCTGATTCTTATTTGTATGAGCTGCTATATTATGTTTGTTAATATTGCAATGCGGCTTTCCAACCGGTTTTACCGTCTGGTTGCTTTAGGTCTCGGGACCATGTATGCCGTACAGGTTTTCCTTACGGTCGGCGGCGCTATGAAATTTATTCCGATGACAGGTGTAACACTTCCGCTTGTCAGCAGCGGCGGAAGTTCTATATTAAGTACGATATTGATGTTTGCAATCATACAGGGATTATATATCCTTCGGGAAGATGAGGAGGAGCAATTTGAGAGATTCAGAGAGAGAGAATTGGGAAGCCGGGGATACTATGAACCGTGATATTGATATTCCGGAATTTGTATCTTATCAGGAATATGAACAGCCATATTATGAAGAACCGGAGCGGGAGCCGAAAAAACCGGGACATAATAATAAGCCGGTAACAAAAAAACAGCGTAACAGGACATACGGTCGGGTGGCGTATTTATTTTCGGCAATGTTTCTTGCGCTGGTAGGATATATGGTTTATTTTAATGTAAAACTTACGGATGAATTGAAAGCAAATCCAAATAATACGAAGATGGACGAGCAAAAACAATATGTTGTAAGGGGAAGTATTTATTCTTCCGACGGTGAGATCCTTGCAGGGACAAACGTGGATACTGACGGTAATGAGGAAAGGGTGTATCCTTACGGAAATGTTTTTGCCCATGTTGTGGGTTATACAACAAACGGGAAGGCCGGACTTGAAGCCACGTATAATACAGATCTGCTTACCTCAAATACATCTATTCTGGAACAGGTGGATAAAGGCGTTAAGAATCAGAAGGTAAGAGGAGACAGCCTTATTCTTACACTGGATTCAAGGCTTCAGCAGGTTGCATGCAATGCACTGGGGGCATACAGAGGAGCAGTTGTTGTAATGGAGCCATCTACCGGACGTATACTTGCACTTGTATCTAAGCCGGATTTTGATCCGAATGAAATGGAAGAAAGATGGGAATACCTGATTGCTGAGGATGCGCACAGTCCACTGCTTAACAGAGCGATGCAGGGGTTATACCCACCGGGATCAACATTCAAAATAATGACTGTGTTGGAATATATCAGAGAACATCCTGATGATTATATGAACTATGAGTGGAATTGTGAGGGATATCTGACAAACGGCGATGTTACCATAAACTGTTTTGAGGGAGAAGTACATGGATATGAAGATTTGCAGGCATCGATTCAGCATTCCTGCAATACGTCCATGGCTAATATAGGATTAAGCCTGAATATCAGTCAGTTTGCAAAACTGTGTAATGATTTTCTGTTTAACAGTAAGCTGCCGACATTTTTACCCTATAGCAGCAGTTCTTTCACATTGAATGAAAATTCTTCAAATGGCGATATTATGACTACATCTATTGGCCAGGGTGATACACTGGTTACACCATTTCATATGGCGCTGATTACCTGTGCAGTAGCGAATGACGGAGTCCTTATGAATCCCTATCTTGTGGAGAGAATTGAAAATACAGAAGGTATTGAAGTCAGTTCTTCAAAACCGATGCAGTATAAACGTTTAATGTCTTCTCAGGAAGCCTCCGTGCTCAAACAGTATATGCAAAGTGTTGTAGAGGGAGGAACTGCGTCAAGCCTGTGGGATCTTGGATTTACAGTTGCAGGTAAGACGGGATCTGCGGAATATGAAGTAGATGGGAATACAGGTGAAGAAGAGAATTTCTCCACGCATTCATGGTTTATCGGCTTTTCCAATGTGGAGGATCCGGATATTGTGGTAAGCGTGATCGCAGAAGATGGGGGAACCGGACGGTCGGCAGCAGTTCCGATTGCCCGTGAAATTTTCCAGACATATTATGCGAATATGCAATATTGATGATGCCAGGGTCAAAAGGTCTGAAACCACACCGTGTCTGCGCAGGGTGAATTCGGATTTTTAACACTTAAACCAATATTAGAAAAAACATTGCGGTTTTATAAAAAAAGCGGTATACTATAGTCAGCACAAGAACACAACGCACTACAGGAGGAATTGCAATGATTGAGGCAACGAGCTGTGGCGGTGTGGTAATATTCAGAGGTAAAATCCTGCTCTTATTTAAAAGTTATAAGAATAAATACGAGGGCTGGGTGCTGCCAAAGGGAACGGTGGAAGCCGGTGAAGAATATAAAGATACTGCGCTCAGGGAGGTACAGGAAGAGACAGGCGTACATGCCAGTATAGTCAAATATATCGGCAAAAGCCAGTATACTTTTAATGTGCCGGAAGATGTGGTTGAAAAAGATGTACACTGGTATCTTATGCGTTCAGAAAGTTATTATAGTAAACCACAACGCGAGGAACATTTTGTGGATTCGGGATATTATAAATATCACGAAGCCTATCATCTCCTGAAATTTGCCAATGAGAGAATGATGCTCGAAAGAGCCTATGATGAATATCTTTCCCTTAAGAAAGCAAATTTGTGGGGTAACAAGAATCATTTTTAGGTAGAAAGACTGGTGAAATTTCATCGGTCTTTCTGTGCAATAGATTAAATTTCAAAAAAATGGCAAGGATATTAGTATGAAATGGTATCGCAAATTATATCTTGGTGAAGGAATGAAAAAGAGCAGAAAAGAATTGATAAAGAAGCTTGAGACAAACGCCGGTCTTCCGGGAGTGTATGTTATCACACTGGCTTCCAATGGGCGTGATCTTTTTGATATTTTTTCTGCAAATCAGTTGTTGCAGCCTGTTCTTCATGGCCTTTGTCCGCCGATCATCGGACTTTCTTCCGGATATGAAGAAGCGATGGAACTCTCAAAAGATATTGCATTAGCCGCATACCGGACAAACGGAAATTTTGATATTCCGGCATATCTGCAGGGGCAGATGGAGAATGGCGAAGAATGGATATATGAGTATCCTGTGCAGAAATTGAAAAAAAGGAAAAAATTTTTATTTAGAAAGTAAACAGCAGGTGAGATCATGCTACATATTGTGTTTACGATTTTGAAAATACCATTTATCCTGCTTGCAGTGATCCTGCTTTTGCTGTTGCTCATATTGGTACTGGTTTCATTTGTGCCTGTAAGATATCGGGTTACGGCAAAAAAAGATAAGCAAATATATGCAGCGGGAAAGGTATCGTGGCTTTTGCGCATAATAATGGTTTTGTTTGAATATTCCGAAAAAGGAGTTCATTTTCAAATAAAACTGTTTGGTTATCCTCTTCTCGGGGATAAATCTTCAAAAAAAACAGGCAGGAGAAAAAAGAATAAGCCTGATCAGGATGATATTAATTCAGAAAATATTTATTCAGAATGCATCGATTCGGAAAATACTGTCCCGGATGTTATAGACCAGGCAGATGAGCATCTGGATTTTGAGACTGAAAAAAGGCAGGGGAAGCCGGAAGAACCGGATTTTATAAATGATACAGAAACAGAAGTTGAATCTGACAATCCGGATTATATAGAGGTTTCAGATAAATTTGACAGCTGTATCGAAAACCCTGATTTAACTCGTCAAAAAACTTCAGATGGGGGTATTTTTCATAAAATTTTAAATTTGTGGGAAAAGATAAAAGCTTTTTTCAAAGGGTTGATTGAAAAACTGAGAAATATAAATGAGACAATACAATCCCTTAAATCGAAATTGAATTATTACAAACGGTTGTGGTACGATGATCATACACAGGCATCCTGGAGACATTTGAAAAAAGAGGTTGTGTATGTATTAAGACATATCCGTCCGCGCAAAGTGAACGGATGGGTAAAACTGGGTCTGGACGATCCTGCTCTAACTGGCCAGCTGCTTGGACTGCTTTGCATATTGCAGGGTTTAAGCGGGAATCATTTGATAGCAGAAGCAGATTTTGAAAAAAAGATGTTTGAAAGTGATTTTCAGTTAAAAGGGCATATAAGACTTTGTCATTTTTTTAAAGTGGCGTTGGCACTGCTTTTTGATAAACATTGCCGCATTACATTTAAACGTATAAGAAAGTTATTATAAGGAGGAAAATAAAATGGCATCAGAAAATAATTTCCAGTCTAAAGTAGAATCGTTATTTAAAGGAATGGATGGATACATGCATTCCAAAACCGTAGTAGGTGATGCAATCACAGTAGGTGATACTATTATTTTGCCGTTGATTGATGTGTCTTTCGGTGTAGCCGCCGGGGCTCTGGAAGGACAGGAGAATTCACGCCGCAAAAACAATGGCGGAGGCGGGATGGGATGTAAAATGACTCCCAGTGCTGTGCTTGTTATTCAAAATGGCACTTCCAAACTCGTAAATGTTAAGAATCAGGATGGGCTTACAAAAGTTCTGGATATGGTACCGGATTTTGTGAACAGATTTACTTCGGGAACCGGCTTTGCGTCAGGAGCCGCTTCAGGAACATCTGCTTCTGATCAGACAGCCGGAGAAGAAAGTCAGGTTAATGGTCAGAAATAGTCACGAAATGCTGTTAATTTGAATAAACTAAATAAAAGAAGTATCAGGAGAATGCCAATGAAACGAATCGCAGGGTATACCTTGTTCTGGATTGCAGTGGGAATGCTGATTTCCCTTTTTATATCCAACACGTTCTGGAGTGTTCTCCTTATTTTTATCCTTCTTCTGGCAGGATATAATCTCTTTTTATGTTAGGGAAGGAGTTCCGGAGAAATTGTGATATGGAAATATGAAATGAAAATTCCGGGGATTTCCTGTTGCATAAAAACCGCCGTGAAAATTCACGACGGTTTTAACTCTCAGTGATTAAGCTCTTTCAACTTTGCCGGATCTTAAACAAGAAGTACATACGTACATCTTCTTAGCTGCTCCGTTTACTTTAACTTTAACAGATTTGATGTTTGATTTCCACATTTTGTTTGATCTTCTATGAGAGTGGCTCACATTATTTCCGAAATGAGCGCCTTTATCACAAATTGCACATTTAGCCATGATTGCACCTCCTTATTCTCATTTTGGGTCGTACCATCATGTACAGACCGACAACAATCGTATTTTAGCAGATAGTACATTAATTTGCAAGTATAATTTAAAAAAAGATGTTTCCTTTTTGATAAAAACTTGGTATACTGTTAAAGAATATATGATTAGTATTATAATCCGATGTCATTGAGTGCTATTGACAAAACAAAAATCTCATGACAAATTATAAGGAGTTTGGAGGTAATTAGATGAAAGGGCGTATGGAAAATGAACTGGGGACAATCTCCATTGATACGGATGTAATTGCCACATATGCAGGAAGTGTTGCAGTGGAATGCTTTGGCATAGTAGGTATGGCGGCAATCAGTATGAAAGATGGTCTGGTGAAACTTCTTAAAAGGGATAGCCTGAAGCATGGAATTAATGTTAACGTCAGTGAAGACAATAAGATTTCTTTGAATTTCCATGTCATTGTTTCTTACGGTGTCAGCATCTCTGCAGTTGCAGAAAATCTGATCAGCAATGTGAAATACCGTGTAGAGGAATTTACAGGTATGGAGATTGATAAAATAAATATATTTGTAGAAGGTGTAAGAACCATCGATTAAGGAGGAACTCTGAAGTGGGTAGAGATACAATCAATGCACAGCTGTGCGCAAAAATGTTTCTGGCAGGAGCCAGCAATCTGGAAGCAAACAAGGAATGGATCAATGAACTGAATGTTTTCCCGGTTCCTGACGGAGATACCGGCACAAATATGACTCTCACTATTATGTCTGCAGCAAAGGAAGTTGCTTCTCTCGAAGAATTTGACATGGAGATACTGGCAAAAGCTATTTCGTCCGGTTCGCTGCGCGGTGCAAGAGGTAATTCTGGTGTTATCCTTTCTCAGCTTTTAAGAGGTTTTACCAAAGGAATCAAGGTAACAGAAGAAGTAGATACACTTACGATTGCAGATGCATTTCAAAAAGCTGTTGCAACAGCGTATAAAGCGGTTATGAAACCCAAAGAGGGTACCATCCTTACCGTTGCAAAAGGGTTTGCGGATAAAGCCACAGAGCTGGCTGCTGAAGGTGTGGAGATGGAAGAACTCCTGGGACAGGCACTCAGCTTTGCCGAAGAAGTGCTTGCAAAGACACCGGAGATGCTTCCTGTATTAAAGGAAGCAGGAGTTGTGGACTCCGGCGGACAGGGACTTATTCAGGTACTCAAAGGAGCCTATGATGCTTATCTTGGAAAAGAAGTAAATTATAAGATTGTCAGTGGCGGGCCTGCCATTAATGTGACAAAAATATCTCCGGAGACTGAAGCTGAGATTAAATTCGGATATTGTACAGAATTTATTATTATGACAAATATGCCCATGTCTGAGGAGGAAGAGCTGAAATTTAAGGCATTTTTGGAGAGCATTGGTGATTCCATCGTGGTAGTTGCTGATGAGGAAATCGTGAAGGTTCATGTCCATACAAATGAGCCGGGTGTTGCCATTACCAAAGCTCTTACTTATGGTGCACTGACCCGGATGAAGATTGATAATATGCGTGAAGAGCATCAGGAAAAACTGATCAAAGATGCGTCCAAAATAGCAGCACAGCAGGCAGCTGAAAAGGCAGAAAAAGAGAAAATGCCTCATAAAGAGGTGGGCTTTATTGCCGTTTCCATTGGAGAGGGAATTGGAGAAATCTTCAAAGGACTTGGTGTTGATTATCTGATCGAAGGTGGTCAGACTATGAACCCTAGTACAGAGGATATGCTCAATGCCATTGAAAAGGTAAATGCAGATACAATTTACATTCTGCCGAATAACAAAAATATTATACTTGCAGCAAATCAGGCGCAGGCGCTTACAGAAGATAAACAGATTGTTGTTATCCCTACCAAGACTGTTCCGCAGGGAATTTCCGCAGTTATTAATTATGCACCGGATAAGAACGCAGAGGAAAATAAAAAAATTATGACAGAGGGTCTGGAACTGATCAAAACAGGGCAGATTACCTATGCTGTGCGTGATACACATATTGACGATAAGGAAATCAGAGAAGGCAATATCATGGGAATCGGTGATCATTCCATTCTTGCTGTAGGTGAAGATATTGTTGAGACAACAAAAGAAACGATACGTCTTATGGTAGATGAGGATTCGGAGATCATCAGTATTTATTACGGAGAAGATACCAGCGAAGAAGATGCGCAGACATTGGGTGAACAGTTGGAGGAAGAATTCCCGGATTGTGAAGTGGAAGTATATCCGGGCGGACAGCCGATTTATTATTATGTGGTATCAGTTGAATAACAGAGGTATAAACTATGAATCGTGAAATGACCCTGGATAACCTTAAGGGAATTGGGGAAAAAACGAGGATGGTATTTGAGAAAGCAGGCGTGCACAATATTGGCGACCTGCTTTCTTACTATCCAAGGACTTATCGTAAATTTAATGAGATTTCAGATACGGCGCATGCAATGGAAGGCGAAGAACTGGTGGTATACGGACGATTGGAAAGAGAATTGACACTTCAGTATATTAAACGGTTTCAGATTGTATCTTCTATTATATGTGACACAGTGGGAAGTATATATGTACGCTGGTTTAATATGCCTTACCTTAGGAACAGCCTGGAAAAAGGAGCGTATTATGTGTTTTGCGGAAAAGTTGTGAAAAAGGGAAACCGTCTGATTCTGGAACAGCCGGCTGTTTACAAATTTCAGCAATATGAAGAACTGCAAAAGCAGCTGCAGCCTGTTTATGTGCTGACGAAGGGATTAACGAACCAGATGATTACAAAGACGGTCCGTCAGGCCCTGGACAGAATGGATCTCAGCAAAGATTATCTCAGTGAAGAAATCCGTAAAAGATTTCAGCTTGCGGAATATGATTATGCGATAGAACAGATACATTTTCCTAAAGATGAACATCATCTGATGTTGGCAAGAAAACGCCTGGTTTTTGATGAATTTTTTCTTTTTATACTTGCTTTGCGTCTTTTTAAAGAGCAAAGAGCAGCGGCAGAAAACCATTTTGAGATCAAAAGAATTCCTTTGACAGAACAGGTGATAGAAGGCCTGAATTATTCCCTTACCAATGCACAAAAAAGAGTATGGAACGAGATACAGGATGATATGACCGGAAGCAAAATTATGTCAAGACTCATCCAGGGAGATGTTGGATCAGGAAAAACCATACTGGCTTTTCTTGCAATGCTTCTGGCAGCCGGAAACGGTCTTCAGAGCAGTCTGATGGTTCCTACAGAGGTTCTTGCACGTCAGCATTTCGAGGCACTGGAAAAATTGCTTGAAGGACAAAAACTGCCGTTTAAAGCTGTACTGCTGACGGGATCTATGACTGCAAAAGAAAAAAGAATCGCTTATGAAAAAATATCTTCAAAAGAAGTGGATATGATAATTGGGACACATGCTCTTATTCAGGAAAAAGTTGAGTATCACCGGCTTGGACTGGTAATTACAGATGAACAGCACCGATTTGGCGTAAAACAAAGAGAAGAATTGGGAAATAAAGGAGAAGAGCCGCATACACTTGTTATGAGTGCAACACCCATTCCACGGACACTTGCAGTAATTCTGTATGGAGATCTTGAAATTTCTGTTGTAGATGAACTTCCGGCAAACCGTCTTCCGATAAAGAACTGTGTTGTAAACACAACTTACCGCAAAAAAGCATATGATTTTATTGGAAACGAAATAAAAAACGGTCACCAGGCATATATTATCTGCCCTATGGTAGAAGAGAGTGAACAGATAGAAGCTGAAGATGTTCTTTCCTATACGGCTGAGATTCGAAAGATTTTTCCGGAAAAAATTTCTATCGAGTTTTTACACGGTAGAATGAAGGCAAAAGAAAAAAATGATATTATGGAGAGGTTCCTTCGGAATGAAATACAGATCCTGGTGTCCACAACTGTTGTAGAAGTTGGCGTAAATGTTCCAAATGCGACAGTAATGATGATTGAAAATGCGGAAAGATTCGGACTGGCTCAGCTTCACCAGCTGAGGGGGCGTGTAGGCAGAGGAAATGCACAGTCCTATTGCATTATGGTGTCCGGGGCATCAAATAATAAACCGCCGAAAAGACTTGAAATATTAAACAAATCAAATGATGGATTTTATATTGCAAGTGAAGATTTAAAACTCCGGGGACCGGGAGATATTTTGGGCGTACGGCAAAGTGGTTTGATGGAATTTAAAATCGGAGACATTTTTACGGATGCATCTGTTCTTCAAAATGCATGTGATGCGGCAGCAGATGTCTTGCAAAATGACCCGGAATTATCACAGCCACAACATCTTGTTTTACATCAAAAACTGCAATACTATATGTCAAATGAACTAAAAAAGCTGAATTTATAATATGGAATTGCGAAATATTTCACAAACTTTTTGCAACAATATAAAAAGATATTGCACTTTTGAAAATATAGGTGTATATTTTGAATGTCAAAACGTTATATAGCTTAGAACTGGCATTTCATATGAAAATATGAAAGAAGTGGAGGAGAAATTATGGCAACAAAAAAAGCAGCAACAAAGGAAACTGTCGCAGCAGAAGTAAAGACAGAAAAGAAAGCTCCGGCGAAAACAACAGCTGCAAAGAAAACAACTGCAAAGACTGCTGTAACAAAAACGACTGTAAAGAAAACAGCTGTAAAAGAAACTGTATATGTTCAGTTTATGGGTAATGAAGTAAGTACAGATGAAATTATGAAAAAGGTAAAAGAAAACTGGACTAAAGTTCTGAAGAATAAAGTCGGGGACATGAAATCTGTTACACTGTATATAAAACCGGAAGAAGGAAAAGCTTACTTTGTTATCAATGATGATGTTACAGGTTCAGTTGAACTGTAGGAAATGAAGGGAGAGGACAGCCTGAATACAGCTGTCTTTTTTCAATTAAGGGCAAAAAACAATCAGGCGGCATAAATGCCGCCTGATCTGTCTTTTGTTCTGGGGATATTACATCATTGTTCCACCCTGACTTGTTCCGCTCTGACCGGCCATCTGACGTTCCTGCTGTTCGATCATTTTCTTAACCATATAACCGCCAACAGAGCCGTTCTGTTTGGAAGTCAGGTTGCCGTTGTATCCGTCTGTAAGCGGCACACCCAGCTCACTTGCTACTTCAAATTTGAAACGATCCATTGCACCTTTTGCTTCTGGTACTGCTGTAGTATTAGAAGATCTGCTTGACATAAATTACGCCTCCTTATGGTTTCTTTTTCTTTTTTCTTTGGCTTTTTCAGTTGCAATCTTTATATCTGATTGCAAGTATAGTATATGATTTTTTTCGGGGAATAAACTGGCAGTTGTTTCTAAAAAATAAATTATTTGCTATTACTGGAAAATATGCTATAATGAAATATATTATGGGGATTTTTCGAAAGGAAGGCAGAAAAGATGAATATTGGGGTAATAGCACATAACAGTAAAAAAAGTCTGATGGAAAATTTCTGTCTGGCGTATAAGAGAATTTTAAACCGTCATGAAATTTACGCAACCGGAATGACCGGACGCAGAATCGAAGAGGTTACAAAATTAAAGGTCCATAAGTTTCTTCCGGGAAGTATGGGCGGAGACAGGCAGTTTACAGAAATGATTGAACGTAACTGTATGGATATGGTCATTTTCTTTTATAATCCGCTCGAAACAGATCCAAGACAGGCAGACATTGAACGAATTACCAGATGTTGTGATAAATACAATATTCCCATTGCGACCAATATCGCAACCGCAGAATCCTTGATTCTCGGATTGGATCATGGTGACCTTGACTGGAGAAATATTGTGTAAAAACAGGTTATACTGGAGGAAGAAAGATGTCAATTAATGACGTGTCAAATTTATTTACATTTGTTGGCGGATTGGGAATGTTCCTGTATGGAATGCACAGCATGTCCGGCGGTATCCAGAAATCTGCCGGAAGCAAAATGCAGGATCTTCTGCGTATATTGACAAATAACCGTCTTGTGGCAGTCCTGGTCGGAGCAGCTCTTACAGCGATCATCCAAAGCAGCGGAGCTACAACTGTTATGGCAATTGGTTTTGTAAATGCCGGAATTATGACATTAAATCAGGCTGTGGGCATTATCATGGGGGCCAATATTGGTACCTGCATTACAGCATGGATCGTATCTCTGGGTCAGGTCGGTGAAAGCTTTAAAGCTCTTTCTCCTTCGCTCTATGCACCGCTTCTTCTGGGAACAGGTGTATTTATGATCAATTTTTCTAAAAAGCCAAAGAAGCAGGTATATGGTGAGATCATGATGGGACTTGGGCTTTTGTTTATTGGTCTTGATTTTATGGGTGGTGCAGCAAAAAGCTATATGGATTCTCCAGTGATCGTAAATGCATTTCTGAAAGTAGGAGATCAGCCGCTGCTTGGTATCGGAATCGGTACGATCATAACAGCTATTATGCAGAGCTCATCGGCTTCGGTAGGTGTACTCCAGACACTGGCAGCCACGAGTGGTGCAGTTACTACAAGTGCAGCAATTTTTATCAGCCTGGGTTCTAATATCGGTTCATGTACACCGGCAATTATTTCCAGTTTTGGAACAAGCAGAGATGGAAAAAGAACGGCCTCACTGCACCTGATTTATAATATTATTGGAGCTATTGTGTTTGGTATTATCTGCACTGTGGTTTTTCATTTGCTGCCGGATCTTGGTCATAAAAGAATTGACAGCGTCGGAATTTCCATTTTTCATACCGGATTTAAAATTATATGCACGATTATGCTGTTTCCCTTTGCAAACTGGCTGGTTAAACTCTCCGGTATATTTGTAAAGGAGACACCATCAGATGTCCATACGGAGAACGAAGAGACTGTCACTCTGCGTCATCTGGACAGACGTATTTTGAAATCTCCGGATTTTGCAGTTGACAATGCAATCAAAGAAGTGGTACATATGGGTGAGATCACAGCAGAAAATCTTCATAATGCATGTAAGGTCGTTATGAACTATAACCGTGAGCTGCTGGATAAAGTGTTTGCAACAGAAAAGACCATCAATAAAATGGAGAAACTCATCACTGAGTATTTGGTGGAAATAGATAATCTCTCTTTAACACCTCAGCAGCATGATATCATTAAAAACCTTTTTTACTCTGTAAGCGATATTGAACGTATCGGAGACCATGTGGAAAATATTGCTGAAATTATGGAAGATAAAGAGGATGGAGAGAAGATCAACTTCTCAGAAGAGGCATTGGGACAGCTTGCAGAAGTTATGGGACTTGTAAAAGATGGTTTTCGCTGTGCGATTAATGCCAGAGCAAATGTCAGTGTGGATGATGCAATGCTGGTAGGAAAATATGAAGAGCGGGTAGATGATCTGGAGGATGAGCTGAGAGATCAGCATATTGGAAGACTTTCCAAACAGCTGTGCAGCCCGACGAATGGTGTTGCTTTTCTGGACATTCTCAGCAACCTGGAACGTATTTCGGACCATGCATATAATCTGGCCGGATATGTTATGAATGAACATGAATAAAAGATTTCTAAATTAATAAGAAGGAGTATCATGAGAGTCATTTCCGGAACGGCAAAGCATTTGCCACTGAAAACAGTAGAAGGTATGGGAACAAGACCCACTACTGATCGTATAAAAGAGACCCTTTTTAATATGATACAGAATGACATATATGGATGCAGGTTCCTGGATCTCTTTTCAGGAAGCGGTGCAATAGGAATTGAAGCCCTCAGCAGGGGAGCAAAAAAAGCAATCTTTGTTGAAAAGAACAGAAAGGCCCTTGCCTGTATTCGTGATAATCTTGCCTTTACCCGTCTGGAACAAAAAGCGGAAGTAATAGCGGCAGATGTATTTCAGGCTTTCACTGGTTTAAAAGAGAAGGAAGCTTTTGATATTATCTTTATGGATCCGCCGTATAATCAGGAAATCGAAAAGAAAGTACTGGAAATACTGGCAAAATCTGATATTGCTGATGACAGTACGCTTATTATTGCAGAAGCATCTCTTGAAACAGACTTTGACTATCTTGATGCCCTCGGATTTGAACTTATAAAATATAAAAAATATAAGACAAATGCGCATATTTTTATAAAAAAGAAAGTGGGGACTGTACTGTGAAAAGAGCAGTTTATCCTGGAAGTTTTGACCCGGTTACCTTTGGTCATATTGATATTATCAGACGTTCTGCAGATCTTGTGGATGAATTGGTGGTAGGTGTTTTGCAGAATAATAATAAAAATCCATTGTTTTCTGTACAAGAACGTGTTAATATACTACTAGATGTGACAAAAGATATGAAAAATGTCCGGGTGGAAGCTTTTAGCGGACTATCAATTGATTTTGTTAAAAAATGTGATGCACAGTTTCTTGTGAGAGGTCTTCGTGCAATTACAGATTTTGACTACGAACTCCAGATGGCACAGACAAATCGTATCATGTCGAGAGATATTGATACCATTTTTTTGACAACAAGCCTGGAATATGCATATCTCAGTTCATCGACAGTTAAGGAAGTTGCATATTACGGCGGGGATATTTCAAAATTTGTACCGAAAGAAGTAGTCCGGGCAATTTCACAAAAATTAAATATACAAAAGAAAAGTGATTGAAAATATAATTAATTAATAAGGAGAGGAAAAATGAGCAGCAGAATTGAACAAATTATTGAAGAAATCGAAGAATACGTTGACAGTTGCAAATTTCAGCCGTTGTCATCTACTAAGATTGTTGTAAACAAGGAAGAACTTGAAGAGCTTTTAAGAGAACTTCGTATGAAGACACCTGATGAAATTAAACGTTACCAGAAAATTATCAGCAATAAAGACGCAATTCTTGCAGATGCACAGACAAAGGCAGATGCCATGCTTGCTGACGCACAGGAAAGACAGCAGCAGATGGTAGAAGAAAATCAGATCATGCAGGAAGCTGTGAATCAGGCAAATGCACTTATTGAACAGACTCAGAAGCAGGCACAGGACATTCTTGACAGTGCAACACAGGATGCCAATAATATTCGCATGAGCGCGATCAGCTATACAGATGATATGCTGGCAAATCTGGAACAGATTATGAGCCATGCGGCAGATACGGTTGGAGCAAAGTATAATACATTTGTAAATTCTCTTCAGTCTTGTCTTGATATTGTACAGAAGAATCGTCAGGAGCTTTCACCGCAGACATCAATATCCTCAAATTATGCAGCGGCAGCGCTTGATGAAGAGGATGAGGATGGACTTGAAGAAGAGTAAGTTATAATAAATAACATAGTGTCATAAGCAGCGCAATTACCGTGATCGATATTTTTCCTGAAATATATTTTGTAACAGGAATGCCGATGGTTTTCAGCATTTGAGATGACTGTGCGATACAGCATAGTCCACCAAATGCAGCATATGCAATTTGAAGCATATATTTAAATTCAAAGCATACCGGTAATGCAGATGCCATATGGATTCCATTGCTGACTTCCAAAAGACCAGCCAATAAAGAACCTGAAAATTGATTCAGGAAAGGAATGCATCCTATTGCAGTGACTATCATGGAAAAAAGTACAACATAACTTCCCAGTTTTGTGATATTTACAATACTGTCAGATATACAGACATCAACCACATCAAATTGGATTGCAGTGGGAGATGTCTTGTTTTTTGACAATGTACTATTATCTTTGATGCTTCTGTACCGGTGATTAGAAAACAGCCCAAAAAGAACAGGCGCTCCATACAAAATGGTGAGTGTTGGAATCATCCGGGAGGACGAATCCAGATGCTTAAGTACAAGATAGTTCGTCAGGAATGCCGGACTGATATTATTGCAGAATAATACAAGATAAGAGGCTTCATGTTTTGAAATCAGATTTTGTGCACGCATGTCTGCCAGGGTCTTGGCACCCATTGGACAGCCGCACAAAAAACCGGTAAGGAGCGCATATACACCAAATGGACTAATACCGAGAAAATGTTCAAAGGGTGGGGAGATAAAGCTTGCAAAACAGTATGCCATTCCTGTATTCAGAAGAAGATTTGACAGGATCATTACCGGAAACAAAGCAGGCACCAGCGATTCATACCATAATATCAGGCCGTTTGCTGCGGCTGAAAAACTGATTTCAGGAAAAGAGACCGTGAACAGAAAAAATGCAGGCAAAAGAAAGTAAATCGCTTTTTTCATTATCCTCCTCACAGATTTGCGGTGTAGTTGAACCGTTTTTAGGGATGTGTTATACTTTATTTCAGATATTTTGTGATTAGAACGTAAAGAAGTACATAAGAGGGCCAAATTAGTTAAAAAGTCAGGAGGTTATTTTATGGAAATACTGATCTGGAGAAATTTGTTGGACCCATATGACCTTGCAGTTAAAGAATTGATTACTAAATTTGAACATATCAGATACGAACATAAAGCAAGGGGAATTTATTGTCCAATTGAACAAGTTACAGGCCGTGTAAAAACCATTTCCAGCATTCTGGATAAAATGCAGAAGAAAAAGATTGATTTTTCAGAGCTTGAAACCAGATTGGAGGATATTGCCGGCATCCGTATTATTTGTCAGTTTGTGGAGGATATTCCAAAGGTAGTGAACCTGATCCATGAGAGAAAAGATATGACGATCATTCATGAGAAAAATTACATTGACCATGTTAAATCCAGCGGTTATCGCAGTTATCATGTAATCATAGAGTATGAAGTCCATACGATGGATGGTCTCAAAAAGATTCAGGCTGAAATACAGATAAGAACGATGGGAATGAATTTCTGGAGTACTATTGAACATTCCCTTCAATACAAATATAAGCAGAATATACCGGAGCATTTGAAAGAAAAGCTCCTGAAATCATCAGAGGCCATTGTCCTTTTAGACCAGGTAATGTCACAGGTCAGAGAAGAAATCATGGATGCGCAGAATTCCATGCAGCTTCAGGCAAATCTGATATCAGAAATTTTGAATAATATCCAGAATCTCTATAAAGTTGCAAATAACAGGGAAGTGTTAAAAATACAGGAAGAATTTTATGAAATCTATCTTCAGAACGATTTGGAAAAGCTGGAACGGTTCCATAAACAGCTTGATATTATTTCAGAAGGCTACCGGGCACAAAGCCTGAATTTTGAAAATGAGGAAGTGACCTGATGCAGTTACCACAGGAATTTCTTGAACGCATGAAAACGCTGCTTGGCGGGGAATTCGATGATTTTTTAAAAAGTTATGAAGAAAAAAGCGTCCAGGGGCTCAGAGTAAACACAGAAAAAATATCTGTAGAAGATTTTCAGAAGCTTGTACCGTTTCATCTTGAACAGATACCCTGGACAGAAAACGGTTTTTATACAGAAGAGACAGATGCTGTTACAAAGCATCCTTACTATTATGCCGGTTTGTATTATGTGCAGGAGCCAAGTGCTATGCTCCCAGCAGCTCTTTTGGAAGCAGAACCGGGAGATAAAATACTGGATTTATGTGCTGCTCCGGGCGGGAAGGCAACAGAGCTGGGAAGCAGACTTCACCGAAAGGGGCTTTTAGTGGCAAATGACATCAGTCATTCCAGAGCAAAGGCTCTTCTAAAAAATCTGGAACTGAACGGAATCGGAAATGTGTTTGTATGCAGTGAGGAACCGGATAAGCTTTCAGATATATATGAAGATTTTTTCGATAAGATTCTTGTAGATGCACCATGTTCCGGCGAAGGCATGTTCCGGAGGGATTCTTCCCTGATAAAAGCCTGGCTGGAACATGGACCGGAATATTATGCCGAAATTCAGAAAAGGATTCTGGATGCTGCGGTTAAAATGTTAAAATGGGGCGGAAAAATGGTATATTCTACCTGTACTTTTTCCCCTGAAGAAGATGAAGGAATTGTACGATATATATGTGAAAACCATAAGGATATGGAAGTTATATATACCGAAGCGGGAGAGACCGGAAGACGTTTATTTCCCCACCGCGTAAAAGGTGAAGGCCATTTTGCTGTCATTCTGCAAAAACGTTCGTTTGAAACAAAACAACTGACTGCTGACACGACAACCCGTCCTTTAACTGATTTTCATTTTTCAAAAAAAGCAGCTGATTTTAAAGAATGGGAATCCTTTTGTAAAGAAAGCCTGGATATGGATTTTGACGGATGGAAAATTTTTGAACTTGAAGACAGATTTTATGCATTGCCGGAACATGCAGATATCAAAAAGAAAATACGGTATCTGCGCACGGGTTTGCTCCTTGGCGAACGAAAAAAGAATCGTTTTGAACCATCTCAGGCACTTGCAATGTTTTTGAAAGCGCGGGAAGCCAAAAGTATCCTTTCTCTAAAGTGCGATGATGACCGGGTAAAACGGTACCTTAAAGGAGAAACTCTGGAAGTGCCAGAAGCAGAAGAACAAAATCTGAAGGGCTGGACACTTATCTGTGTTGATGATTATCCTCTTGGCTGGGGAAAATATGTGAATGGTACAATGCGCAATAAATATTATCCTGGATGGAGAATCATGTAATGGCGAAAGTAAGCAGACTTGACAAATATCTGGCAAACAGCGGTGCCGGAACCCGCAGTGAGGTAAAGGACTTTATCCGAAAAGGCTGTGTGACAGTCAATGGTTTGATATGCAAAAAACCTGAACAGAAGATCGATGAAGAAGCAGATCGTGTCTGTCTGAATGACGAAATTATTTCCTATACAGAATTTGAATACTATATGTTTTATAAGCCAGCAGGATGTGTGACGGCAACTCAGGATAATACCCATAAAACAGTTATGGACTATATCGTATCTTCCAGAAAAAAAGAATTATTCCCGGTGGGACGGCTTGATATTGATACCGAAGGACTTCTTTTGATTACAAACAATGGTGAATTAGCGCACAGACTTCTTTCTCCGGCTCATCATGTGACAAAAGCATATTATGCCCGGATCGACGGACGGATTACAGAAAAGGAAATACAGGCTTTTGCACAGGGACTGGATATCGGAGAAGCAAGAAAAACAATGCCCGCCATACTGGAAGTGATTTCATGCGGTGAGACATCACAGGTGGTTGTTAAAATTCGGGAGGGAAAGTTTCATCAGATAAAAAGAATGTTTCATGCCGTTGGCATGGAGGTGACCTATTTAAAAAGAATTTCCATGGGCAACTTGAAGCTTGATGAAACTTTGGAAAAAGGACAGTATCGTCCATTAACGGAAGAAGAAATAGCATTGCTTTAAAAAGGAGCAGCATCATGAATAGCGGATTTTTACCTGTATCAAGAGATGATATGGAGGAACAGAAGATAGAGCAGCTTGATTTTGTATATGTGACAGGGGATGCCTATGTGGATCATCCCTCTTTTGGTCATGCCATTATCAGCCGCGTCCTTCAGTCAAATGGATATAGTGTTGGAATTATTCCCCAGCCTGACTGGAAAGATGAAAACAGTATTTCCATTTTGGGCGAGCCAAGACTTGGATTTCTTGTATCTGCCGGAAACATGGATTCCATGGTGAATCATTATTCTGTTTCTAAAAAAAGGCGAAAAACGGATGCGTTTACTCCCGGAGGAGTCATGGGAAAACGTCCGGATCATGCAACGGTTGTTTACAGCAATCTCATTCGGAAAACATATAAGAAAAAGCCCATTATCATCGGTGGGATTGAAGCAAGCCTGCGTCGGCTTGCCCATTATGACTACTGGTCCAATTCCTTAAAGCGGTCCATTCTCCTTGATTCAGGTGCAGATATTATTTCTTATGGAATGGGAGAACGATCTATTGTGGAACTTGCAGACGCCTTAAATGCGGGTATCGATGTTCATGATATTACCTTTATTGACGGAACAGTCTACAAGACAAAGGATATCTCTAATATATATGAGCCGCAGATGCTGTATTCTTTTGATGAGTTAAAGGCAGATAAAATAAATTATGCGAAAAGTTTTTATATTCAGTACTGTAATACAGACCCGTTTTCGGCAAAAAGATTGATTGAACCATATCCAAACGGCATTTATGTGGTCCAGAATCCGCCGCAGAAACCTTTGGACCAGTCAGAAATGGATAAGGTATATGCCCTGCCATATATGAGGACATATCATCCGTCCTATGAAAAAGACGGAGGCGTGCCTGCGATTGAGGAAGTAAAATATTCTCTTATCAGCAACCGCGGCTGTTTTGGCGGATGCAGTTTTTGTGCGCTGACATTTCATCAGGGAAGAATCATACAGACGAGAAGTCACGAATCGCTGCTTGCTGAAGCAGGACAGTTTATCTGGGATAAAGATTTTAAAGGATATATACACGATGTGGGAGGACCAACAGCCAATTTCCGCCATCCGGCATGTGATAAACAGCTTACAAAAGGTGTCTGTCCAAATAAGCAGTGTCTTTTTCCCACGCCCTGTAAAAATCTGAAAGCAGACCACAGAGACTATTTGAAGCTGCTCAGGAAGCTGCGTGAGCTTCCCAATGTGAAGAAGGTTTTTATCCGCTCGGGAATTCGATTTGATTATCTCCTGGCGGATAAGGATGATACATTTTTCAGGGAACTTGTGGAATATCATGTAAGCGGACAGCTGAAAGTTGCTCCTGAACATGTATCTGATAATGTTTTGAAGATGATGGGAAAACCGTCAAACCAGGTGTATCAGAAATTTGTGGAAAAATATAAGGCATTAAACAAAAAATGCGGAAAGAATCAGTTTCTGGTCCCGTATCTCATGTCATCCCATCCGGGATCTACGATGAAAGAAGCGGTGGAACTGGCGGAATATCTCCGTGACCTGGGATATATGCCTGAGCAGGTACAGGATTTTTATCCTACACCATCCACCATATCCACATGCATGTACTATACCGGAGTTGATCCGCGTACAATGGAAAAAGTATATGTTCCCGTAAATCCACATGAGAAAGCAATGCAGCGTGCTTTAATACAATACCGCAACCCAAAGAATTATGATCTGGTAAAAGAAGCTTTGATAAAGGCTGGAAGGACAGATTTAATAGGATTTGACAGGAAATGTCTCATCCGTCCAGGAAAAGGTGCTGCATCTGACAGAAGAATATCCGGAAATATTGCCGAAAATATAAATAACCGCGGAAAAACACGGACAGGAAACAGACCGCAGAAGAAAAAAACCATAAGAAACGTACACAAAAAGAAGGGATAAAGATGAAGAAAGTTGCAAAAGGAAACTTCGGATATATCCGGGATCAGAAAAAAAGACGCATTATCATAACAATCATAATGTTTTCCATTCCCCTTGTAATTTATTTTACCGGATTATTACAGACTCATACAAGAAAGAATTTGTTTACACTGGTAGCAATTCTTGGATGCCTTCCCGCAAGCAAAAGTGCGGTGGGGATGATTTTGATCTGCCTTCAAAAACCAATGGAAAAAGTACTGTATGATAAAATCCTGCCCCATGTGCGTGATCTTACAGTTATTTATGACACTGTAGTCAGTGCATATGAAAAGAATACACAGCTGCCTTGTATTGTGATCAGCGGATTAAATGTGATCTGTTATTGTGAGGATACAAAAGTGAACAGCAGCTTTGTAGAAAGCCATATTAAGAAGATTTTACAGTCAAATGGCTATAAAGCTAATGTAAAGATATTTACTGATCTGAATCATTTTCTTCGAAGAGTAGATGAGCTTTATGCTCACAGAGAAGAGTTGGAAAAAGATGTGCCATTTACACCGGATGAACGATATCCGGATGCAACGAGAAATGAGCTTGTGAAAGCAGTGCTTCTTGCCATATCAGTCTGAGTATAGAGGGTATTATGAAGGAGATTATCATAAATGATAAAGATGCCGGTCAAAGGTTTGATAAACTTCTTGTCCGCTATCTTGGAAATGCGCCGGTCAGTTTTCTGTACAAAATGATGCGAAAAAAGAATATTACTCTGAACGGCAAAAAAGCATCCGGAAAGGAAATGCTTTCTAAAGGAGATATCGTACGTATTTTCTTTTCCGATGAAACATATGAAAAATTTACAACAAAAACGACAGAGATTTTGCAGCCCAAAGTGCAGCCACTTGAAAGATCAAAAATTATCTATGAAGATATGAACATTCTTGTGGCAGATAAACCGGCAGGAGTTTTATCGCAAAAAAGTAAAACAACAGATATTTCCATTAACGAAGAAATCTTGAAATATCTTCTGGAGAGCGGGGAATTGACATCAGATGATATGGCAAGAGTACGCCCTTCCGTCTGCAACCGGCTGGACAGAAATACAAGCGGACTGATTCTTGCAGGAAAAACCCTTGCAGGACTGCAGACCTTATCAGAACTTTTAAGAAGCCGGGAATTCCATAAATATTATCTTTGTCTGGTCCATGGAAAAATGGAGGGTACACAGCGTCTTGATGGATATCTGTGGAAAAATGAAAAGAATAATAAAGTTACGGTTCTCTCAGAAGAACAGATACAGTCCGGCACATATCATGATGCAAAGCCGATTTCCACCCGGTACCATGTACTTGGCAGTGACGGTGAGGTTACACTTCTGGAAGTTCTCCTGATTACCGGACGTTCTCATCAGATACGCGCACATCTTGCAAGTATTGGTCACCCCATCCTGGGGGATGTAAAATATGGAAAAGCGAATGCTTCGGGATGCCTGGAGAAAAAGTATGACCTGAAATACCAGCTCCTTCATTCTTATAAAATGATTTTTCCGGAGATAACAGGGAAACTGTCCTATCTGTCAGGACAGACTTTTGAAGCACCGCTGCCAAAAACTTTTGATAGAATAGTGAAAGAGCATATAAAAGGAGAAAACTGATGGCAACCTGGAATTCCAGAGGTTTGAGAGGTTCTCTTCTGGAAGATCTGATAAACCGTTCCAATGAAACATATCTGGAAAAGGGATTGGCATTGATCCAGAAGATACCAACTCCCATTACCCCGATAAAAATTGATAAAGAAAGCAGACATATCACACTTGCCTATTTTGATCAGAAAAGTACCGTGGATTATATCGGCTGTGTCCAGGGGGTGCCTGTATGTTTTGATGCAAAAGAATGTACAACCGATACCTTCGCACTTCAAAATATACATCCGCATCAGATGAAGTTTATGGCAGAATTTGAAATGCAGGGTGGTATTGCATTTTTCATTATTTATTATACGGGCCGTGATGAAATATATTATCTGCCCTATAAAGATGTGAAAAAATTTTGGGAGCGTAAGGAAACTGGCGGGCGTAAAAGCTTTCGGTTTGAAGAAATTGACCATTCTTACCGGCTCCATCAGGGAAACGGTGTTCTTGTTCCGTATCTTGACGGCCTGCAGAAGGATTTATTGACCAGGGATTGACATTTTATGAGACTATACGTATAATGTACGTTAGTTTGTGGTTTTAACACACTACCATGATAAAGTGCAGGAGAGAATTGTTTATGATAAAGAGACTGCTTCATACTCCCGAGGGAGTGCGTGATATATATAATGAAGAGTGCGAAAGAAAACTCTGGCTTCAAAGTACGCTTCATGAGGTGCTTCATTCTTATGGATACAGAGACATTGAAACACCGACATTTGAATATTTTGATGTCTTCAGCCATGATGTTGGTACGATTCCATCAAACGAATTATATAAATTCTTTGACCGTGAAGGCAATACACTGGTTTTGCGGCCTGATATTACACCGTCCATTGCCAGAGCTGTAGCAAAATATTTCAGTGAGGATGCCGGAACAATCCGTCTTTGCTATGAAGGACAGACTTTCATCAATAATTCCAGCTACCAGGGGCGTTTGAAAGAAAGCACGCATCTGGGAGCAGAGATGATAGGAGAGGACAATCCACAGGCGGATGCGGAAAGTATTGCAATGGTGGTAGACTGTCTGAAGAGGGCCGGACTGGAAGAGTTCCAGATCAGCATTGGTCAGGTGGAATTTTATAAAAGTATTGTAAAAGACATCCTGATGGATGAAGAGACAGAGAATGAATTAAAAGACTTCATTTCAAACCGAAACATTTTCGGCGTTGAGACACTGCTTTCAAATCTGGAAATAGGAGATACTGCAAAAGAAACACTACTTTCTCTGCCTTCTCTTTATGGCTCTGTGGATGTGCTGGACCGGGCAGAAAAACTTGCTTTTAATGACGGAGCAAAAGAAGCAGTCAGCAGATTGAAGGAAGTATATAAGATTTTGGAATATTATGGTATTACCCGTTATATCAGTTTTGATTTGAGTATGCTAAGCCGTTATAACTATTATACAGGTATTTTCTTCAGAGGTTATACCTTTGGAACAGGAGACGCTGTGGTAAAAGGCGGGCGCTATGATAATCTTCTGAGACATTTTGGAAAGAATGCACCTTCCATCGGCTTTGTTGTGGTTATTGACCAGCTTTTATCAGCAATTTTCAGGCAAAATATAATGTTGCCGTCTGAAAGAAAAATTGTTCAGGTAAAATATACAAAAGAGACCCAGAAAGAAGCCATTTCACATGCACAAAAAATGAGAGCGGAAGGGAAAGCAGTTGCTTTATATCTGGACAGAGGGGACAGGGAGGAAACAAAATGAGATATCTGACAATTGCCCTTACAAAGGGCCGTCTGGCCAAACAGACGCTGGCTCTTCTGGAAAAGACCGGGATCTGCTGCGAAGAGATGAAAGATCCGGACACCAGAAAACTGATTTTTGTAAACGAGGAACTGAAGCTGAAATTCTTTCTTGCGAAAGGACCGGATGTTCCTACGTATGTAGAATACGGAGCAGCTGATATTGGTGTTGTGGGAAAAGATACGATCGATGAAGAAGGACGTAAGTTATATGAGGTCCTTGACCTTGGTTTTGGTAAATGCAGGATGTGTGTCTGCGGTCCGGCAAAAGCCAGAGAATTACTGAAGCATCAGGAGCAGATAAGAGTTGCAACAAAATATCCCCATATTGCCAAAGAATATTTTTATAACAAAAAACATCAGACTGTTGAGATCATTAAGTTGAATGGCTCCATTGAGCTTGCGCCGATCGTAGGACTGGCAGAAGTAATTGTAGATATTGTGGAGACCGGTTCAACTTTACGTGAAAATGGTCTTGAAGTACTTGAAGAAGTATGTCCGCTGTCTGCCAGAGTAGTTGTGAATCGCGTCAGCATGCAGATGGAAAGTGAACGTATTACTAAAATTTTGAATGATCTAAAGAGTGTACTATAAGGAGACCAGTATAATGAGAATCGTATCATTGACAGAAGAGAGCAAACAGAATCTGCTGGAAAATTTGTTAAAAAGAAGTCCGCATAATTACGGTGAATTTGAAGAACGGGTGGCTGCCATTGTGGAAGATGTACGCAATCGCCGTGACGAGGCGGTTTTTGAATACACACGGAAATTTGATAAAGCGGAAATTACTGCTGATAATATAAAAGTTACGCAGGATGAAGTGGAAGCGGCTTACAAAGAAGTTGATCCTTCTCTTATTGAAGTAATCCGCAAAGCTCTGGTGAATATCCGTTCCTATCATGAAAAGCAGCGCAAATACAGCTGGTTCGATTCAAAACCGGATGGCACTATGCTGGGGCAGAAAGTGACACCGCTGGCAACTGTAGGAGTATATGTTCCGGGAGGAAAAGCCGTGTATCCTTCCTCTGTTTTGATGAATATTGTTCCTGCAAAAGTGGCTGGCGTTGATAAAATTATTATGTCAACTCCGTGCGATGCACAGGGAAAAGTGAATCCGTCTACGCTTGTGGCAGCAAAAGAAGCAGGGGCGGATGAAATATATAAAGCAGGCGGAGCTCAGGCGATTGCGGCCATGGCATTTGGTACACAGTCCATTCCGCGAGTAGACAAAATTGTGGGGCCTGGAAATATATATGTAGCACTTGCTAAAAAAGCTGTTTATGGCTTTGTAAATATCGATTCTATTGCCGGTCCCAGTGAAATCCTCGTTCTTGCGGATGGAACAGCTAATCCGGGGTTTGTCGCAGCGGATCTTCTTTCTCAGGCAGAACACGATGAAATGGCATCCGCAATTTTAATAACCACAAGTGAAGATCTGGCTAAGAAAGTATCGGAAGAAGTGGACAAATTTACACAGCAGCTTTCAAGGAAAGAGATCATCCGGAAATCTCTTGAAAATTTCGGATACATCCTTGTGGCCGAAAATATGGATACAGCTATCGAAGCTGCCAATGATATTGCATCTGAGCATCTGGAAATCATGACATCCAATCCGTTTGAAGTGATGACAAAGATTCGAAATGCAGGTGCTATCTTTATCGGAGAGTACAGCAGTGAACCTCTGGGAGATTATTTTGCAGGACCGAACCATGTACTTCCCACAAACGGTACAGCAAGATTTTTTTCACCGCTTTCTGTAGATGACTTCATTAAAAAATCAAGTATTGTATACTACTCAAAACAGGCTCTGGAAACCATCCATGAAGATATTGAACAATTTGCAAAAGCAGAACAATTGACAGCTCATGCAAATTCAATCCATGTACGTTTTGAAAAATAAACTTTCGCCATATCAAAAAACGCCGGATACCCGGCGTTTTTCTATTTCAAATATTTATTCTTCCACAGCCTCTGATGCTTCTGACATAATTTCATTTAAATCAATGGTTTCTGCATTTAAAGCTTCTTCAGGAACCACAATTTCACTGACTTCATCATATGTGTAAACCGCATCGATTGTAAAATCATTCAATTCAATATTGCATTCTAATTTGTTTTCACTTCCGGTATCAAATGCTGCAAAATACATCTGAATAAGCGCTGTAATAGCAGACAGATCAGAATCATTGAAATCGATGTGAGCAGTTTGAACGGCACATGTTTCTTTATCCAGTGTGTAAGAAGTATTGATCACAAAGCAATCAAGCACAGTAGTCACGATCGGTTCAATAACAGCCATATCCATTTCCTGGCCTGCAGCAGACATAGAAGACTGAACGGATTGTTCTATTATGGGAAGAATTGTATCTGCCATATCACCAAATTTAAGCTGGCCGGTGAGTTCATAGGCAGAATCATTTTCCTTTACTTCCCATGTAACTGCGTCCTTCATGATATCGTTGCTGCTTAAAGCCTGCAGATCATTAAGAGAGGAGACTCCCAGTTGTTTTAAAATCTCAGTCAGATCTGTTTGTGTGTGAGTCCACTGTCCGTCATTCTCCGGATTTTTAGAATAAATATCCATTTTTGTTCCATCTTCAGATGTTACCATATAGCTGCTCATATCAATGGTCTCACTCTCTGTGTCCATTTCCATGGTCATTGTACCGGTTACAGCAGCAGTCATGGGAGCCATCATCATATCAACTTTCATATCTCCATTCATTTTCATGCTGAAACCATAATCCTGGTTCATATCATCTTCGCCTGTCAGCGATACAAGAAAATCGAGATCGAAATTCATATCCATATCGGCAGATACTGACCTGGAATTCTGAGCAAATTCAGCCTGTTTTTTCATGAGTTCATCTGCGCTTACATCACTTCCGTCTGTTTCTTCTGCAGATTCAGATGTTTCAGTTACAAGTTCTGCTTCTCCAGATGTCTCTGCAGCATCTTCTGCTGCAAAAGCCGCATACGGTGTCAGGCTCATGGATAAAGCTAATACGACAGCTAAATATTTTCTTTTCATAGTATTGTCTCCTTCCGGAATTTTTAATTCTTTAATGCGAGTATATCACGACAAAAAAAATATGTATATAATTTTTTCGAAAATTAAGAAATTTTCAAGCTTGTAATTTAGTTAGTGTATAATTATCATTGGCAGAAATAGGAATTATCCCTAAAATAAAAAGGA
>JAUNSC010000005.1:0-41694 GCA_030539395.1 Eubacteriales bacterium
ATTTGATATAAAACTTAACGTCGAAAGAATATAGTGCTAAATCCTAAAGACGGGTGTAAAGAAAATGTTCGCAGCTTTTGCAAAACTTCAGAAAATATAAATTTGGTATGGTAAAATCTTGGAATTAGTGTTATACTATAAAAAACTTTTGATGATATTACGGAAAGGATGTGCCACATATGAACAGAATTGAAGATTTAATTGCAGCAATCCAGAAAAAAGAAGAAGACAGACCGAAAACTACTCTGCTGTGGATACTTGCAGTTATCGGTGCCGTAACAGCGGTAGCAGGTATTGCATATGCTGTATACAGATATCTTACCCCGGATTATCTCGAAGATTTCGACGATGATTTTGATGATGATTTCGATGATTACTTCGAGGATGAAGATTTGGAAGAAGCACCGGCTCCTTCAGAGGCAGAAGAGGAAGAAGAAATCTTTGAAGAGGAAGAAGTTGTAAAACCGGCTGCTCCGACAGAGGAAGAATAAAAGTTGTAATTATAAAAGCAAATGAATGACCGCCGCATAGTTGATGCGGCGGTTTTTTTCAGGCTTCTATTTTTATAAGGAATGGAGAAATACTATGAAAAAAGGACAGATTGTAGAAGGAATTGTAAAGGAGGTACAGTTTCCCAATAAAGGAATTGTGCACGTTGAAGGCGAAGAAAAAACAGTTGTTGTGAAAAATGCGATTACCGGACAGAAAGTCCGGGCAAGTATAAATAAAATGCGAAAAGGCAAGGCAGAAGGGCGTCTTTTAGAAGTACTTGAACACTCACAAGTCGAGACGGAATCAGACTGTATTCATTTTGCTGAATGCGGCGGATGCACATATCGCACTTTGCCATATGAAGAACAGTTAAACATGAAAGCGGCTCAGGTTAAAAAGTTGTTGGACGAAGTATGCGGCAGCTATGAATTTGAAGGAATCAAGGGCAGCCCGAAGCAGCAGGGCTATCGCAATAAAATGGAGTTTTCTTTTGGAGATGCATTCAAAGATGGTCCTTTGGCTCTCGGTATGCATAAACGTGGAAGCTTTTATGATATTATAACAGTAAATAATTGCCGGATCGTGGATGAAGACTTTAGAAAGATACTGACATGTGTGCTGGAGTATTTCGCTGATACAGGTGCCACATTTTACCATAAACTGCGTCATGAAGGGTATTTACGCCATCTTTTAGTGCGAAAGGGCCAGAAGACCGGTGAAATATTAGTAGATTTGGTAACATCTTCTCAATGGAATAGTGAACAGCCTGAGGAGGAGATTTTGGCATCATTGACAGAAAAACTTTGTGCGCTTTCGCTTCAGGGAAAAATAGCAGGTGTGCTGCACACTGTGAATGACAGTCTGGCAGACATCATACAGAATGATCGGACAGATATTCTTTTTGGACAGGATTATTTTTATGAAGAACTGCTTGGATTGAAATTTAAAATTTCTCCGTTTTCTTTTTTCCAGACAAACTCATTGGGGGCAGAAGTTTTGTATGAGACAGCCCGTTCCTATGTGGGCGAGACAAAAGACCGCATCATATTTGACCTGTATTCCGGAACAGGAACGATTGCACAGATTCTTGCACCGGTAGCGAAAAAGGTAATCGGTGTAGAAATCGTGGCAGAAGCTGTCGAAGCTGCAAAAGAAAATGCTGCGTTAAACGGTCTTTCCAACTGTGAATTTAAAGCCGGTGATGTATTAAAAGTATTGGACGATATTTCGGATAAGCCGGATATTATCGTACTGGATCCGCCAAGAGACGGTATTCATCCCAAAGCATTGGTGAAGATTATCGAATACTATGGATGTGATCATATGGTTTATATTTCCTGCAAGCCTACCAGTCTGGCAAGAGACCTGGTGACGCTGCAGGAATATGGGTATGGTGTAAAAAAGGTGTGCTGTGTAGACATGTTCCCAGGAACGCAACATGTCGAGACTATCGCGTTACTTCAGAAGAGCAACCGAAAACGGAAACCTGATACTCATGTAAAATTGAGCTTGGATATGGAAGATTATTACCGAATTAAGGATCAGGAGAAATAAGTTAAATTATATCTGTGGAAATGGCTGTTTTCTGGCGGAGAAAGAGTAATAGCGAGGTGATATAGAGTGAACAAAGATCCATTTAAGGAATATATCAAAGAATCCGAGCCTGATAAACGGGATAAAGGTTATGCGTGGCATACGGCAATTGGCCTGCAGTCTGTCGATGGGCTGAGAACATCGGAATATTTGGTGCGCACGGCTGTTCGCAATATCGAGGGTGAGATATCCTTTGATGAGGCAAATGCACTTTTGCAGAGCTACTATGAGGAAAATCCTGCCCATGATGTTGAGGATCGCACCGAAGAAGCCGACAAGGTTTCGGCACGGATTGCCGCTCTACTGTCCGAGCGCGCATTTAGTTTTACGCCCAATGAGTATATTTCCATTCACAGGAAGCTGTTTACCGGCATCTATTCTCATGCAGGACATATCCGCGATTACAACATCACAAAGAGGGAATGGGTGCTGAATGGAGCAACCGTGCTCTACGGCAGTGCCACGGAGTTGCGGGCAACGCTGGATTATGACTTTTCCGAGGAGAAGAAGTTCTCTTACCGAAACCTTTCGATGGATGAGATCATACATCATCTTGCGGTATTTATATCCAGATTGTGGCAAATCCACGTATTTGGTGAGGGCAATACCAGAACAACAGCAGTGTTTTTTATTAAATATCTGCGCACATTGGGTTTTGATGTGACGAACGATATTTTTGCTGAGAATGCATGGTATTTTCGGAATTCACTGGTAAGAGCAAATTATAATGACCTGAAAAATGGCATTTATGAAACAACAGAATATCTTGAAGTTTTCCTGCGAAACCTCCTGTTGAACGAGAACCATCCTCTTCATAACCGGACATTGCAAATCAGTGAACCATTTAAAGAAACAGAAAAACCGGATATTGAAATAACAAAACCGAACATTGACGTTCTAAAACCGGACATTGAAAAAGCTTTCCAGCCCAAAACGGCAAGTTATATTTTGAAACTTCATGAAAAATTTCCAGGCCAAACAATCTTTGGACGTTCAGATGTGATGGAGGCGATTGGCATTAGGCCGTCCAGAGCTTCTGAGCTTTTGAAAGAACTGAGGGAACACGGTGTTATCGAGTCAGTATCCGGTCATGGAAAAGGGAAGTACCGATTTCGGCTTCAGTAAGGTTGAGGGAGGATATTGTGTCGCTTAATATAGCAGAAACGTTTGAATTGTTGTTTGATAAAAATAGTAATATCGCATATAAAGCATTACAGGAGTTGCAAAAAGAAAGTAAAAAAACGAATTGCGTTTATGCTTATATGGATAGGCTAGGCGATATGCTTGACAGTGATAATTCTTATATTCGCACAAGGGGGCTAACACTACTTACCTATAATGCAAAATGGGATAAAGATTATAAAATTGATGAAGTCATTGATAAATATTTGAAACACATAACAGATGTCAAACCTATTACAGCCAGACAATGTATTAAATTGTTACCTGTGATAGCAAAGTATAAGCCGGAATTAAAGAATGATATTCTTTCAGCACTTCATAGGGCAGATATATCTGTTTATGACGATAGTATGCAATCATTGGTTTATAAGGATATTCAAAAAGCATTGAAAGAAATACAGAACTTATAAAAATACTAATCGTAGTATGTGGGAGGAGTGGTCCTATGTATAAAGGTACTTTAATCGCAGTAAGAGACATGGAAAAAAGCAAAAAATTCTATCATGATATATTGGGGATGAATGTGACAGGTGATTTTGGTGCTAATGTTCAATTAGAAGGCAGATTATTTTTGCAGACACTTGAGACATGGAGCGGTTTTATCCATGACAAAGAAGTATGTCTTAAAAATAATGCGGCAGAATTGTATTTTGAAGTTTCTGATATGGATGAGTTTTACAAAAAACTCCAGACATCCAATGTTGAGTTTGTTCATGAACTGCTGGAGCATAATTGGGGACAAAGAGCTGTTCGTTTTTATGATCCTGATTATCATATTATTGAGGTAGGAGAGGATATGCTAATGGTTGTAAAACGGTTTTGCATGATGGAATGACGATGGAGCAGGTTGCAAAGAGAATGGATGTCCCTGTTGAGTGGCAACATTTTGGCAACAGAAAATCAGCAAGCCAGAATAATTGATGTAATTGAAGTGAAAAACGGTGTGTATTTGCATAAAAATTAAATAAATACAGTTAAGAATAGCAAAGGACACGCCGAGTTGTATGGTAATGGTATGAAAACTGGCATAGTTGCCTCTTGAAATTCGGTTGCTCAACGAAAAGACAGTCGAAAGTATCGCGTTACTTCAGAAGAGCAATCGAAAATCGAAACCTGATTCTTATGTGAAATTGAGTTTAGATATGGAAGATTATTACCGGATTAAGGATCAGGAGAAATAATTAAGTTTAATATACTGAATTTATAGAGAAAGATGCCGATATATAAAAAAGATTGAGAAAAAATAAATTTATCACTCACTTTATCACCCACCCATATCATAATAGGTGGGTGATAAACTCATAAAGGAAGGCAAATCAATATGGTGGGTGTTCCACTTCGTGTCGAGGAAGAAACGCTGATAAAAGATTATCTGATGGCCTGGAATGTGCTGGTCGAGAAACGTGAGGTTTTTATGGAACGGAGATTGAATGCAAAAAATGAAGAGGAGTAAGAAGAGAGGTCGTTGGGAGCTTTGCGATTCCTGATCGTTTTTTTCTTGCTCTTTTTCAGATAGTAAAGATTGAGGTGGTGTGGAAAAATAAGATTATGCCAGAATGCCAAAAAGATAAGGTTGAGGTGATGTAGAATTGAGGTGTTTAATTTGAAAAAAAAAAGAAAGATGAAATTACTATCCGTTCTAGCGCAGCGGAATATTTGACCTATGTTGCCTCCGTTGGAGACCAGCAAGATAGTATTGAAATGCGTTATGAAGATGAAAATATTTGGTTGACACAGAAGATGATGGCGACATTGTATGATGTGAATGTCCGTACCATTAATGAGCACATTAAGAAAATATATACAGATTCTGAACTAGAGAAAAGTTCAACTATCCGGAATTTCCGGATAGTTCAAAACGAAGGCTCTCGCCAAGTAAGTCGTGAAGTGGCTCACTATAATCTTTAAATGATAATTGCAGTAGGTTTTAAGGTAAATAATGAGCGAGCAATACAGTTCCGTAAGTGGGCAAACGGCATCGTGAAAGACTACACTATTAAAGGTTGGGTCATGGATGATGAACGTTTGAAAAATGGTGGTTCTGTTTTGACAGTGGAATATTTTGATCGCTTGCTGGAACAGATTCGTGAAATTCGTCTTTCAGAACGCCGCTTCTATCAGAAGATAACAGATATTTATGCGACGGCACTCGATTATGACCGAACAGCGAAAATCACCAAGCAGTTTTTTGCGAAGGTGCAAAATAAGATGCATTATGCAGTCCACGGCCATACAGCAGCAGAACTGATTTATGAACGAGCTGATGCCGAGAGACCACATATGGGATTAACTACATGGGCAGCAGCACCGGAAGGTAAAATTGTGAAAAGTGATGTAAGTATCGCAAAGAATTACCTAAATGAAAAGGAAATGCGTTCATTGGAACGTATCGTATCTGCGTATCTTGATTTGGCAGAAGACCGTGCAGAAAGACACATTCCCATGGGTGTGATAAGGATACCATCTTAAATAGAATTCGTCTGGTGGACAATCTTTTAAGAAGCGGCAGGCTCATTATCGTGGATATTTGCACTGGCCTGATAAAGGCAATATCCGAGCTTAAGTGGGATGTTGAAAAAGAAGATGAGGTAGAAGATTTGAATATTGGTTCCATCAATGACTATTGGGATGGATTCAATTATTCATTTACGCATTATATGGAACGGTTGTCGATTACGTATTAAACGAACAGGCGGTGATATAAAGGAATCTGATAAATACGGTAAAGGGGTGGTTCTCAAGGTTATTTAAAACAAATATAGATGCGGCGTTTAATATCGATACAATCCGGTCGCCGGATATGGAAAGGGCAATTCAGCTTTGGATGAACATTGCGGCAAAAAATCCGCCGTGGATCCATGAAAAGAAATTCATTCGGACAATCAGCTTTTCAAATACTATGGCACGTGAGTTGGCGAGTTTGATTGTACAGAATATTGATATCAAGATAGATGCGGCGTACGCCGGCGGAAATTTTTTTCCTGCAGGATGCAATAGACAATTCCTTTCTTGAAAAAGCGCAGGATGTCATGGAAAAAGTGATTCGGTATGGCGGAGTGATGGCGAAATGGAATGGGGAGAGTATTGAATATCTGACCCCAGATCGCTTTGTTGCTTCAGCGGCAGACGGAGATGGTCATATCACTGGTTCTATATTTCTGGGTAAAAGTCCTGAGCGCTTTCCGGTTCATAATGGCGGCGGCACCTTTGAATTTCTGTGTGTTGGTGATTACATGAAACTTGGTATCAGCATTGAGGATTCCATTGCTGACCATTCCGCTTATCTGCTTGGAGCAATCAACGGAAAGAAGCTCAGATATGACGGGTTGAAGGGATGCGTAGATTATGAGAAGGCTGTGCAGATCATTAAGGATGGTGGGTATGCCACAAGCCTAACCTATGTGGAGAAGCTTTGATCCATCATCGTGAAGTGGAAGTTGACTGATTATGATGCGAAGGATTCAGGAGGCGGTTCCAGCGAAGTGATCTGGTGGTACCGTGTCAGGAAGACCTGGGCGGACAGCAAGACACAGAAGGGCGCTTATAAGATCCTGGATAATGCGAAGAAGTGCGCATATCAGAATCCGGGGTATAAGGTGTTTGATGCGGATGGTAAGGTAGTGTATGAGCCGAAGTCTGCGGAGCCTGTGGTGAAGGTCAGTATTTCTGATTTGAATGTCAGGAAAGGTCCGGGGACGAACTATGGAAGAGTTCAGTTCTGTCTCCCTGGTGTGTACACTATACTCGAAGTGAAAGCCGGACAGGGGTCTAAGACCGGATGGGGAAGGCTGAAGAGCGGGATTGGTTTTATTTCGTTGGATTTTGTGCAAAAGCTATAACTGAATAACGAATCGTTATTGAGCCTGCGGGCATGGGGATAATTCCTGATGTTCGCAGGTTTTTTTGTTTACGAAAAAATTTCTAACTGATATAATAAACATGACATATAGTTGTCGTGTTGAGTTTGATATGATATCAACGGAGCGTGAGAGATTATGAAGATAGACAGGCTGATAGGAATATTGTCGATCTTACTGCAGGAAGAAAAGACAACGGCTCCTGAGCTGGCAGAAAGATTTGAAGTATCGCGGAGAACTATAAACCGTGATATTGAAGATCTGTGTAAGGCCGGGATTCCAATAAAGACTGCTCAGGGCACCGGCGGAGGAATCAGCATTATGGATGGATATCGCATGGACAGGACAATCCTGACATCAAAGGACATGCAGATGATCCTTGCGGGGCTTAGGAGTCTGGATAGTGTAAGTGGAAGCAGCTACTATGGTCAGCTAATGGAGAAGATCCAGACCGGATCATCGGATTTCCTTAGTGGAAGGGATTCCATGCTGATTGATCTGTCATCTTGGTATAAAGGTTCTCTTGCTCCAAAGATTGAGGTCATCCAGAGTGCGATAGAAAACAGACATCTTCTGGGATTTAAGTATTATGCACCGTCAGGAGAAAGCGGCAGGATGATAGAGCCGTATTATCTGGTTTTTCAATGGTCAAGCTGGTATGTGTGGGGATGGTGTTCAGATCGAGAGGATTATAGGCTGTTCAAGCTGAACCGCATGGACGGAGTTGTAGAAACGGAGAAAGATTTTGTCTGTCGAAATGCACCTATGCCAGATCTGTCGAATGAGAAGATATTTCCAGGTGGCATAAAGGTGAAGGCGCTTTTTACGCCGGATATGAAATGGCGGCTGGTTGAAGAGTTTGGACCGCATTGCTTTACTGAAGCGGATGATGGGAACCTGCTCTTTACGGCGGATTATACGGATATGGATAACCTTGTAACGTGGCTTATGACTTTCGGAGCGAAGGCTGAAGTGCTGGAGCCGGTCGAGGCGCGTGATATCATTCGCAGGAATGCGGAGCAGACATTAAAAATATATATGGAGGATTAGCATAATGAGATTAGATGGTTTTGGATTATTCGTTGAGGACATGGCAAAGATGATCCGTTTCTACAGGGACGTATTTGGATTTGAAATCAAGGAAAAAGAGAATACATCAAATGTTTATCTTGTCAAAGATGGAACGTTGTTTCTGTTATATGGCAGGAAAGATTTTGAGAAGATGACAAGTCGGAAATATGAGTATGTTAAGGGACTGAACGGTCATTTTGAATTAGCATTGTATGTCGATACATTTGAAGAGGTAGATGAGGCATATAAGAAGGCTGTGGAAAACGGTGCGACATCGGTGCTCACGCCGGAGCTTGAACCCTGGGGCCAGAGAACATGCTATATCGCAGATCCGGAAGGAAATCTGATTGAGATCGGTTCATGGAATAAGCCTTATGAAGAGAAGGATCTGATGGGGGATGACAGTTATGGCATTTGATTACAAGAAGGAATATAAAGAATTTTACATACCGAAGGGAACTCCTTCTATCGTGACTGTACCGAAAATGAATTACATAGCGGTAAGGGGCAGCGGAAATCCCAATGATGAAGATGGCGAATACAGGCAGGCTATAGGTCTTCTGTATGGAATCGCATTTACGATTAAGATGAGTAAAAAGGGCGATCATCAGATAGACGGATACTTCGATTATGTGGTGCCGCCTTTGGAAGGATTCTGGTGGCAGGGTGAGCGGCATCCGGTGGATGCCATGGTGCGAACCGACCGAGCCGGCAGGCGAGACGGTGTGGTTGGTGTTGATTATGCACATAAGGATACTTTTCAGTGGATATCCGTCATCCGTTTGCCGGAATTTGTTACGAAAGAAGATGTCGACTGGGCTGTCAGAGAAGCGAAGGAAAAGAAGAAGCAGGATTTTTCAAAGGTCGAGTTTTTCACCTATGATGAAGGACTATGTGTACAGTGTATGCATATCGGGCCATATGATGATGAGCCTGCCACGGTAGAGGTGATGCACCGCTTTATGGAAGAACAGGGGTATGCTCTCGATATCACTGACCAGCGGTATCATCATGAGATTTATCTGAGCGATGCACGTAAGGTTGCCCCGGAGAAGCTGAAGACCGTGGTAAGGCATCCGATAAGGAGTGCTTGAATGTATGGAATATATCAGAGTTACGAAGGAAAATCTTGTAAAGGAGCACATCTGCTGTGCCATTTCAAACAAAAAGGATGTGCAGGTAGCATCGAAAAAAGCTTGGCTTGCAGACAGGCTTGATGAAGGACTTGTGTTTCTTAAGAGCGAGGAACGTGGTAAGTGCTTTATCGAATATCTCCCTGCGGAGAATGCATGGAATCCCATCAATGCTCCGGGGTATATGTATATAGATTGTCTGTGGGTATCAGGTTCTTTCAAGGGACATGGATATTCAAGTGATCTGCTTTCCGAATGTATTAAGGACAGCAAGGAGAAGGAAAAGAAGGGGTTGTGTATTCTGGCGGCAGCGAAGAAAAAACCGTTCTTGGCAGATCCGAAGTTCTTAAAGTACAAAGGCTTTGAGGTCTGTGATGAGGCCGATAACGGAATTCAATTATGGTATCTGTCGTTTGAGAAGGGAGCAGAGGCTCCTTCGTTCAAAGAATGTGCAAAGCATCCACATATAGATGAAGATGGCTATGTTCTATTCTATACAAACCAGTGCCCGTTTAATGCGAAGTATGTGCCGGTTTTGGAAGAGACGGCTGAGAAGAATGGTATATCCTTCAAGGCTGTAAAGATTGAGAGCAGAGAGGATGCTCAGAATGCACCGACTCCGATCACAACATATGCTCTGTTTCATGACGGTGAGTATGTCACTAATGAGCAGATGAATGATAAGAAGTTCTTGAAGTTTATCAATGGGTAGGAGGAAATGATATGGCATCAACAAAAGAGTATCTGGATTTTGTCATAGAACAATTATCATGGCTGGATGAAATCAGCAGCCGGGCAATGATGGGAGAATACATCCTTTATTATCGAGGAAGGGTGTTTGGAGGAATATACGATGACAGACTTCTGGTGAAGCCGGTTCCGGCGGCTGTAAAGCTGATGCCGGATGCTGAAATGGAACTGCCTTATGAAGGAGCCAAAGAGATGATTCTGGTTGATGATGTGGACAATCGGGAGTTTCTGTGTGAGCTGATTGAAAGTATGTGGGAAGAACTGCCGGAGAAAAAAAAGAAAAAATAAAAAAGAACCGTTGTGGCTGATGGAGAAGTTTTTTTCTGCCAGCCACTATTTTTTGCTCAAAAATCGGAAAAAGCCATTAACTCATACCCAGACCTTCAGAAAAGCTGAAGGAGGTCTGAGTGATGTATATCCTGGAATATAAGGACGGAGTGAAACCAGAAAAGCTAAGTCCGAAGGCAAAAGCCAATATGGAGCGCCGTTTGCGAACTTTTTGCGAACGGCGCTTTTAGCGCTGACAGACAGAACAAAACCCGACATAATGAAGTTCCGGGGATACCGTGTGACGATGAGTAACCGAAGGGAGGGATACGGTGAAGAAGAAAAAATGCTATATCTACACGCGTGTTTCCACAGCTGCTTAGACAGAAGGATACAGCCTGGAAGCACAGCAGGAACGACTCCGCGAATATGCCGATTATAAGAACCTTGAAATCGCCGGTGAGTATTGTGATGCTGGTAAGTCCGGAAAGAGCATAGTTGGAAGACCTGCATTCTTAAAAATGCTGGATGATATATCCCGTGAGAAGGATAATGTCTCTTTCGTACTGGTATTCAAACTGTCGCGCTTTGGACGGAATGCGGCAGATATCCTGAAGTCCCTTCTGCTGTTAGAGGACTATGAGGTTGATCTTATCTGCGTGGAGGATGCCATAGACAGCTCCACCGCATGGTGCGTTTAACAAACTTATCAATATAGACCAATAAAGTTATCTTTCATGATAACGAATAGTAAGAAATCTATGGTAACATCCTATCCGTAGTGGTAGTTTCTTCCAGGCGTATAAAGAAGAAATCAAACTTTCCGATGGAGGAAGCGGAGAGGACGGCGGAATGGGAAACAATTCCCCCATAGGCAATGCAATTTGCTTTTATGGGGGAATGCTGTTTTAATCGGCCATTTTGAGTTATTCAATAGCTTCAATAGAATCTACAATGTTCATTTTCGCAATAGAACGCAGCGGAATTGCCGTTGCCAGCAGGCAGGCCGTAATAGATATGATTGCAGCTTCAATAATCGCTATAGCAGGAATAGACACAAGCTGTAAGGCGTCTGTCTGTACTGCTCCGACAAAAATACAGCAGATATAGCCCAACACTGCACCAACTACTGACGCAAAGATACCGTAATAAGCACCCTCCCACAAAAATGTTTTGTAAAGGCTTGCGGCGCTCATTCCGATAGCCCGCTGCATACCAATCTCACCGACACGGGTATGAATATTGCTGTAAACAGTGTTGATGATATTCAAGATGCCGATAATACCGATAAAGACGATCAAGACCCAGCACAGCATTCTGATCTGTTCAAAACTCTCTGCCATTTCATTTCTGCTTTGGAGGTAGGAAAGCCAATGCGTTCCCGGATATTCGCTGCACCAGTTGTCCAGCCAGCTTTCAAAAGCATCTGTGTCAGCGTTATCCTGTAACGTAGGGTAAACTTCCGAATAGTTGTCATTTCCAAGCAACGAACGATATATTTCATCGTTCACTATGAGCTGTACACCGTTTGCAAATCCATTCTTGTTGATTGTGATTGGCGTGTCAATCAGTCCTACAACACGAAGCGTTTTATCCCTCAGCCAGATGGTATCACCCACAGCAAGAACCGTATGCTGCACAGGTGTATCGCCATAGGAAAATGCAATTGGATTTTTGACGAAACAACCCGTTCCATCATTTAAAGCCTGTTTATTCTGATCGGACAGGCGGTTGGAAGTGTGGAGTTGCAATTGCGCTTCATCAACATTTACAATCTGTAAAGTTTCATGGCTCTGCACAGACAAATCAGTTTCAAAGGGTAGTTCATCCCCGGCTCCCGGCATGAACACGGAAAGCCGGGTGGTAGAGATCCTCTCTATTGTATTATTTTCTTTCAAGGCTTCTACGGCTTCTGCTGGAATACCAACTGTTTCGTTTGTAATTGCATAGTCGCTAAAATACATATCCTGAACAGAGCTGCTGGTGTCAAGCAGTCCGGTAAAACTCTGTAAGGCAACGAATACGGTAATACTCATAACCAGAGACAGAATTGTAACTACCGTTCTGCCACGCCCACGTTTCAGATTGAGCCTTGCATAATAGGATTCAAAGTTGCGGATTTTGCGATTTCTTTTTACCCTGCGTTTGATTTTCACAGCTTGCCCCGACATAGCAACAGTCGGAGATATATGGGATGCGTACCGAGCAGCAGGAAAGGCGGCCAGCAGAGCAAACAGAAGTGTGACTGCAATACTGGCAGAGAGCATCGGCAGTTTTACCGTACTGGCAGCGCTGATTGCAGAGTTTAATTCGGAAATGCTGTTTGCCATGAACAGATCGGGATTGAGAACCCCCGTAGCCGCAATCAATACACCTTTTGCCGACAATGTACCGAGCAGCAGTCCGACAGGAATACCGGCTCCACAAAGAATCAAAAGCTGTAAGGAAACCAAACGATAGATTTGACCCCGTTCTCCGCCAATAGCACGAAGTGTTCCGTATTCTTTGATGCGCTTTGTGATAGAGATTTTCAGAATGTTGTAGATTACCAGCCCGGCCGCCAGCAAAACCAGTACACCCACCAAAATACACGCCGCAGTCATAAATGAAAATCCTGTGCCGGTATCGTTGTCTGTCGCTTCATCATAGGAAATACCGATAGCGTCAAGCAAAACCCAGTTATATTGGATATACCGTTCATCCACATTCAAATTTTCTGCGAGAGCATAAATGATGCTTTGAAAATTCTGCTTGTCATAAGTCTTAAAATCAGTGGAATAAAGCAGATATTCTTCTGGCAACAGTTCTTCTGCGGTTCCATCTCCGACAATCCCCTCAACCGTACCCGATGCGTAGCCGATATAGCTGCTTTCCAGAATACCCGTCAATACAAAATCGGCAGAATATTCTAACTCTGGCAGCGATCCGTCCATAACGGACGCACGCAAATCCAGAGAAACAGTATTTCCAATTACAGCGTTCAATCCAAGATATTGAAGCGCATCTTCCGACAGGGCGATCTCATTCGCTTCCTCCGGTAATCGGCCCTCTTTTACGTTCCCGATTGCCGGGTACATAGATAATGCGTTATCGTGATATTCCCGGAGATATAAGGTCAGGCTGCTGTTGCCTAATGGCGTGCCGCCGACAAAGATCGTATCGCCTACATCATACAGGCGATTATCTTTATGCAGCTTTTGTGCCTGTTTCATGCTAAGCTGATGAAAGGTCGCATAGCGGTTTCCGTTCAGCCCCGCTGCCTGCCCGATACGCATGGATTGCAATATACCAATAGACTGACCGACCACCGTTGTCATAATCGTGGACATGATAACCGCAACCAAAATCAGGATTGCCGTGATTTTCTGGGCTTTCAGTTCTTTCCATGCAAGTGTTAAATAGGATTTCATCTTGCTGTCACCTCCGAAAGAACGCCGTCCACAATTACAAATTGCCGGTCTGCCATTCTTGCAATGCGGCTGTCATGGGTAATAACAACAAGCGTTTTCCCGATTTTCTTCCATATATTTTGTAACATTTCCATAACCTCACCGCCGCTCTTGCTGTCCAGATTTCCAGTCGGTTCGTCAGCAAAAACAATATCTGGTTTTGCAATCAGGGCGCGGGCAATCGCTACACGTTGTTGCTGGCCGCCGGAAAGTTCATGGGGCAAATGTGTCAGCCGTTCACGAATACCTAACAAATCCGTAAGCTGATTTAGATATGCTTCGTCCGGCTGCTTTTTGTCCAGAAGCAAGGGCATGATGATGTTTTCTTTTGCAGTCAGTACGGGAAGCAGATTGAATTGCTGAAAGATAAATCCGATGCGCTGACGGCGAAATGTGGACAGTTCGTTGTCATTAAAACCGTAAATGTTTTTTCCATCGTATGTCAGACTGCCAGAAGTCGGCTTGTCCAGCCCGGACAGCAGGTGGAGCAGGGTACTTTTGCCGCTGCCAGATGGCCCCATAATAGAGATAAAATCGTTGGATGCAATTACAAGGTTGACTTTATCCAACGCAACAACACGGCTCTCGCCGCTGCCGTAGATTTTCGATAGTTCCTTTGCTTCAATGTTCATAAAAACACTCTCCTCGTTTGTAATATAAGGAGAGTGTAAAACAGAAATCTCAAAAATTGCTCAAGATTTCTGTTTTATTTTGGAAAGAAGCAGTAGCCGTTGCGCCATAACCTTTTCTGTTTTCCAGTGTAAGTGTTCCTCCATGTTTCAGGCATAGCGTCTGGCTGCTGTATAGACCCATACCAAAGTGTGCGGAATCTTCTTTCATTTTTCCAAACGGTTTCGGACCGTTCTGTATTAACTCCACAGGATAACCTGGGCCATCGTCTGTAACTGATAGAAGCAAAAAGTTTTTTTTCTGTTCCAGACGAATTGTAATTTTACTTTTTGCAAACCGAGTCGCATTTCCAATCAGATTTTCTGCAACGGTTAGAAACAATCCATGATCTAATTGTATTGTTCCATTATCAGGTGTGGAAACAGACAGATCTAATGCTCCTGCAAGGATTTTTGCCGTTTCCTCCAATTCAGAATGTAGTAGAGAATATGAACATTCGTTTATCCGCACCGGCATTTGTTCTAATCTCTGGATGCTGCTCATAGCTTCTACATACTGTTCAATCCGTAATGTGTAGCTTTCCAACCTGTCGATGGCCAGTTCATCTGCTGTACCCCGCCGCAGTATTTTTACAGTTCCCTTTAAGACTGTGATCGGATTGCGTAAATCATGGGAAAAGGCGGCATTTAGTCTTTTGCGTTCTTCTGCCTGCCGCCATAGTTCCTGATTTGATTTCAGAAGTTCTTCCCGCATGGTATCAAAGGCGGCGCAAAGCTGGCCTAATTCGTCATCAGAACGAACCGGCATGAAAAAGTCAAGATCGTGGTTCTGAATCCGTGTAATTCCATTATGCAGTGCGGCAATCGGATGTTTCAATTTGATATGGTAATATAAAATGCCGGATAGAGCCAGCCCGCCCATAGGGAGAACAATGCAGGACACAATTTGAATGATACCAAACATCGACAATATACTTTGCTGGGACACTGTGGGCGTTTCCAGCTTAATGGCTGAACCGTCTGCTAAAATTTCTATCCCACCAGTGGGAAAGGTGCTGCTAATCGAATTGCATACCATAAAGACCAACCCTACCAGCAGGAGAGCCAACAAAACACAGGAAGCAGACAGAACGAGAAAAGTTTTCTTTAGCTCCATATTTTTCAGACGTTCCACCGATAACCGCACCCCCAAACTGTATCAATATAACTGTGAAGTGTACAAGCAGCCAACTTCGCCCGGATTTTTCTGATATGTTCCATGATGGTATCGCTGCTGCCAGCGCCATCAAGTCCCCACACCGCTTCATAAATCCGCTCTCGGTCAAATACCTGTCCGGCGTTCAGCGAAAGCAGCTCCACAATATCAAATTCCCTTTTTGATAAAGCAACAGGCTCTCCGGAGACCGTAACAGTACGTGCGGAATAATCAATCGCCAGCTCACCAAAAAATCGAATTGCCGCTTTATTCCTATGTCGCTGCTCCCTCCGCAAATGTGCTGCAACTCTTGCACCTAATTCGTCCAGATCAAAGGGCTTGATAATGTAATCATCTGCGCCTGCTTGAAGTCCAATGATTTTATCTGAAGATTCCACCCGCGCCGTAAGGAAAAGAATCGGGCAGGTAATAAGTTCCCGTATTTTCTGACAAAGGGTCAGCCCGTCCATATCGGGCATATTGATGTCAAGCAAAATCAAGTCAGGTTGATTTGCTAACTTTTGAAGCGCCTCATTTCCATTGAAAGCAGTAATTACATCATAGTATTGGGAAAAGTAACTTGTCATCATATCTACAATTCCATGTTCATCATCAACAATGAGAAGTTTTTGTTTCATTCTACCATCTCCATTTATTACTCATAATTCATCATATCAACCAAATCTCAAAAAACGCTCAAATTTCAGATATTGGTAGAAACCTCTTAATCAAATTTTTTTGCCTTATTGATTTTAATTATAAAGTCTCCTATCTGTTGATAAGTTCAGTATGGTACAGACAGGGAGAAAAATCAAGCAGAGAGGTAATAGCTTTGGTCCGCGCCCTGCTGTCCATGGTATTGGTTTTTGGAACATTATCTTTATTCTTTGGATGCAGGTTCAGCGGTTCCTAATGCTTTTTGTAGTCTGGCAGATTTCATGTTATACTGAGAAAAACAGATTGTATGGGGATGTCACATTTGATGGAGAAAAATATGACGGCAGTATCAGTCAAAATCAAATGATGCGTCCGCCGGTAAAACGGTAAATTTCCTGTTTAATTTTAATGTAGTGTAACCTTTTTAAATATTTTCCCTCTATAAGGGTGAGGATGCCGCTTGGGGGTGAGATTTGAATGGAGGATGAAAAAATCATAGAATTGTTTTTTCTGCGTGATGAGAGAGCTATTGCAGAAACAGAAGCATTGTATGGTGCAAAGCTTTATCGGATTGCTGATAAAATTTTGCGTAACAGTGAAGATGCAGAGGAGAGTGTCAGCGATACTTACTTAAGCGCATGGAACACAATTCCGCCGCAAAAGCCGGTATACTTTTTTGCATATCTTGCCAGAATTTGCCGTCACTTTGCATTTGGAAAACTGGACTGGAAGAATGCAGAAAAACGAAGAGCGGATATAGTTGAGCTGACTTTAGAAATGGAACGGTGTATTCCTGATAAAGGTTTTGTTATGGACATGGACGGAAAAGAAATCGGCAGATTGCTTGATTGCTTCCTCGATGGATTGCCGTATGAAAAAAGGATGATTTTTATACGCCGCTATTGGTACACAGATACTATTCAGGAAATCTCAGCCCGTTACGGTATCAGTCAAAGTAAAGTAAAAACATGTTTGCATCGTACCCGAAAAAAACTGCACGATTTTTTAGAATGTGAGGGAGTGAATTTATGAAGGGTATAGATTTGATGGAAGGTATGAGCTTTATCGATGATCGCTTTATCAATGAGGCTGAAAGTGAGAAACCGGATCGCATTAAGAAAGAGCATGATGTTCAGGATGCCGATATGTTGCTTTTTTGGAGTAGATGGAGAATCGTTGTTGCTTCTGCTGCAATTATTTGCGTACTTTCTATTCCTGTTTTTGCAGCAGCTGTTCCGGCATTTTATGAACAATTATATTTACTTTTGCCCGCGACAGCACAATACTTCAAACCTGTTCAAAAATCTTGCGAGGATAATGGGATCCGTATGGAAGTGGCGGCAGTACATATACGTGAGAATATTGCTGAAATTTATATAGCTATGCAAGATTTGAAAGATACCCGGATAGATGCCAATATTGATCTTTTTGACAGCTACAGTATTCACACACCCTTTGACTGCACAGGACATTGCAAGTCGGCAGGTTATGATTCGTCAACAGAAACTGCGACTTTTCTTGTCACGATCGAGTTGTGGGATAAACAACATATCGAGGGTGATAAACTTACATTTTCTGTTCACGAGTTTTTGACCGGCAGGCAAAAATATGAAGGAGTTATAGAGGGCGTTGATTTTCTCAATGTTAAAGAAAATCCTGCAACACGGATTGTTTATCCCAGAGGGCTCAGTGGAAAAGAGATTATTGAAAAAAATGCAGGCGCTGCCACAGAAGAAGGCCTGGTTGTTTTAAAACCTGAACAGACAGGAATCTCTCCGGTTGATGGGATAATGATAACAGGTATCGGATACATTGAAGGCCGTCTTCATGTGCAGGTATATTATGAGGATGTTCTCAAAACGGATAATCATGGCTCAGTTGCCCTGAAAAATAAAGGGAGTGGAGATATGATCATTTGCCATGGAAGCGCTTCATTTTTTGATGAAGAAAAGGAAGGAAGTTATGAAGACTATATCTTTACCGAAATACCTGCTAAAGAACTCTGCAATTATGAGTTATATGGTGAATTTATTACTTATGATGACTCGGTGGATGGAAACTGGAGCGTTACCGTTCCGTTGGAAAACTGGACAAATGTCTCCAAATGATCATGGGCTGACTAGAGAGACACATCATCTATACACACTGTTTTCCCCAGGATTTCCCGGGAAGCATACAGTGACAGATCGTTTCGCGCAGCGATGCTCCATTTTGCAAGCTTCATGCATCGATTTTCAATTTCAATGCCTGTAATGCCGGAAGGATGGATACAGCTTCCGGTATTCAGATAGGGGGAGTCAGGACTTCCTGCCATGGGATGGTGTGTGTGCCCGGCAATCAGAATATGATGATTTTGCTTTGCCCAGCCGGACAGGATCTGCTCTGATTGTTTCTTCTTTCTATTGTTTTTTGCAGCGCTGGTGGGATCAGGAACGCCAATGCACTCAAGAGGTTTCCAGATATAACGGACGAGGAATCGTGCCAGACGCCAGAAAGTACTGTTTAACGGATCTGCCTGGTGTCCGTGGGTCAGATAGATGTCTTTCTTTCCCAGGCAATCATACAGGATGATACCGGGGTAAAAGGTGATATGAGGAAAAAGCGGACGTTCACCCATTGCGTGTTCGCAGTAGAAGGTATGAAAATACTTTTCCGGATATCCTGGATTTTTTTTGACAATATCATGGTTTCCGTATATAGCATAAAAGCGCCCGGATTCGTAAAACTTTGCCATCATATCAAAACTTTGCCGGTGCATTTCTTTGATTTTCTGAAATGAACGGTTTTCCCAGAGCTCATCTCCGTCACCCAGTTCCAGATAGGTGAACCCCCTGTTATAGTAGTAGTTTAGTGCAGCCAGGTACAGATATTCATTTTTTAGAAAATTATCATTGGTATTACCGGTTCCCCGATGACAGTCAGAAAACAAAATGTATTTAGAATAATGATTCAGAGGAAGCCGAAGGGCTCTCTCAAAGGTTTTAGAAATACGGGAATAGGAGCTCATTGTATAAATCCTCTTTTCAGGTGCAGCATGTGACGAAATGCAGCGGGAAGATAGTAATATAGATATAAAATGCGATCCGGAGTGCAGTCACAGGATCGGGTGATCAGACAATACATACGGCAGGACAGACGGTTCTGAAGGCTGGACCACCAGATGATAAGGCGGCAGACTTCTGGCTGATCCGTTTTTGGAGAGGAGAAACAGAAGGAAACGGTAAGATTACAGATATTCAGTTCGCATTTCTCATATCCGGACCGGAGCATTTCTGTAACAAAACTCTGCAGCATACAGTGATCTGGAAAAGTGAGGGAGCAGTTCAGGACAAGATCTTTTGGTCTGGAATAACTGCCCATGCAAAAGCCGGTCAGCCACCAGTGATTTTCATGGACAGAGAACAGCTTTTTTCCGTTATGGAACAGTTCCATGGAGAGTGGGAAAAGTTCGCTGTCTGAAATGCTGTGGAATAAAGTTTTGGTATAGTGATCGGGGGAAATCAGGGCATCTGCCTGATAGATACCGATTTCAGCACCTGTATTGATACCATATTGTCCTTTCCAGAATTCAATCAGCCAGGTCTGGCCGTCACAGGAAAAGTAGATTGGTTCACAGTCAAAAACCATATTGAATCGGGGTGCAGATTTATCAAACAGGGCACAGTAGCCGAATTGACGCTGCCAGGCATTCAGGGTGGATGTCATTATATCTTCCTGACAGTGGTAGGAAAAGCCGAAGGGCTGCGTCAGTTCATCTAATAATCGGATTTTTTCACAGACATCCATGCTGCGGAGCTTTTTTAAAATTCTCTTTTTTCTGTGATGATTCAAAAGAAAAAAGAGGACGCATATAATAAATAATAAAATTCCAGATAGCAAATACATAGCAAAATTCCCTTTTGGGGATTTTAATTTATGATATGCGGCTGTTGTATTTGATGTTACAGGGCGATTTGTCTGGATATGTTGATTTTAGCTGCCTGAGTGCTGTATAATTGATTCTATATTATCTGAAAGGAGAAGAGTGATGAAAAAATGGCTGCGGTCTTCCTGGAGCGGGATCGGAATTGCGGTTCTGGGAATCGGAATGATGGCGTATGGTATTTACCGTGGTGAAATGGCGGTGGTACTGACAAAAGCGATTAATATATGTCTGGAGTGTATTGGAATTGGATAAGAAGAAAAAAATAAGTGAATGGCCGCGTCACAGGCTGCAGGCTCTCTGGGCGCTGCTGACGAACAGCTATCTGACCGGTTTTGTTCAGGGGAAAATATATAAGGGAAATTTGAAAAATCTTTGTGTTCCGGGAATGAATTGTTACTCGTGCCCCGGGGCACTGGGGGCCTGCCCTGTCGGGGCTATGCAGGCGGTTATCGGCAGCTGGAATTTCAAATTTGCTTTTTATGTGGCAGGATTTCTTATGCTTGCAGGAGCGCTGATGGGACGCTTTGTATGCGGATGGCTTTGTCCTTTCGGATTAATCCAGGATTTGATTCACAAAATCCCGTTTCCGAAAAAAATCAAAACATTCCGGTGGGATAAGCTTTTAAGGAAGCTGAAGTATGTGATCCTTGTGGTTTTTGTAATACTGCTTCCGCTGTTTTTGGTGGATATCCTGGGGCAGGGGGCGCCGTATTTCTGCAAGCTGATCTGCCCTGTGGGAACGTTGGAGGGCGGTCTTCCTCTTGTATTGCTGAATAAGTCTCTTCGAAGCGCTATTGGCTGGCTGTATGCATGGAAAATGGTCCTGCTGGCTGTTACTATTTTTTTGTCCATCATTATTTACCGGCCTTTCTGTAAATACATATGTCCCCTCGGGGCAATTTACTCGGTATTCAATCCGATATCTGTATTTAAGTACCGGGTTGATAAAGAAAAGTGCATAGACTGCGGTGCCTGTACAAGAGCCTGTAAGATGCAGGTTGATCCTCTTTTGAATGTCAACCATCCGGAATGCATCCGCTGCGGACAGTGTAAAAAGATTTGTCCAACCGGAGCGATATCAAATTCAAAATGCATTAAGTGAAACAGGATGCAGAGCAGCTAAACGCAATTTACGGTAAAATACGGACAACATGTGGAAAATGAAAGACTTGTATTTAAAAATGTTTTTTGATACATTAAGATTAAAACGTTAAAACAATAATGGAAGGGAAATCATGATGGCAAAAACAACAGAGGAACGAATGGATGAGGTTATAGAAGCATACGGATTTGAGGGGACGTTAGTTTCCAATCAGCCGTTTGGAAATGGACACATCAATGACACCAGGGTTTTGCTCTATGAGATCGGCAGAATGGGACGTCTGAGAGTCATTTTGCAGAGAATAAACCGGAATGTATTTAAAAATCCTGAACAGCTCATGGAAAACATTGTAAATGTGACGGCGTATCTGCGCAGGAAGATTGAGGAAAAAGGAGGAGATCCTTTAAGAGAGACTTTAAATGTGATTCCCGCCAGAGATGGAAAATTCTTCTATAAAGATTCACAGGAAGAATACTGGAGAGCCTATACTTTTATTACCGATGCAAGCTGCTATGATGTGGTGGAAAACCAGAATGATTTCTATGAAACGGCTCTGGCATTCGGAAATTTTCAGGCGCTTTTGGCAGATTATCCTGCAGAGACGCTGCATGAGACGATTGAGAAATTCCATGATACAAGAAATAGATTTGCTGTCTTTAAAAAGGCAGTGGAAGATGATGTAATGGGAAGGGCAGAGAGTGTCCGCAGAGAAATTGAGTTTGTTCTGGAACGCGAAAAAGATGCAAATTTCTTTTCAGAACTGATTGAAAAGAAGGAAATCCCGATTCGTGTAACTCATAATGACACAAAACTGAATAACATCATGATTGACAATAAAACAGGAAAAGGGGTTTGTGTGATTGACCTGGATACAGTTATGCCGGGACTTGCAATGTATGATTTCGGCGATTCTATCCGTTTTGGAGCCAGCACCGGAGAAGAGGACGAGAAAGACCTGGATAAGGTAAGCTGCGATATGGAATTATTCGAATTATATACAAAGGGATTCTTGAAGGGATGTGACGGAAAACTGACTTCCAGAGAAATTGAACTGATGCCAATGGGAGCCAAAGTCATGACTTATGAGTGCGGAATACGTTTCCTCACAGATTATCTGCAGGGAGATGTATACTTCAGGATTCACAGACCGGAACACAACCTTGACCGCTGCCGGACACAGCTTAAGCTGGTTGCAGACATGGAAAAGAAATGGCAGACAATGCAGGAAATTGTGGCAAAATATAATAAGTAAATATAGTAGATAGAAATAAAATAAGTAGAAAAAGGAACGCCTTTTTCTACTTATTTTGTTTTTGCCTCCGATATTGTGTCGGACTCATATTTTCTGAACTGCGGAAACACTGGGAAAACTTACTGGGAGAAGAAAAACCCAGTGCACGGCTGATTGTGGCAATAGAATAATCTGTTGTAGAAAGAAGATGCCTGCTTTCCTGTATGCGGCAGGAAAGCTGGAATTTTATGGGTGAGATGCCGTATTCTTTAGTAAAACTGTGCACCATATAATATTTGCTGACATGATGCATCTGGGCCAGAGTATCCAGACTGAGATTTTCCGAAAAATTCTGTGCGATATACTGATGAATATGTGTGCATAATCTGCTGAATTTATTCTGGCTTGGAGCGAGGGTAGTAGAAAAATTCGTCTGCCTTGTAAGGTGAATAATGAGGACTTCCATTAAATCCTGACAGATAACTTCGTATCCGGGCGGCTTTGCATGTATTTCTTTCAACATGCTTTGAAGACAGAAAAGGATGGTTTCCTTTGAGTTGCGAAAATTGACAATACAGAATCTGCTGTCTGCGTTTTCAGCGTGTGTTGTCAGTTTTAGCCCTTCTACTCCTAAAACAATATATTCCAGCGGATTGGCGTTCAGGCTGGTTTCGGTATGTTCCACATTGGGATTTACGATCACAAGGTCATTAGAAGATACAGGATGAAGTTTGCCTTCAATATTAAACTGTCCAAGTCCGTTGGTAACATAAAACAGCTCGGAGCAGTCATGGGTATGGGGTGTGCTGTGCCAGTCACCACCATATTTGGCAGAGCTGACGTACAGCAATTTAAATAAGCCGTGAATACTCTTTTCCGGTGTAATAAAGTCGTAACGATTTGTGCTCATAGTAGCCTCACTAATGATAAATGTATGATTATTGCTGTGTATAGAGCAATTTTAGCATAAAAAGGAAAAGTAAACAAGAAGAAAACAGGAAAATGAACTGTGCAATTATGACAAAAAATGGAAAGCATTTTTATAAAAATATGCAAAAAATACAAAACGAAACAATAATCAGATAGATTAGAGCAATATTTGGATTGTCTTTATTGGCAAAAAGCATATACTTACAATTACCTGAAGACAGTAAAATATAAGCCGTAAGGCAGAAAGCGAGGAATTTGTAATGAAAAAGAGAATCTTTAGCAGTATTCTGGCAACTTCCATGATTATGACTTCTTTGGCAGGACTTTCAGTTTCAGCAGAAGAGAACCCGTATGCAGCATATGAGGGGACTACGATCAGTGTGGCAGCACTTGAATCTGCATATGGTTCTGAGATGTGGACACAGGTGTGTGAGGCATTTACAGCAGAAACCGGAATCGAAGTGGAACTTACCACAGACAAAAATCTGGAGGACGTCATCGGACCATCTATGCAGGGCGGAGAATATCCGGATGTTATTCATCTGGCAACCGGACGTGAATCTGCATTGACAGAGCAGTTTATCAAAGGAAACATGATCGCGGAAATTACAGATGTGCTGTCCATGACAGTGCCTGGTGAAGAAGTGACTGTAGCAGATAAAATTGCGGGCGGATTTACAGACACAGCCCTTACAAATCCATATGGTGACGGCAGCACATATCTTGCTCCGATGTTCTATTCTCCCTGCGGATTGTTCTACAACAAAGGTCTGTTAGAAGAAAAAGGATGGGAAGTTCCTGCTACATGGGATGAAATGTGGGAACTGGGCGACAAGGCTCTGGAAGAAGAGATTTATTTGTTTACTTATCCGACAACAGGATATTTTGATGCATTCTTCTATGCATTAATGTATTCTGTGGGCGGACCGGAGTTTTTCAACAAAGCAACAAATTATGAAGAAGGAATCTGGGATACAGAGGAAGCACAGACCTGTTTTGATATTGTAGCAAAACTTGCTACTTATACAAATCCGATTACTCCGGCGCAGGCAAATGATCAGGATTTCACTCAGAATCAGCAGCTGGTATTGGATAACAAAGCAATCTTCATGCCGAACGGTACATGGATCGTAGGTGAAATGGCAGATGCTCCCCGTGCAGACGGATTCGAATGGGGTATGACAGCTCTCCCGGCAGTGGAAGCAGGCGGCGACGGATACAGCTATACCTGGTTCGAGCAGGCATGGATTCCGGCAGGAGCAGAGAATCAGGATGCAGCAAAATTGTTCCTGTCATTCCTCTACAGTGACACAGCATGCGGTATTTTCGCACAGTCAGGAGCAATTCAGCCGGTTCTTGGAATTGCAGATAAACTGGAAGGCGATAACGTTATGTTCTACTCCATCTATGATAATGGGGCAAAGGCAGCTATGGGTAACTTCGCAGCATTCGAGGCAATTCCGGGTGTTGAGATTCGTCCGATTTTCTTTGATCCGGTAAACTCTCTGGTAGAGGGAACGATTACTGAGCAGGAATGGATTGACGGAATCAAAGCAGCAAGCGATCAGATGCGTGCAAATCTGAAATAGAGTTTTCAAAGAGCAGATCTTTATTGGCAATTTCATACGTCGGGCAGTTTTTGCCCGACGTATTTTCACTCATTTACAGTGATGTAAATAGAAAGGAAGGATGATTCATGAAAAGTTTAAAACGTCGGACAGGTTTTTTGTTTGCCTGTGTTGCACCGGCAGTTATTCTATTTTTTGTTTTCATGATCCTGCCCACATTAAATGTTTTTCGTATGTCGTTATTTGAAAAAGGAGCTTATTCTCCCAATGAAAAGTTTGTGGGACTGAATAATTTTAAAGTCCTGTTTTCAGATGCGAATTTCATACGTTCCATGCAGAACATGATTCTTCTGATTATTGTAGTGACAATTATTACATTTGCGTTTGCCCTGATTTTTGCGGCAATCTTAACCCGTGAAAAGATTAAGGGACAAAATTTTTTCCGCGTAATTTTTTATATCCCGAATATTTTATCAGTGGTTGTTATTTCCGGTATCTTCTCGGCAATTTATAAACCGGAAAACGGTATGCTGAACAGTATTATCGGATTGTTCAGGGACATGACAAATCCGATCTTGTGGAAAGGCGAAAAGCTGGTCATGGTCAGTATTATCATTGCCATGGTATGGCAGGCTATCGGATACTATATGGTAATGTATATGGCTTCTATGGCGAGTGTGCCGGAAAGTATGTATGAAAGCTCTGCGCTGGATGGTGCGGGACGGCTGCAGCAATTTTTCCAGATTACAATTCCGCTGATCTGGACGAACATCCGGACAACCCTGACCTTTTTTATCATATCAACCATTAATATGGCATTTCTGTTTGTAAAAGCAATGACATCAGGCGGACCAAACGGAGCATCGGATGTGGCGCTGAGTTATATGTACAGTCAGAAAGATGCCGGTTTATATGGCTACAGTATGGCGATTGGTGTTGTGATATTCTTATTCTCATTTTTGCTTTCAGCATTGGTAAACAAGGTCACTGACAGGGGAACTCTAACCTATTAGGAGGGATGATTTGATGAAAAACACAGCGAGAGGATTAGATGCTGAACGGCTGTATCACATATTTATTTATGTGGTGCTGATTACGCTGGCCGTTACGATCATTGTACCGGTGGCATGGGTATTCATGGCATCGATAAAAGAAAACAGTGAATTTTACGGCAATCCCTGGGCAATGCCCAAAGGAATCTACTGGCAGAATTTTGTGGATGCATGGAATTCTGCGAAAATGGGAGAGTATATGCTCAATTCCGTGATAGTGACGGCGGCAGCGCTTGTACTTCTTCTGGTAATTGCTCTTCCGGCAGCGTACGCATTATCACGCTTTCAATTCCGGGGTTCTAAATTTCTGAATCTGGCGTTTATGGCGGGGCTGTTTATTAACGTAAATTATATCGTGGTACCGATTTTCCTGATGCTTCGGGATGGAGATGTCTGGCTGAAAAATTTGGCAGGAAAAAGTTTCCTGCTGAATAATCTGTTTGTTTTGGCAGTGGTGTATGCATCAACGGCACTTCCCTTTACAATTTATCTCTTATCCGGATACTTTTCTACGCTGCCTCACGATTTTGAGGAAGCGGCATATATTGACGGTGCCGGATATCAGACAACGATGTGGAAAATTATTTTTCCCATGGCGAAGCCTTCTATTATTACGATTATTCTCTTTAACTTCTTGTCATTCTGGAACGAATATATTATTTCCATGACACTGATGAGTTCTGCGAAAGGCGCAAAAACGCTGCCGGTAGGACTTTTGAATCTGATGCAGGCTCAGCAGTCTGCGGCCCAGTATGGAATTATGTACGCCGGTTTAGTATTGGTAATGCTGCCAACTCTGATTTTGTATATTTGTGTGCAGAATAAGCTGACGCAGGGAATGACAATGGGCGGATTGAAAGGATAAGGTGGATGTATGAATTTTTGGAAAGAACATGCTTCTTTGCGGATGATAGCGATTGCAGGCTTATTTTTGGCAGGATTGATACTGATCATTTGGGGATGGACGATGACCGGAAAATTAGCAGGTCTTGGAATAATGATTCTTGGGGTGATATTACTTCTTACAGCTTTATTTATCTATAACAAACCGTATACAGGTTCGGACCGTTAAACATAAGGAGAGTTGAGTAAATGAGTTCAGAGATAAAACAGCAGATGCAGGGGCGTGTTACGATTCCGACCAATTTGGATGTTGTTCCGGAGACGATCGGCATATTAAAACGTTGGGGTGCGGATGCGATACGTGATTGTGATGGAACACAGTTCCCGGAAGAACTGACGAGAACAGGCGCCAAAATTTATTCTACTTATTACACAACAAGAAAAGATAATAAATGGGCAAGAGAAAACCCTGATGAAGTACAGCAGTGTTACATTATGACCGGATTTTATACAGCTGCGGAGGAAGAATTAAGCATTCCTCTGATGAAGGGAATTTCGCGGGAACTGATTCAGGTCAATACAAATGATGATATAAAACGTTGGTGGGAAGTAATCGACCGTTCAACAGGAGAAGTGCTTCCCTGTGACCAGTGGGAATATGACGGTGAAAATGGATGTGCAGTTATCCATAAGGCAGAATTGTTTCATGAGTACACTGTAAGTTTTCTGGCATACCTGATCTGGGACCCGGTACATATGTATAATGCAGTGACGAATGACTGGAAAGATGTGGAACATCAGATTACGTTTGATGTGCGTCAGCCAAAAACCCGCAGGTACAGTATGGAGCGTTTAAGGAAGTTCTGTGAAGAACATCCCTATGTAAATGTGATCCGCTATACTACTTTTTTTCATCAATTCACGCTGATGTTTGACGAGCTGAAAAGAGAAAAGTATGTTGACTGGTATGGATATTCTGCCTCCGTAAGTCCTTATGTTTTGGAACAGTTTGAAAAAGAGGCCGGCTACAGGTTCAGACCGGAATATATTATCGATCAGGGATATTATAATAACCAGTACAGAGTGCCTTCAAAAGAATATAAGGATTTTATGGCATTCCAGCGCCGGGAAGTAGCAAAACTGGCGAAAGAAATGGTTGATATTACCCATGAATACGGTAAGGAAGCTATGATGTTTTTGGGGGACCACTGGATTGGGACAGAACCGTTTATGGAGGAGTTCGCGCAGATCGGTCTGGATGCTGTGGTGGGCAGCGTTGGGAACGGGAGCACACTTCGTCTGATATCGGATATTCAGGGAATCAAATATACAGAAGGACGTTTTTTGCCATATTTTTTCCCGGATACTTTTTATGAAGGCGGAGATCCCGTAAAAGAAGCGAAAGAAAACTGGGTGACGGCAAGAAGAGCGATCCTTAGAAAGCCCATTGACCGTATTGGATATGGTGGATATTTAAAACTGGCGCTGAAATTTCCGGAATTTATCGATTATGTGGAAACAGTCTGCAGAGAATTCCGTGAGCTGTATGAGAATGCAAAGGGAACCACACCTTATTGCATAAAGAAGGCAGCCGTTTTGAACAGCTGGGGAAAGAGCAGAAGCTGGGGATGTCATATGGTTCACCATGCGTTATATTATAAGAGTAATTACAGTTATGCCGGCGTGATCGAGGCCCTGAGCGGAGCGCCTTTTGATGTCAGCTTCCTCTCATTTGATGATGTGAAGGAAAATCCTGATGTATTAAAAGGTATCGATGTTCTGATTAATGTGGGAGACGGAGATACTGCCCATACGGGCGGGGATGTCTGGGAGGATGCACAGATTACTTCTGCAATCCGGGCATTTGTATACCGGGGAGGCGGATTTATTGGCGTAGGAGAGCCGGGCGGACATCAGTACCAGGGACATTATCTGCAGCTTGCAAATGTGTTGGGCGTGGAGAAAGAAACTGGTTTTACACTGAATTATGACAAATATAACTGGGAAGAACACCCGCAGCATTTTATACTGTCTGACTGCAAAAAGGAAATTGATTTTGGAGAGGGTAAGAAAAGCATATATGCCTATGAGGGCACGGAGATTCTTGTCCAGAGAGACAGGGAAGTGCAGATGGCTGTAAATGACTTTGGAAAAGGCCGGGGAGTGTATATCAGCGGACTTCCATACAGTTTTGAAAACAGCCGGCTTTTATACCGGAGTATTTTATGGAGCACCCACAGTGAAGGGGAACTGTATAAATGGTTTAGTACCAACTTTAATGTGGAGGTGCATGCTTATGTGGCGAATGGAAAATACTGTGTGGTAAATAATACTTATGAGCCTCAGGATACTGTGGTATATCGGGGAGATGGAAGTTCTTTCAAACTGCACCTGGAAGAAAATGAAATCAGGTGGTATGAGATTTAAAAAATCTGTATTTGGCAGATAGAACAGACGCATTTGCGATTAAATCGTGAATGCGTCTGTTCTGGTGTATTTTCGGGGAAAAATTATTCCGTAAAATACATTGCTTTTCTGATAATTCTTGTTATAATGTTTATAGATTTTTAATGCGTGCATTTGACGTCATTAAAGAAAAAATTATATATGCGAGGAAAAAGACTTGAAGATCATAATTGCCGGAGACGGAAAGCTTGGCGATACGCTTACCAGACAATTGTCATCAGCCGGATATGACATTACGTTAATTGATTCCAAAAGAGATGTATTGGAAAACAGTCTGGAACGATATGATATTTTGACCATACAGGGAAACTGTGTGACGATGAACGTTCTGGAGATGGCCGGAGTAGAGGAAGCTGATCTGCTGATTGCAGCCACAGGAGCAGATGAGGTAAATCTGCTTTGCTGTACTACAGCCCATGTAATTAACCCGAAACTCCATACAATTGCAAGAATACAGAATCCGGAATATCATGAGCAGATTTATAAGCTGAGGGATCTGTACGGCTTGTCTCTTGTGGTAAATCCCGACAGGCAGGCGGCCATTGAGATAGAACATCTGCTGAAGTATCCCGGCTTTTTGAAGCGGGAGAGCTTTGCCCGGGGCCGTGTGGAAGTGGTAGAACTGCGTATCGATGGAAAGAGTAAGCTGTGTAATATTGCTTTGAATGATATGTACAAAATAGTGCGGTGCAAGGTGTTGGTATGTATTGTTCTGCGATCAGGCAAGGCAATTACACCTGATGGCAATTTCGTGCTTAGAGAGGGAGACCGTATCTATGTCACCGGTGCAGCGAACCATATGACAATGCTTTTGAAGAATCTGGGGATTATTACCAGAAAGGTAAAGCGGGTCATCATATGCGGCGGAGGAAAGATCAGTTACTATCTGGCGCAGCAGCTTGAGAAAAGTGATATGACGGTACAGCTTATAGAGCAGAAACAGGAACAGTGTATCAGTCTTGCTGAGAGACTGCCGGACACAAGCATCATCCATGGAGATGCCAGCAGCCAGTACCTGCTGGACAGTGAAGGCATTTCTGACTGTGATGCCCTTGTTACACTGACAGGTATGGATGAATTGAATATGTTTATTTCTTTGTACGGCAGCAGCTGTGGAGTACCGCAGATCATTACGAAATTGGCTCATTTCGAAAACAACGACATGGTAAATAATCTGTCTATTGGAAGTACCATCATCCCGAAGGACTTGTGCTGTAATACAATTGTACGGTATGTCCGGGCACTGCATAATCAGGCAGGGGCTGCGCTTACTATTCATACGATTGCAGATGGAAAAGCGGAGGCAATTGAGTTTCAGATTGAGGAAAATACACAGCACTGCGGACAGCCTCTTAAAGAATTAAGATTAAAGAAGGGTGTTTTGCTGGCATGTATTTCACATGATGGGGTAATCGAAATTCCGAATGGTGAATCCAGTTTCCGGGCGGGAGACATGATAGTTGTCATTTCCACTGGAAATGACGTGATTTATCAGGTCAACGATATCTTTGTGAACTGAGGTTGTTAGACATGAATTATAAAATGATGGGACGTTTTATTGCCCAGATACTGCTGCTGGAGGCTGTGTGCATGATTCCGGCAATGGGTATCAGTCTTGTCTGCGGTGAGCAGAAGGCTGTATTCGGATTTGGTGTGAGCATTTTACTTATTATGGCAGTTTTTGTACTGCTCAGATATTTCTGCCGCGGTCATAAAAAGGGATTTTATGCAAGAGACGGTCTTGTTTGTGTAGGTGTGGGCTGGATCGTTTTAAGTTTTATGGGATGTCTTCCGTTTTACATATCAGGAGCGATTCCGCATTTTTTAGATGCAATGTTCGAGATTGTGTCCGGTTTTACTACAACCGGAGCATCTATCCTTCCTGAAGTAGAATCTTTGCCGAAAGGAATGTTGTACTGGCGCAGTTTCAGTCACTGGCTGGGCGGTATGGGAGTGCTGGTGTTTCTTCTGGCGATTGTTCCGGCGGGAGAGAAACAGAGCGGATTTACGATGCACATCCTTCGTGCGGAAAGTCCGGGGCCGTCAGTTGGTAAACTGGTGCCCAGAATGCGGCGCACGGCAGCAATTTTATACCTGCTGTATATTGTACTTACGATTTTAAATATTTTTTTCCTGTTGATCGGGGATATGCCGCTGTTTGATGCTTTGTGTACGGCATTCGGAACGGCTGGTACCGGCGGTTTTGGAATTAAGAATGACAGTATGGCGAGTTACAGCCCGTATTTGCAGAATGTGTGTACGGTATTCATGCTGCTGTTTGGCGTGAACTTCAGCTGCTATTACCTTCTCGTGATGAGACGTGTGCGCAATGTGCTTCACGATGAAGAATTGAGGCTGTATTTTGGAATTATTATTGCCAGCATTGCTCTGATCGTATGGAACCTTGGAAGTTACTATGATACTCTTGAAGAGACCGTACGCCACGGAGCTTTTCAGGTGGCAAGTATTATCACAACTACCGGATTTGCTACTACAGATTTTGATAAATGGCCTGCTTTTTCTAAAGCAATCATCCTTTGTCTGATGGTTGCGGGAGCCTGTGCAGGAAGTACCGGAGGCGGTATTAAATGCAGCAGAGTACTGCTTTTGTTTAAGAGTTCTTACAGGAATATCAGGAAGGTTCTGGATCCGCAGAAGATACAGACGGTCCGCATTAATGGAAACAAAGTAGACGAAAGTGTTGTTGAAAATACAAATATTTATCTGGTGACTTATGTGTTTATTGTTATAGCCAGCTTTCTTGTAATATCGCTGGATGGATTTTCGACTACTACCAATTTCTCGGCAGTTCTGGCGTGCTTTAACAATATTGGTCCCGGACTTGATGCGGTAGGGCCCGTGTGCAATTTCTCCCAGTACAGTATACTTTCTAAAAGTGTACTTATCCTTGATATGCTGGCAGGACGCCTGGAGATATTCCCGATTTTGATCTTATTCTCCAGAAGTGCATGGCGTCATCGATGAAAGGGTTTATAAATGACAGAAGATAATGAAATTAACGTAAAGAGCATGATAGAAACGCTGAAAAAGAGCAGCGTATACCTCGAGGTATTCAATGAGTATCGCTGTGCTATCATGGAAGTGGAGACAAAACTTAAGGTTCTGGATATGGAAATGTCTATGGACAGAGAGAAAAATCCCATAGAAACGATACAGAGCAGATTAAAAAGTCCGGAAAGTATCCTGGAAAAGATGGAGCGGAAAGGTTATCCTCTGACACTGGAGAGTATGCGGAAAAATCTGATGGATATTGCCGGAATCCGTGTTATCTGTGATTACATTGATGACATATATAAGCTGGAGAAATACTTGTCCAGCCAAAATGATATTACGGTGCTTGATCGGGATGATTACATTAAAAATCCAAAAGTGAATGGATATCGCAGTCTTCATCTGACAGTAGAGGTTCCCATATTTCTGACGGGCGGCCCCAGGCCGATTCCTGTGGAAGTGCAGTTCAGGACTATGGCGATGGATTTCTGGGCGAGTCTGGAACATAAATTGAAATACAAAAAGCATATCAGTCAGGAAACGGATATCGGAGTGCGGCTGAAGAAATGTGCGGATCAGGCTGCTGCTCTGGATAAGGAGATGATGCAGATTCGAAAAGATATAGACAGTTATATGAAAGAAGATGAGTAAAAAGAATTTTGTTTTCCATAAAAACGATCCCCGGGCAGCAACCCGGGGATTTGATTATTCTTATTTGTTTTTCTGGGCTTCAGCAATTTTCATGGCGCGAACCTTCAGCGGAAGACCGAACAATGTGATGAATCCGCTTGCATCGTGATGGTCATACATATCGCCTGTAGTGAAAGAAGCCAGTGATTCGTTGTACAGGCTGTAAGGAGAAGTTGTGCCGGCTTTGATGATGTTGCCCTTGTACAATTTGAATTTTACTTCACCGGTTACATACTGCTGCGTACTTTCAACAAATGCCTGGATTGCTTCACGAAGCGGTGTGAACCATTTCCCTTCGTAAACCACCTGGGCAAACTGGCTTCCCAGTTTTTTCTTTGTTTCCAAAGTTTCACGATCGAGGATCAGTTCTTCCAGCTGGTCATGTGCTTCCATCAGGATCGTTCCGCCCGGTGTCTCATAAACACCGCGTGATTTCATACCGACAACACGGTTTTCTACAATATCTACAATGCCGATGCCGTGTTTGCCGCCCAGAACATTCAGTTCTTTGATAATATCGGAAACCTTCATTTCTTTGCCATTGATGCTCTTTGGAACACCGGCTTCAAAAGTCATGGTCACATATTCGCCTTCTTCAGGAGCTTTTTCCGGGGTAACGCCAAGTACCAGCATGTGATCATAGTTCGGCTCATTTGCAGGATTTTCCAGTTCCAGTCCTTCATGACTGATATGCCAGAGATTACGGTCACGGCTGTAGCTGTGGCTCATATCAAAAGGAAGATCAATATTGTGAGCTTTACAAAAATCGATTTCATCTTCACGGGACTGCAGAGTCCATACATCTGTCATACGCCATGGAGCAATTACTTTCAGATCCGGAGCAAGGGCTTTGATGGCAAGTTCAAAACGGATCTGGTCATTTCCTTTTCCGGTAGCGCCGTGACAGATAGTAGTAGCGCCTTCCTTGCGGGCAATCTCTACCAGGCGTTTTGCGATGACAGGACGGGCCATGGAAGTACCCAGCAGATACTTGTGCTCATATACAGCACCTGCCTGTACACACGGCATGATAAAATCATCGCAGAATTCGTCTGTAATATCTTCTATATATAATTTAGCGGCTCCGGAAAGTTTTGCTCTTTCATCCAGACCATCAAGTTCGTTTCCCTGTCCGCAGTCAACGCAGCAGCAGATGACATCGTAATCAAAATTTTCTTTCAGCCATGGAATCATGCAGGTAGTATCCAGACCGCCTGAATACGCCAGAATTACTTTTTCTTTCATATTAAGATCCTCCTCATATAAATCAGATAATGTTATACCGATATTCACCAGTGCCTACTATACATCATTTCTTTATAATATGCAAGCATAAAATTAGGAAAATACATATTTATTCAAATATTCGGAAAAAATCTTGCATAAAATAAAGTTATGCTTGCATATTATGCAACTATAATGTATAATTATGCAAGACTTGAAATCAAGAAAAAAAGAGCGTATGATGTAACGGTATATGTTCGTATGAGGAAGAGGAGATTATTATGATAAAAGTCGGAATTATTGGTGCAACCGGATATGCCGGCGGTGAGCTGGTACGTCTTTTGATGGGACACAGGGAAGCGGAAATTAAATGGTACGGTTCCAGAAGCTATATAGATAAGAAATATGCGGATGTTTATCAGAATATGTTCCGGATCGTGGAGGATGTCTGCAAAGATGATAATATGGCGGAACTGGCTGAACAGGTGGATGTTATTTTTACGGCAACCCCTCAGGGATTCTGTGCATCCATGATGAAAGAGGAAATATTATCAAAAGTAAAAGTAATCGATCTGAGTGCGGATTACCGTATTAAAGATGTAAATATATATGAAAAATGGTATGGCATTAAACATGCATCACCCCAGTTCATTGAAGAAGCAGTATATGGATTATGTGAAATTAACCGTGACCGGGTAAAAAGTGCGAGACTGGTAGCGAATCCGGGATGTTATCCTACATGCAGCACACTGTCCGTTTATCCGGCAGTAAAAGAAGGGCTTATCGATCCGTCCACGATCATTATTGATGCCAAGTCAGGAACATCCGGAGCCGGCCGCGGCGCAAAAGTAGATAATCTTTACTGTGAGGTGAATGAAAATATTAAGGCTTACGGAGTTGCAGGCCACAGGCATACACCGGAGATAGAAGAGCAGTTAGGATATGCAGCAGGACAGCCGGTACTTTTGAATTTCACACCCCATCTGGTGCCGATGAACCGGGGTATCCTGATCACTGCATATGCTTCTCTTAAAAAAGAAGTTACATATGAAGATGTGAAGGCTGTTTACGACAGATACTATAATAAGGAAAAGTTTGTCCGCGTGCTGGAAAAGGGTGTATGTCCTCAGACAAAGTGGGTAGAAGGAAGCAACTATGTTGATGTGAACTTTGTGGCAGATGAAAGAACAAACCGCCTGATTATGATGGGAGCAATGGACAATCTGGTAAAAGGTGCGGCCGGACAGGCAGTGCAGAATATGAATCTGATGTTTGGACTTCCGGAGAGTACAGGACTGGAGCTTGTGCCGATGTTCCCGTAGGGGATTTGTCCGTAACGAAACGGATGGAAAACGGGATAAATTTTGAACCTGGATTTTGCAGAATGAAAGGATTTATTTATGACAGAGTGTAAGATCAGAAGCATGGTAATAGAGGACTTTGATCAGGTCCATGATCTCTGGATGAAAATCAGCGGTTTTGGTATCCGCAGCATGGATGACTCGAAGGAAGGTGTGGAGAGATTTCTTGAGAGAAACCCCGGATGCAGCGTGGTAGCTGAAAAGGATGGCAGGATCATAGGAAGTATCCTCTGCGGGCATGACGGCAGAAGAGGCTGTCTGTATCATGTATGTGTACATCCAGAATTTCGGAAACAGGGAATCGGAAAATCTATGGTAGTGTTTGCGATGGAAGCACTGAAAAAAGAGAAGATCAACAAAGTATGCCTGATCGCATTTACCAAAAATGATATTGGAAATGCGTTCTGGAAAGAAATCGGGTGGACAAAGAGAGAAGACCTTAATTACTATGATTTTGTATTGAATGAGGAGAATATTACAGCCTTTAATCAATAAAGAAAAGGTTTGTCTGGTGAAGGAGTAAAGAAAATGGAGATAAGACAGATAGAGGGCGGCGTTACTGCTGCAAAAGGATTTGAGGCGGCAGCGGCAGCGGCGGAGATTAAATATAAAAACAGAACAGATATGGCACTTGTATACAGTACATCTCCGTGTGCTGCAGCAGGCACCTTTACTACTAATGTGGTAAAAGCGGCTCCCGTAAAATGGGATATGGAAATTGTAAAGAATCAGCCCTGTGTCCGGGCAATCGTTGTAAACAGCGGTATCGCAAATGCGTGTACAGGACAGGAAGGGTACGATTACTGTCTGGAAACTGCAAAGGCGGCTGCAGAGGCTCTGAACATACCGGAAATGTCGGTGCTGGTAGGTTCCACAGGAGTGATTGGAATGCAGCTGCCCATAGACAGAATTAAAAATGGTGTAAAAATGCTGGCGGCAGCCAGGAGCAGCAGTCTGGAAAGCGGAACAGATGCTGCAAAAGCAATTATGACCACAGATACTGTAAAAAAAGAGATTGCAGTATCATTTGAACTTGGGGGAAAAACCGTGACAATGGGCGGCATGTGCAAAGGTTCGGGCATGATACATCCTAATATGTGCACAATGCTTGGTTATGTTACGACAGACGCAGCTATCTCCAGGAAAATGCTTCAGAAGGCTTTAAGTGCTGATATCAAAGATACTTTTAATATGATTTCAGTAGACGGGGATACCTCCACAAATGATACGGTTCTGCTGCTGGCAAACGGACAGGCAGGAAATACAGAGATCACGGAGGAAAATGAGGATTACCGCACATTCTGTAAAGCCCTTAATACGGTGAATACATATCTTGCCAGAAAGATGGCAGGCGACGGTGAGGGAGCCACAGCCCTTTTTACTGTGAAAGTAACAGGGGCTGAGACGAAAGAACAGGCTGTGACTCTGAGTAAGTCAGTCATTACCTCCAGTCTGACAAAAGCTGCAATTTTCGGACATGATGCCAACTGGGGAAGGATTCTCTGTGCTATGGGTTATTCCGGAGCACAGTTTGACCCGGAGAAGGTGGATATCACTTTTGAAAGTTCTGCCGGAAAGCTGAAAATCGTGGAAAACGGCGTGGCGCTGGATTACAGCGAAGAAGAAGCCACAAAGATACTTTCCCAGGAGGAAGTAATTGTGATCGCGGATGTGAAGATGGGTGAGGCAACAGCCACGGCCTGGGGCTGTGACCTGACATTTGATTATGTGAAAATAAATGCGGATTACCGCTCATAAGAAAGAAGGCGTGAGTTAATGGAATCAATGGAGAACTGGCTGCAAAAGGCCCAGGTATTAAACGAGGCATTGCCGTATATACAGCGGTTTCGCGGGAAAATTATGGTTGTGAAATATGGCGGAAGTGCAATGATAGATCACGAACTGAAGAAAAATGTGATTCGGGACGTTGCGCTTTTGAAACTGGTTGGTTTCAAACCGATCGTGGTTCACGGCGGCGGCAAGGAGATCACCAAATGGGTCAATAAGGCAGGCCTTGAGACAAAATTTGTTAACGGGCTTCGTGTGACAGATAAAGAAACGATGGAAATAGCAGAGATGGTCCTGAACAGAATCAATAAAGGACTTGTTTCTATGATGGAAAAGCTGGGGGTTCATGCGGTTGGTATCAGCGGGAAAGATGGAACGCTGCTGAGAGTTGACAAAAAGCTGTCTAAAGGCCAGGATATCGGCTATGTGGGTGAAATCAAAGAGGTTAACACAGAGCTTCTGGAAAAACTTCTGGATAATGATTTTGTGCCGATCATTTGCCCGGTGGGTTCTGACGATGAGTACCATTCCTACAACATTAATGCGGATGATGCGGCATGTGCCATCGCATCTGCAATGGGTGCCTCTAAACTGGCATTTTTAAGTGATATTGAGGGAGTATATCGTGATCCGCTTGACAAATCTTCACTGATTTCCGAGATGACCATTCCGGAGACAGAGGCATTTCTGGAAAGCGGAATGGCAGGCGGAGGTATGCTGCCCAAGCTTCAGAACTGTATTGATGCCATGAGAGCAGGAGTTTCCAGAGTACATATCCTTGACGGAAGGATTGAGCATTGTCTGCTTCTGGAATTCTTTACAGACAGGGGTGTCGGCACAGCTATTATCGGAGATGAGGAAGAACGTTATTTTAATGAACAGGTGAAGTTATATCAGAAATGAAAAGAGGTATGGAACATGAATCAATATATGGAACAGTGTGAGAAATATGTGCTGCACACGTATAATCGCTTTCCCATTGTAATAGAATCAGGACAGGGAGTATATCTGAAAGATACAGATGGAAAAGAGTATCTGGATTTTGGAGCAGGCATTGCGGTTTATGCTCTGGGATATCATTATCCCGGATTTGATGAGGCATTGAAGGAACAGATTGATAAGATCATGCATACGTCGAATCTTTATTATAATGTCCCGCTGGGCGGCGCTGCAGAAAAACTGGCGGCTGTTTCCGGCATGAGCAGGGTATTTTTTACAAACAGTGGGACAGAAGCGATTGAGGGAGCAATCAAGGCTGCCAGAAAATATGCTTATCTGAAGGATAATAAAACGGATCACGAGATTATCGCAATGAATCATTCCTTCCACGGACGCAGCATCGGGGCACTTTCAGTCACGGGAAATATGCATTACCAGGAGGCATTCCGGCCTTTGATGGGAGGCGTAAAATTTGCGGATTATAATAATCTGGAAAGCGTAAAGAGCCAGATTACAGACAGGACCTGTGCCATTATTATGGAAACTGTCCAGGGAGAAGGGGGCATTTATCCTGCTGATGATACTTTCATAAAAGAGATCGGAAAAATTTGCGGGGAAAAAGATATCCTTCTGATTCTGGATGAAATCCAGTGCGGAATGGGCCGTACCGGTTCCATGTTTGCATGGCAGCAGTACGGTGTGAGACCGGATATTATGACATGTGCAAAAGCGATTGGATGCGGCGTTCCCGTGGGAGCTTTTATATTGAATGAAAAAGTAGCAGAGGCATCTCTTGTTCCGGGAGATCATGGAACTACATACGGGGGAAATCCTTTTGCATGTGCAGCAGTATCCAGGGTTCTGGATATCTTTGAAAAAGATCAGATTGTGGAACATGTAAAACAGATCGCACCGTATCTGGAACGGAAACTGGATGAACTGGTGGAACGGTACGATTGCCTTGCCGGACGCAGAGGAAAAGGGCTGATGCAGGGAATTGTGATGGCAGAGGGAACAAAGGTTGGAGATGTGGTGACAGCCGCACTTCAAAAAGGTCTTATTACGATTTCTGCGGGAAGTAATGTTCTCCGCCTGGTGCCTCCGCTTATCATTGAAGAGAAACACGTAGATGAAATGGTTGAAAAGCTGGATGCAGTCCTGAAAGAAATGTGCAGGGATAAATGATTCTGGTGTCAAAACTGGTCCAAATAATGTATAAAAAAACTCCTTTTGTCCACAATAAAGCAAAAAGGAGTTTTTTATATGTTGGGAGTTTTGATTGCGTTATTGTCAGGAGCGCTGATGAGTGTCCAGGGAGTTTTTAACACAGATGTTACGAAAAATACAAGTTTATGGGTGTCTACATCTTTCGTGCAGTTTACGGCGCTTCTGGTGTGTCTTGCCGCATGGCTGATCACTGACCGCACCTCATTTGGAACACTTGCACAGGTGCCGGACAAATATACGCTGCTTGGAGGTGTGCTTGGGGCATTTATTACAGTGACGGTAGTAAAAAGTATGGCGCTTCTCGGGCCGGCAAAAGCGGCAATGCTGATTGTCATCTGCCAGCTGGCAGTAGCCTGGCTTATCGAGCTGTTTGGTATGTTTGGAATGGATAAGGTAGATTTTTCTTTTCGAAAACTTTTTGGTATGCTGATTGCCATCGCCGGAATTATTACATTTGAGTTATAAAGTTATTACAAAAATCGAAAAAAGCTATTGTAATTCTGAGAAAATTCCGTTAGAATATAAATGATTGCATAAGGGAGACTCTGCTGTCATAAGAGACAAAGGAGTTTATGCATGGCGAAAAAGAAATTTATAATCGGTATGGTTTTGGTGCTTGCGTGCGGGCTGACAGGCTGCAGGCAGGCTCCCTCTATTGTATGGGAAGACACTGCGGACAGCATACAAATCCGGCAGACAGAACGTGAGAGCGAGAGTATGACCGGTAATATGCAGCAGGAGACCATTTCTGCTGAAAGTACGGATAAAGCTGTTATTATGGTAGATATCTGCGGCGCAGTTGTTCATCCGGGGGTGTATGAACTGGAAGAGGGAGCCAGGGTGTGCGATGTGATAGCATGTGCGGGAGGATTACTTTCGGATGCGGACAGAAAAACCCTGAATCAGGCAGCATTGCTTCATGATGCCGATAAAGTGATCGTATACACATATGAAGAAATACAGGCCGGAGCCGGGGATCAGCTGTCTGGTGAAAACTCCGGGACAGGACATCAGGGCAAGGTGAATATCAACACTGCTGATGCAGAAGAACTGTGTACGCTTAAAGGAATCGGAGAGTCACGGGCGCGGGATATTATCGCATACCGTACTTCAAATGGTGCGTTTCAGACGATAGAAGAGATTATGAATGTAAATGGAATAAAAGAGGCTACGTACTCTGGAATTAAAGATTATATTTCAGTCGGGTAAAGGAGAGGCAGATTAAATGGCGAAAAAAGTGTTAGTTGTTGATGATGAAAAGCTCATTGTAAAAGGAATCAGGTTCAGTCTGGAGCAGGATGGCATGGAGGTAGACTGTGCTTATGACGGTGAAGAAGGACTTCAGATGGCAAAAGACAATGATTATGATATGATTCTTCTGGATCTGATGCTTCCCAAAATGGATGGCCTTTCTGTGTGCCAGCAGATTCGTGAGTTTTCCAATGTTCCGGTCGTGATGCTTACAGCCAAAGGCGATGATATGGATAAGATCATGGGACTTGAATATGGAGCAGATGACTATATAACGAAGCCATTTAATATTCTCGAAGTAAAGGCACGTATTAAGGCAATTATGCGCCGTACCGGAAAAACAGCTGCGGCAGAGACAAAAAGCAAGATTGTTGAGGTGGGAGACCTTGTGCTTGATTGTGAGGGCAGAAGGGTAAGTATTGCCGGCAGGGAGATCAACCTGACAGCAAAAGAATTTGATGTGCTTGAACTTCTGGTATTCAGTCCGAACAAAGTATACAGCCGTGAAAATCTGCTGGATATTGTGTGGGGATACGAGTATCCGGGAGATGTAAGAACGGTAGACGTACATATCCGCCGTTTGAGAGAAAAAATTGAAGAAAATCCCAGCGAGCCTAAGTATGTACATACAAAATGGGGTGTCGGCTACTACTTTCAGCATTCATAGAGCCATGCACAGGAAGAAAAAGGAGGGCGCCTGTGCTTGCACAGAGGCGTCCGGCTTTTTCTTCCTGTATACGGCGAATGCCGTGACCGAGATGAAGCGAAGCGGAATTGAGGTCAGCATGGCGAAGAACAGCCATGGGAGAG
>JAUNSC010000005.1:41794-120946 GCA_030539395.1 Eubacteriales bacterium
AATTGAGGTCAGCATGGCGAAGAACAGCCATGGGAGAGATGAAGCGAAGCGGAATCCAGGCTGCATAGCGGACAGGAGAACACATGAAGTCAAAAATCAGATCTTTTTTCAAATTCACCCGCCTGAAGAGTTACTTCAAAAGCCTTCAGCTGCGGATTTTTATTATATTCTGCCTTGTCGGCATTATTCCAATCCTGTTGATGAAGATGAGTATACTTGAGAATTATGAGGAGCAATCTATTATTCAGAGAGGGAAAATGCTCCAAAACCAGTGTAAAAATCTTGCGGACAGGATAGGCGTGTCAGTAGCCGGTGAAAAAATCGATGTGGGACCATATCAGACTGAGATGGAGCAGCTGGCGAATCTCTATAATGGCCGTCTGGTAGTGGTAAATAAGGATTTTGTTGTAATTGAAGATACGTACAGCCTTGATTTAAAAAAGATTCTTGTTTCAGAAGAGGTTGTAAAATGTTTTCGGAATGAGAGCAGTTTAAGCTATGATAAAGAAAGTAATTTTATAGAAATGGCCATACCGATCAGGGAGGGTGTTTCCAAAAGCGTGGTCGGTGCTTTGATTGTAAGTTCAGAGACAGAAGATGTTATGATAAACAGGGATGAACTGAGCAGAAAAGTTTTTATTCTGCAGATGGGCCTGGCAATCGCAGTGCTGATCGCAGCACTTTATGCGTCACGGATCCTGGTAAAACCTTTTGGAAAAGTTACGCAGTCTCTGGAAAGTATCAGCGGAGGCTTTCTGGAAGAGGAAGAGCTGTCTATGCTGGATTATACGGAGACGCAGGTTATGGCGGAAGCATACAACCGAATGCTGGGGAGAATGCGTGTTCTGGAGGATTCCAGACAGGAATTTGTCTCCAATGTGTCTCATGAATTAAAGACACCTATCACTTCTATGAAGGTGCTGGCAGATTCTCTGCTGATGCAGGAAGATGTGCCGGCAGAGCTTTATAAGGAATTTATGCAGGACATTGCTGATGAGATCGAACGCGAAAACAAGATCATTAATGACTTGCTGGCACTTGTAAAAATGGATAAAAAGGCATCAGATGTTAATATTCAGGCTACGAATATTAATGAATTGATTGAGCTGATCTTAAAGCGTTTGCGTCCGATTGCGGCAAAGAGGAATATTGAACTTGTACTTGACAGCTATAAGCCGGTCATTGCAGAAGTGGATGAGACGAAACTGACACTGGCGCTCTCTAACCTTGTGGAAAATGCGGTAAAATATAATAAGGATGGCGGATGGGTGCATCTTTCTCTGAATATGGATCATAAATATTTTTATGTGAAAGTGGAGGATAATGGTATTGGCATTCCGCAGGCAGATCAGGAGCACATTTTCGAACGTTTTTATCGTGTAGATAAGTCCCACTCTAAGGAAATCGGAGGGACAGGTCTTGGACTTGCGATTACCAGGAACGCAATCCTGATGCACCGCGGTGTCATTAAAGTGTATAGTGAAGAAGGAACGGGAACGACCTTTACTGTCCGTGTTCCCCTAATCTATAGCGAGTAATCAGTCAGGAGGCATGTATGAAGAAGAAAGAGAGAACACTGCTGCTCGTGCTGTTTCTGATTTGCGCTTTGACCGGATGCGGGCGGAAGACAGGCGATACGGCGGGATATCAGGTATATTTTTCAAATTCAGAAGCATCAAAGTTGGTGAGCCATACTCATGTTTCGCAGAAAACAGAACCGACAGCGGTACTGGAAGAATTGTTTGCGCAAATGAGATTGCCGTATGCGGCAGAAGAAGAAAAAAGTCTTTTGCCGGAGAAAGTTGAGATTGATAAATTTGATTTGATGGATGGTCAGCTGACGATCACATTTAATGATGAATACCGCAATATGGACAATGTTTCTGAAATCCTGCTTCGGGCAGGGATCGTGATGATGGCAACACAGGTGAATGATGTTCGCACCGTAGTATTTCATATTGGGGACTCTGTACTTAAGGATTCATCCGGTGAGCCGGTGGGGGCAATGACCAGCAACATGTTTATCAACAATCCGGTTGGGATTAATTCTTATCAGTATGCATCACTTACTTTGTATTTTTCCAATAAAGCCGGGGACAAGATTGTCCGTGAAATGCGGAATGTACATTATTCCAGTAATACAACACTTGAAAAAGTATTGATGGAGCAGCTGCAGAAGGGACCCATGAATGAACGGCTTAGGCCGGTACTTTCATCAAATGTACGTGTTCTGGATGTAAAGGTCGATAAAAAAACATGTATTGTAAATTTGAGCAAAGAATTTCTTGAGCAAAAACCGGAAACTTCAATGAGTCCGGAAGTGGAGGTCTTTTCTATAGTGAACAGCCTGTGTGATATGCTGAATGTTGACAGAGTCCAGTTCCAGATAGAGGGAAATTCGGATGTTCTGTTCCGGGATGAGCTTAGCTTTAACGGTCCGTTCCACAGAAACAGTGAATTGATCGAGACGGTGGATTCTTCATCTGAGGAACCGGACGAAATTATTGCAGAGCCGTCTATCGGTTTATAAAGGAGGGGCATTGAAGGGAAGATATTTGTGTTATATCTGCCTTCCGCTTTTTCTATGGTTTGCTGCTGCGGGAATATTTCATAAAGATGCGGTCGAATGGGCCGCATCTTTGCCCATAACAGAGGGGCAGACAGTTTATGTGAGCGGAACAGTATACAGACAGGAATTTAAATCATCTTATCAGAGTATTTATCTGAAAAACATTTCTCTTATTTCAGAGCCGGAAACACAACCGGAATCAGATGCGGCGGATATCCTGCCGAAAATATCAAAAACAGATCAATGGAATATTTTAGTGTACTTAAAGAAAAAGGAGAATCTATGTCTCGGTGCCAATGTGCTGGTATGCGCAGAAGTCTCTTTTTTGCGTCCGGCATCAAATCCGGGAGGATTTGACCAGAAGGATTATTATGAGTCAAAGAAAATAGGAATGATTTTAAGAAGAGGGCTGATAAAGAAAAAAGACCGTTCTATATGGCCTGTCAGAAGCATGATTGATAAACTGCATCAGAAGTGTGTAGAAGAGATTTACTGTCTGGCAGATTCAGAAAATGCGGGAATCTTAAGCGCAATGCTTATGGGCGACAGAAGCGGTCTTGAAACGCGGATCAGGGATCTGTATCAGGATATGGGACTGATCCACCTGTTTTCAGTTTCGGGTCTTCATGTAACCATGCTGGGAATGGGACTGTACCGGATTCTTAGAAAAGCGGGAATGCCCATAAAAGGGGCTGCAGGGATTTGCGCAGTTGTGATGATGGCATATGCCTTTATGACAGGCATGGCTTTTCCGGCAGTGCGGGCAGTTATTATGTTTGTGATATACCTGTTGTCAATCCTCACAGGGCGGACTTATGATCTGCCTACGGCTCTTGCAGTGGCTGCGGTGACCATTTTGTATGGACACAGCGGTGCAGTGACACAGGCAGGATTTTTAATGTCTTTTGCGGCAGTGGCAGGTGTTGTTCTGGCCGGACAGTGGAAAACAAAGAAACTCCAGAACAGCGCAGCAGGAAGCAATCTCGGTATCCAGATTATGACACTTCCCCTGACTTCTTTTTTCTATTACAAGATCCCGATATACAGTCTGGGGATAAATCTGCTGGTTATCCCGATAATGCCGGCAGTGCTGGGGTTTGGGATCGCCGGAATGGCTGCGGGAATCGTATGCCGGCCTGTGGGAAAGATAGTGATAGCGCCTGCACTATACATTTTAAAGGCTGTGAAATTTTCATGTGAGAAGGTTCGCTGGCTGCCGTTTTCTTCGGTAGTTACCGGAAAGCCCTATTTTTTAGTGCTGATATGTTATTATATCTTTCTTTTGGCGGGGTTTATTGTGATCGGACGGAATATGCAGGATAGCAGAAAAGCTGATGCAGTAAAGCTCTCATTTGCAATAATCCTGTTATCGGGTACATTGGGCTTTTCTTCTGCAAAGAAATTTGAAATGATATTTTTAGATGTTGGACAGGGAGATGGATGCTGTATAGAAAATTGCGGAAAATCTGTCTGGGTGATTGACGGCGGGAGCAGTACTGAAAGCAGTCTTGCTGCGTATTGTCTGGAGCCTTTTCTGGAGAGCCGCAAAATAGACCGGGTGGATTTTTGGATGATCTCACATTATGATATAGATCATATCAGCGGCCTTTTGGAAATTCTTGAGAATTACGAACGGAATATGACCGGCAAAAATATGAACGGGATTTCCATAGGGAGGATTTTGCTTCCGGATATTGGAGATGACGGTGAAATGCACGGATTGATATGCGAATACGCGGAAAAACAGCGGATACCGGTATTTTATATACATAATGGTGACGTGCTGAGGGATAATGATATGACGATAAGTATACTGTCACCAGATAAAGGCAGGGAGTATTCCACAGAAAATGCGGCGTCTGTAGTGGCAGAAGTTTCCTATTTTGAATTTAGTGCACTGCTGACAGGGGATCTGGAGAAGGATGGGGAAAGTGGATTGCTTGAAAATTATTCTAAGCTTGACGTAGATGTACTGAAAGTTGCCCATCATGGATCTGAATATGCAACATCGGAGGAATTTTTAGAAAGCGTTTTGCCGGAAGCTGCAGTGATTTCCTGCGGCAGGAATAATCGTTATGGTCATCCGGGTGACGGGCTGATTCAAAGACTGGATAAATTCGGATGTTTTATTACAAGAACGGACATGCAGGGCGCGGTTACAATACAGACAGATGGGGAGAACTGGAAGATCAGGACACAAGCAGAGCTTGCCGGTTAATCGGCAAGCTCATAAAAGCTGTCAGGACGATTTTTATAATCGATGATATTATTATAAAGAATCCGTTTGTATTGAGCTAAATCTTCATAGTAGGGAGAGGTTGTATCTTCAGGATCATAAAAGATGCCGTCAGCGCCCCAATAACCGTTTGCTGTTATGGCAGGTATTTTTTCTGAAAGCGCCAGCAGGTATTTTTGATATCCTGTCATAGGAAGATTACAGGAGTCCATCAGAATGCTTTGCAGATAATTCATACTGGTTTTTTCATATTCCTTTACAGGAAGATCATAATTAGACCAAAGCAAAAAGGGGATCGCAAATTGTTTCATCATATCTTCTGTTGACCATTTGCTGTATTGACCGTTGGTAATATCCTTTAAAAAATCCTCAGGCAGTGCCGGCTGATGATCACCCAATAACAAAATAACAGTAGGTTCTTCCACCTGTGAGAAATAGGTGATAAGTTTTTCGAAAGCCTCATCTGTATGTTTGATCAGATTTACATATTGTTCAGCTTTTTCATCCGGATATTCCGGAAGAGTTATGGTATTTTGCAGATTATCAAATTTTCTGCCGTAGGAGCCATGATTCTGCATTGTCATAGAATAAATGAAGAATGGGTCATCCGAACCGGTTTTGGCCTTTTCATATCGATCGATGATCATATCAATCACTGCCATGTCAGAAATATACTGGCGCAGTCTCTGAACATCTTTCGGAAAATTTTTGTTGTGCAGATAAGTCTCAAATCCTAAAAATGAATATACATTCGGCCGGTTATAGTTTTTGGCAGAAAACGGATGAATGGCCGTCAGCTCCTGGTAGCCCATGTCTGCACAATTAGAGACGAGGGAAGGCATTTTATCTTTGAAATAAACCTGAAAAGCAATACAGTTCTTCGGAATGATAACGGTACTGTTTCCGGTAAGTACCTCAAATTCGGTATTTGCGGTAGAACCGCCCAGCACGGATGCATAAGTATATCCATGAATATAGTCGTTTTGAATACTATGCCAAAATGGAAGATAGTCTTCGGAGGCTTTCAGATCTGCGATCACACCGGGATCAGAGAAAGCTTCATCGATAATTACAATAATGTTGGGTATCGCGTCTGTGTCTTTGGCGCTGTCTGACGGATATTCTGCGCAAAGCGATTCAATTTCCCCAGGCGAGTAATCTTGTGGTTTGTCGATGCGGATCGCGTGAAAACTATAAACAAAAGTCAGAATACCGCCGTAACGGTGGTAGGTGACCGAGGGTTTAAATCCATTCAGGTTTAAACCGATTTTTTTCAGATAATCAGTCATGAAAAATGATCTTACAAAAAACAGCAGGACAACAGTGGACAAGACAGAAAAAATAAGGCGTTTTCGTCCGGCAAACAGCCGGGATGGGCCCAGGCAGTAAAAGAGATATATGAAAACGAGGCCGTATTGGAGCATGAGCACAATCTGGAAATTTAGTTTAAAAGAATAATTGCCTGCCACATCCAGTGCAGTTCCCAAAGAAGCAATATCCGATGCAAGGATCGGATTGCCGCGGAATACACAAATATAATGGTCCGCAATGCAAAAAATCAAACAAACTAAATGGCATAAGGCAGATGCCAGGCGCATGCTGTTTGTCAGTACGAGAAAGAACAGAAGGATCATACTGATGATTATGATATTGCAGACAAATATCAGAGGCGTAAGGGCCAGAGAATTAAAATTTTTGGGAGTCCCGTGTGTGATAATATACATTGAAGCAAAAGTAAAAAACGGAGTCAGAACCATGAGAACTGCAGTCAGTTTCCGCCCGTGGATATTTGTAAAATGAGCGATTTTGCGGCGAAAGAAAAAGAGAAAAACTGCTGCAGCCAGGATAGCAGCCTCGGCCAGAATGCGTTTTTTGGCAATGATCAGCGTTCCTTTAGAGGCATCTCCGGACATATAAAATTGTGTGTTCATACAGAAATACAGCGTAAGAGCTGCAAACAGGGATAAAAGTATTATGGAAAAGGCACAGTGAAAATGCTTTGACGCTTTTTTATAATAGTTATAAAATATCCTCATAGTTATCGTCCTCATTCATATTTTTGTATTAAAAAACGGTATATATTATATCAAAGATACTATGAAAAGTCCAGAAAAGTTTGACAGTTAATGGTTATACAATTATACTATTATCAGAGATATCAGACATTAAGTGATCCAGAACAGGGGGCATTTATTTGACAATCAGAGAGATGGCAGAGGAAAGGGAGGTGCAGTACTTAAGCAAGTATGCAAGCCTCAGTAAAAATACAGAAGGAAGAGACAGGGAAGAAACGCCCTGTGATATCCGGCCGGCATATCAGAGAGACCGGGACAGGATTCTTCACTGCAAATCATTTCGCCGGCTGAAGCATAAGACCCAGGTATTTTTAAGCCCGCAGGGCGATCATTACCGGGACCGGCTGACTCATACACTGGAAGTGTCTCAGATTGCCAGAACGATCGCACAGGCCCTTCGGTTGAATGAAAACCTGACAGAGGCGATTGCTCTCGGACATGATCTTGGGCACACGCCGTTTGGTCATGCAGGAGAGAGAGCTCTTAACAGAATCTGTCCTGATGGATTTATCCACAGCAGACAGAGTATCCGTGTGGTAGAGATTCTGGAAAAAAAAGGAAGGGGATTAAATCTTACCTGGGAAGTGCGGGATGGAATTCTGAATCACAGGACCAGCGGGAAACCGGCTACACTGGAAGGCAGAGTAGTACAGCTGGCGGATAAGATTGCATATATCAATCATGATATTGATGATGCACAGAGAGCAGAGATTCTCCGTGAAGAAGAAATTCCTGAGCAGTACCGCAATGTTCTGGGGAATACCACCAAAGAGCGGCTGAATACGATGATACATGATATTATTGTCAACAGCCAGGATAAACCGGAGATTGTTTTATCCCCGGATGTGGAGTGGGCCATGACAAATTTGCGGAAATTTATGTTCAGAAATGTCTATACAGACAGTGCGGCCAAATCGGAGGAAGGAAAGGCAGAGTCAATGATAGAGGCTTTGTACCATTATTATGAGGAGCATCTGGAACTTCTCCCGGAAGAATATCTCGCGATTTTGTACCGGCGCGGAGATGGCGTTCCCCGTGTGGTCTGTGATTATATATCGGGCATGACGGATCAGTATGCCATGGCGAAATATACGGAATATTTTATTCCCAGATCGTGGCAGTTATAGAAGGAGAAAGGAATGTTTTATTCAGAAGATCTTGTGGAAGAAATCCGCACGAAAAATGACATAGTGGATGTAATTTCAGGTTATGTGAAATTGCAGAGAAAGGGCAGTTCCTATTTTGGACTTTGCCCGTTTCACAATGAAAAGTCGGCATCTTTTTCCGTGTCGCCCCAGAAACAGATGTATTATTGTTTCGGGTGCGGTGCAGGGGGAAATGTATTTACCTTTCTGATGGAATATGAGCATTATTCCTTTCCGGAGGCATTAAAAGTACTGGCGGACCGGGCGGGGATAGCGCTTCCGGAACAGGAAATGAACGAAGAAATGAAGCGGCAGCAGAACCTTAGAAGCCAGATACTGGATTTGAATAAGATGGCGGCGAAGTATTTTTATTATCAGCTCCGTTCAGAGCGGGGAGCGGCCGGTATGAAGTATTTAAAGGATCGAAAGCTTGACGATGAGACGATCCACAGATTTGGCCTGGGATATGCAAATAAGTACAGCGATGATCTCTACCGTTATCTCAAAGGAAAAAATATTTCAGATGAGCTGCTTGCGAAATCAGGACTTATGCAGGTAGATGAGCGAAAAGGGATGTATGATAAGTTCTGGAATCGGGTTATTTTTCCGATCATGGATGTGAATGGCAAGGTGATCGGATTTGGCGGCAGAGTGATGGGGGATGGGAAACCGAAATACCTGAATTCCCCCGAGACAGTCGTATTTGATAAGAGCAGAAACCTTTACGGGCTTCACTTTGCAAGGACTTCCCGGAAAAAGCAGCTGCTCATCTGCGAGGGATATATGGATGTCATTTCGCTTCATCAGGCAGGATTTACGAATGCGGTAGCCTCCCTTGGAACCGCCCTTACTTCTCAGCATGCCAGTCTGATTAAGCGGTATACGGATGAAGTGATCCTGACCTATGACAGTGATGAGGCCGGAGTGCGGGCGGCGCTTCGGGCCATTCCGCTTTTAAAAGAGGCGGGGGTGAATGCAAAAGTGCTTGATATGAGGCCTTATAAAGACCCGGACGAATTCATAAAAGCTCTGGGGGCAGAAGAATTCCGGAAACGGATCGATGAGGCGCAGAACAGTTTTCTGTTTGAGACGGATGTTCTGCAAAAATCTTATGATATGAATGACCCTCAGGGAAAGACTGCCTTTTATGAGGAAGTAGCTTCGAAACTTATGAGATTTGAGCTGGAACTGGAGCGGGAGAATTATATAGAGGCAGTAGCAGGAAGATATGGTGTCAGTATGGAAAGCCTGAGAAAAATGGTGAACCGTATGGCCTTAAAAGGAATGAATGTGGCAAAGGCTGCGCCTGCCCGTTCTGCCCGTACAGAAAAAGAGGCCGGTATACTGAAGTCGCAGAAGCTCCTTCTGACCTGGCTGATCGAATATCCATGTTTGTACCGGAGTGTGCGCCAATATCTGAAACCGGAAGATTTCACGGGCGATATTTATTGTACGGTTGCCAGACTTTTATTTGAACAGTATGATAACGGAGAAAGTAATCCTGCCAGGATCATTGATTATTTTACAGAACCGGAGGATCAGAGCCGCGCGGCAGCGCTTTTCCATTCAACCCTAAGTGTGGAGTCAACGGCTGAGATGGAAAAGGCATTTCGGGAAACACTTCGGAAGATACTGGAGCACAGCCTGGATGAACGCAGTGCAAAACTGGATCCGGCAGACATGGAAGGCCTCCAGAAACTGATACAGGATAGAAAGAAGCTTTCAGAAATTTCCAGGATACATGTGGAATTTCAATAGAAAAACGGAGGACAACAGATATGCAGTTATCAGTTCGCCTGGCGGCAGTTGCACAGATGGCTGAGGGGGCAGAGTGTCTGGCGGATATCGGAACAGATCACGGGTATATCCCGATTTATCTGATGGAGCAGGGAAAACTGCGGCGTGCCCTTGCTATGGATATCAATAAGGGGCCGCTTTTAAGGGCGCAGGAAAACATTCAGATGCATGGATTGCAGGAGAGTATTGAAACAAGATTATCAGACGGGGCAAAAATGCTGCGTCCGGGGGAAGCGGATACCGTTGTGATTGCCGGTATGGGAGGCGCACTGACAATGCGGATTCTTTCAGATGGTGCAGAAGCTTTAAAAGGTATAAAAACATTTGTGCTTCAGCCCCAGTCCGAGATAGAGAAAGTCAGAAGATTTCTTCATGTAAACGGATTTTGTATTGAAGCAGAAAATATGGTAAAGGACGAGGGAAAGTACTATCCTCTGATGCGTGCCGTATATGGACGGCAGGAGACGTGGGAGACGTATGAGTACCGCTTTGGGAAATATCTGATAGAGCAGAAAAATCCGGTACTTTTGGAATTTCTGCAAAAAGAAGAGAAGAAATACAGGCAGATACTGGAGAGGCTGGGCGAAAATGATTCACGGGACGCGGTAAAGCGCGGAAAAGAGCTGCAAAATAGCCTGTTTGAAATCGAAAAAGCAATCTCTTTGCTCAGTAATGAAGGAAATAGTTGAAAAAAGTATTTAAGACGTGGTAGAATCATATTGACAACCAGTTCATTTAATTATAAAATGAACAAGAATATTCAATGTTAATGTTAAATGAGAGGTATATACCAGTGAAAAACAAAAATTTATTAACAGCCGCCGAGATGGAAATTATGGAAATTCTCTGGCAGAACGGACACCCGATGTCCAGTAATGACATACTAAAAAGTGGAAAGATTGAAGGATGGAGTTCAGGATATCTTCACAATGTATTGCGTTCCATGCTTAAAAAGGAGGCAATCCGCGTAAACGGCATGGTCCAGAATAATACACAGTATGCCAGAATGTTTGAGCCGAACCTTACAAAGGAGGAGTATGCGGCACGAATGGCGATGTCTGTAGGCATCGATGAAAAATCAATTGCACATGTTGCAGTAGCTATGGCGCGCGAGACCGGAAGTGATGAGCTGATAGATGCGCTGGAGAAAATTATTGAAAAACTGAAATAGGAGAAGAGGTTTTGGATAACTTTCTATTATTATATATCATGATGATTTTATGGAGTATCCTGTTTGGCCTGCTTTTCATAATCGTACGAAAGACAAAAGTTTTAAGGAACAGATTTGGGATTACGGCATGCATCGTGGTGTGCGTATGTTTATATGTCAGAATGATGGTGCCGTTTGATATTGGATTATTCCAGCCGATACAAATTGAGTGGGGATGGTTTTGCTGGTGGTATGATACACTTAATATGGCAAAACTGTTCTTTGGCGTGTTTTCTGTTACGCAGGTTCTGTGTTTCGTATGGATTGCGACGGGAATTGCACTCTTTCTGCGGTGGGTAAACTTTTACAGAAAGATATGGTGTGCAGTCTCACAGAGCGGCCTTCCGGGTGATAAGATGATGGATTCCGTTCTTGATAAGGTTATCAGGGACGGCGGCTTCCGTAGAAAACCAGAAATCGTTATGATCAAAAATTTCAGATCAGCGTACAGCATCGGTCTGCTTCATCAGAAGATACTGGTTCCGCCGGGAAAATATTCCGAGCGGGAGCTGTACAACATATTCTTTCATGAGATGACTCATTTCAGGAAGGGCGATTTGTGGCTAAAGGCAGCTGCCAATGCCATGATCTGCATTTTCTGGTGGAATCCTCTTGTGCATCTGCTCAAAAAGGAGATGGATGCAGTACTTGAGATCCGCTGTGATGTCAGTGTGACAGAGGGCAAGTCCCCGGAGGAACGCAGAGAATATCTGAGGACGATCATCAATGTCATGAAAGAGGAGGAGTCTATAGCCGGAAATGATTTTAAGCGAATGAAACTGCTGGCAGAAAATGCAGCAGGTTTTGTAAAGCCGTCCACTTATGAAGAGATGATGAGGGAACGCTTTAACGCGGTAGTTGATGGCGAGAGGGCCTTTGGTGAAAAGAAAGTGTTTTCCGCGCTGTGGATCATCGCAATGATTGGGCTGATGATACTCAGCTATACGTTTGTCATATTGCCTTATCGTCAGCCGGATTCTAAGGGAGAAGCATTTTATTCAGAAGTTATGCCGGATGAGATTACAGTTACAGAGCTTGAGGACGGGAAATATATCCTTCATTTTGAGGTTGATGGGGAAGAATTCCAATATCCAATCGGTGAAGAAGTTTTTCTTGAATTTGAAAAAAGTAGAGGGAATGTAGAAAAGTGAAAAAAAATTTTGCATTAGTTATGTTTTTATTGACAATAAGTTTGACCGGCACTGCCGGATTTGCAAGCGAACAGAAGCCGGCAGAGGTTGTTCAGGAGCAGCGTGATGACGGTGCACAGACAAGAATCGCAGATACCATTGAGACGAAATATCGTGAAAATAATGGTTATCTGGAGTACCGCAGATGGAATTGCACCAAGGGATGCTGGGTGGATCCTTACTGGATCAGACTTGCATAAGTGTTTAAAAAAGAGTTTTTAAGGGACGTCTCAGGATGTCCCTTTTTGCATATCGGAATTTTTTGTGAGAGCCTGTTCTTAGGAATTGGCATTTTCCTGTCTGGATTTCTGTAATTTTCTTTTAAAAACCTTCTGAAAAACCCCTTTTTTGAAAAAATTTGGATTTTTATTAAATAAGGTATTGACACTTGATAAATTAATTTATATATTATAAATATTAGTAATTAATAGATAATTGCATAATTTGTAAGATAATAAATTGGGGTATTGTTATGATGGATGAATTTCGGGTGATTTCAGAAAATCTCAGATATCTGAGAGAGAAGAGGGGATATACGCAGGAAAAGCTTGCTGAGATGGTGGGACTGTCGGCTTCCCATATAAGCAAGGTGGAATCGGGACAGAGGCGTGTTGGTATGAAAACATATCTGCATATTTTAAATGTTTTGAATGTCAGTCCGGACGAATATGTACTTTGCGCCATGAATGAGATCAGTGAAAATGATGCGGAACGTCTCAGGGAAATACTGGAGGACTGTACAGAAGAGGAAAGAGAATTTTTGTTGGCCAGCCTGAAAAACCTCAAAGAAAATATGCGGAAATTTAAGCCTGTTTGACAAAAATGGCCAAGCGGCCATTTTTTATTGCAAAATCTGTGGACATTTATAGCGAAAAAACGGGAAAAGACGACAAAAAAGGAGGTAGAATTTTGTAAATTTATGAGTAAAAATCTGATTTGGCAATAAAATACAAAAATAAGGACAGTTCAGTCACTTTTTAACAGTCTTTTTCGATAATATAATAGATTTATCAAAAGACATATACTCCCATATTACATATGTATATGCGACATAAAACAAAAAATACGAAATGAGGGGTACGATTATGAACAAAAACCAAATTGAAAATGTTTTGATTGAGATGGGGATACCGGCAAGCATTAATGGATTCCGATATATTACGGATGCTTTACTGATCCTGGACAGCGAGGAGAACAGGAACGTAAAATATACCTACCTGTATTATATGATTGCAAGAAAAAATGATTCTACACCGGCACGGGTAGAGCGTTCTATCCGTCATGCTTTTGATTTGGCCAGGAATTGTAAGACAGATTTTGAAATCGTAGATCATTATATCGGATTTGTAAACTGCTCTAATTCAGCATCTTTAAAAATGCTGTATATGAGAATTTCAGAACAAAATAATCCTGTTCCGGTAAAAAAGGAAGAAAAAGTGGAAGAGAAAAAAGAAGAGATTGTTGGAATAACAGAATCTCAGCTGAAACTTTTAGTAAAGGAAATGCTCAAAGAAACAATAAGGGAGATTCTTGAAGAGCCTGCATAGAAAAGAATATGTAAAAATGGGAGTGTACATGGAAAAAGTGCCAAAATATTTGAGCACTTTTTCTTTGTTTTTAGAAAGGAGTGTGCTATACTGTGTAACGTCAACAATAAGAAGCGGGGGTAAGAACATGAGAAAAAGAATCCTGGCAGGTATGTTAATGCTGATTTTTTGTCTGGGCATGATACCGGTATCTGCATATGAGGAGACAGAAATGACGGAGGAATCTGCAGAAAAACCGTTTAATATTCTTTTGATCGGGGTGGATCGCAGAGATGATTCATGGAACGGTAATGCGGATGTTATGATGCTTGTCACAGTGAATTTTGATAAACAGACGATTTTTCTGACTTCTTTTTTGCGGGATCTCTATGCGGACATTCCCGGAGTGGGAGTGCGCAAATTGAATGCAGCCTGTGCCAACGGCGGAGCAGAACTCTGTGTGGAAACGATAGAGGCAAATTATAAGGTGGATATTGATAATTATGCCATGGTGGATTTCTCTTCTATGAGGGAGATCGTGGATGCTCTGGGCGGCGTGGATATGGAGATCAGTGAAGAAGAGAGACTGGTTTCGAACGACTATATAAAGGTAATGTGTGAGGCGGATGGTGTTCCTGCGGAGGAGCATCTTATTGAGGCCGCGGGGCTGGTCCATATGGATGGATATCAGGCGGTGGGATATGCCCGCAACCGTTATACGGGCGGTACCAATGATTTCGGACGGACAGGACGTCAGAGAGAAATCATGATGGGATTGTTTGAAAAGGAAGAATCGGCAGGCATGGATGAGATGATACAGAGCTTTTTGGAAATACTTCCTTTTATGGAAAGCGATATAAACCCTCTTTCAATTCTTGCACTGCTTCCTAAATTTGCGGATATACAGGAATTTGATGTGGAAGAACTGCACATTCCCTACGATAATGAATATTATGTGCAGGACGAAATTCTGATTCCGACAGATATGGATAATACAATTTCAAAATTGAAAGAAACGATTGGCTGATCAGGAGAGAATCATGAAATCACTTGTAATTGCAGAAAAGCCTTCGGTAGCACGGGATATAGCCCGGGTCCTTGGATGTTCAGGTAAGGGAAACGGCGCGCTGGAGGGCAGTAAATATGTGGTAACCTGGGCACTGGGCCATCTGGTCACACTGGCAGATCCGGAGGAATATGACAAAAAATATGCGAAGTGGGACATGGATATGCTTCCGGTGATGCCGGAAAAGATGCAGCTGGTGGTCATTCGCCAGAGTGCAAAGCAGTATAATGCGGTGAAGACCCAGATTTACCGGAAAGATATAAATGAGATTATTATTGCCACAGACGCAGGCAGAGAGGGAGAACTGGTGGCGCGTTGGATTCTTGAAAAAGCAGGATGCCGTAAGCCCATAAAACGTCTCTGGATTTCGTCAGTGACGGACAAGGCAATCCGGGATGGCTTTCAAAATCTGGTGGATGGAAGAAAATACGATAACCTCTATGCGGCGGCTGTCTGCAGGGCAGAGGCGGACTGGCTGGTGGGAATAAACGGAACCAGGGCATTGACCTGTAAACATAACGCGCAGCTTTCCTGCGGACGTGTGCAGACACCTGCTCTGGCGCTGATTGCCCAGAGGGAAGAGGAAATCAAAAAATTTGTCCCCCAGGAATATTATGGCGTGCAGGTGTCTGACGGAAAAGTACGCTGGACCTGGCAGGACAGGAAAAACGGAAGTTTCAGGAGCTTTTCCAGAGAGCGGATCGAGGACGTTTACCGCAGAGTTAGGGAAGGCCGGCTTACTGTTAAGGAGATAAAAGATACAGAAAAGAAAACTTACGCTCCCGGTCTTTACGATCTGACGGAACTGCAGAGGGATGCCAATAAGAAATTTGGATATTCCGCAAAGCAGACACTGAATATCATGCAGAGTCTTTATGAGCATCATAAAGTGCTGACTTATCCGAGAACAGATTCAAGATATCTTACAGATGATGTGGCCGCAACGTTGAAGGACAGGCTAAAAGCTGTAAATATCGGACCTTACAGGCAGCTTGCGGGAAAACTTATTATGCAGCCGGTAAAGACAAATAAGAGTTTTGTAGATAATCAAAAGGTGGGAGACCACCATGCGATCATTCCTACAGAACAGTTTGTGCAGCTGGATAAGATGAGCAATGAAGAACGCAGGATTTATGATCTTGTGGTGCGCAGATTTTTGTGTGTGCTGTATCCGCCGTGCGTGTATCTGCAGACTGCACTTAGAGCAGAATGCGCCGGGGAGGAATTCGCGGCAAAAGGGAAAGTTGTGAAAAGTCCGGGCTGGAGAGAGGTGTATGAAGCGCAAAAGGATGAAGAAGACAGTGAAGAGTTTCTGTCAGAACAGACATTGCCGCAGATGAAACAGGGACAGATGCTGAAAATCGTGAATGCGCAGATTACAACAGGCAGGACAAACCCGCCTGCACACTATACAGAGGCGGGACTTTTGACTGCCATGGAAAAGGGCGGTCTTGGGACTGTGGCCACAAGGGCGGATATCATAGAGAAGCTTTTTAACACATTTATGATGGAAAAACGCGGAAATGAGATACATCTGACAGGCAAGGCAAAGCAGCTGCTGCAGCTGGTGCCGGCTGAGCTGCGTACTCCGGAGCTTACGGCTGACTGGGAAAGAAAGCTTCTAAAAATCTCCCAGGGGCAAATGAAGCGGATCAGTTTTATGAATGAAATAGAAGCCTATACGCAGGAAATTGTAAATGAGATCAGGGAAGACAGCGGGGTTTTCCGTCATGATAATCTGACAAATCATAAATGCCCGGTCTGCGGAAAGCGAATGTTGTCAGCAAACGGAAAGCAGGCAAAAATGCTGGTTTGTCAGGACAGGGAATGCGGTCATCGGGAAGTGATTTCCAGGGTGACAAATGCAAGATGTCCGAATTGCCATAAAAAGATGGAGATGTATGAAAAGAATGGTGAAAAGACATTTATTTGCAAGTGCGGATATAAAGAGAAGCTTTCTGCATTTCAGGCGCGGCGGGAAAAAGAAGGAGCGGGCGTCAGCAAACGGGATGTGCAAAAATATATGAGACAGCAGCAAAAGGAAGCAAAGGAGCCTGTTAATAATGCATTTGCAAATGCCCTTGCCAATATCAAACTGGATTAAAAAAAGACCATCGGATGACGGGCCGATGGTCTTTTAATTTGGATTCATTTTATTGGACAGGCAGCAGACCTGTCAATCTATTAAAGTGAATTTACAGCTTTTGCCAGACGGGAAACTTTTCTGGCTGCATTGTTTTTGTGATAAACGCCTTTTGTAGCTGCTTTATCAATAACAGATGTAGCATTCAGCAGAGCAGCAGTTGCAGCAGTTTTATCTTTTGCAGCTACAGCAGCTTCTACTTTTTTGATAGCTGTCTTCACAGCAGAGCGGATAGATTTATTGCGCTCATATTTTGTTCTGTTTACTAAAATACGTTTCTTAGCAGATTTAATGTTAGCCAATTCCCAGACACCTCCAAAATATTTTCTATTATCATTCCGTTATGTTAAACTCGGACACGGACGTTCTAACATAAACATACGAATATATTTTAGTGCAGAAGGTGTGGTCTGTCAATACAAAAATCACATTTTTTTATTACAAATATAATGCAAAAATGTTATGAAAAAACATATTTACATCAAAATTATATCATATTTACATCATAATTCTGTAATAAAATTTATTCGGGAGGAAGAAGATATGATAACAAATGTTTTGGACTACCTTGAGAACGCTGAGAAACAGTTTCCGGACAAAACAGCTTTTGGAGATGATATACAGGAGATTTCCTATAGCGGTTTGGTGAAGGCGGCAAAGGAAGCAGGAACATGGATTGCTTCGTATGGTTATAATAATCAGCCGATATTGGCAGCTGCGGATCATACGGTGGAATGCCTTATTATTTTTCTTGGAATTGTGTACAGCGGAAATTTTTATGTTCCGGTGGATGTAAAACAGCCTTTGGCACGTATCAGAGCAATTGCAGAGGCCGCTGCCCCGGTTCTGGCAGTAGTGCCGAAGGTCTATACTGAGAAGTTTACAAAAGTTGTGGAAGAAGACAGACTGCTGATACGCGAAGACAGAATATACTCCGGAATTGATGAAAAACGTTTGCGTCAGATACGGTCATCAAAATTGGACACGGACCCGCTGTATCTGATGTTTACTTCCGGTTCCACGGGGATTCCCAAAGGCGTACTGATCTGTCACCGCTCTGTCATCGACCTGGTGGAGCAATTTGCGGATACGTTTGGATTTAGCAGTGATGAGGTTTTTGCAAACCAGGCACCCTTTGACTTTGATGTGTCGGTAAAAGATATTTACAGCACATTAAAAAATGGAGCGACCATGTATATCGTGCCGCAGTCAATGTTTTCAATTCCCAAAAGGCTGGTGCCCTATCTGAATAAGCATAAGGTGACAACAACTATTTGGGCGGTATCAGCAATGGAAATTCTTTCGTCCATGAAGGTACTGGAAAAAGAGACACCGCGGTTTTTGAGAAAAGTTATGTTTTCGGGCGAGGTAATGCCGGTGAAAGTATTGAATTACTGGCGGTCTTATCTTCCGGAAGCAATGTATGTTAACCTGTACGGTCCTACGGAAATCACATGTAACTGTACTTATTATATATTGGACAGAGAATTTTCCGACAGGGAGCAGCTGCCTGTCGGACAACCTTTCAGAAATACGGAAATCATGCTTTTAAATGAAAATGGCAGCGAGATATCTAAGGGAATGACAGGAGAAATCTGCGTGAGAGGAACCTGCCTTGCCCATGGATATTACCGGAATCCTGAGGCTTCTGCAGCGGCGTTCAAACAAAATCCCCGTCATAATAATTATCCGGACCTGGTTTATCATACGGGTGATTATGGAAGCTGGAATGAACGGGGAGAGCTGATGTTTGCAGCCAGACGGGACTGGCAGATTAAGCACATGGGACATCGAATCGAGCTTGCTGAGATTGAGAGAGCGGCATCTGCGCTGCCATATATACGGCGCTGCTGCTGTCAGTATGATGAGCAGAGCAGGAAAATTATTTTTATTTACGAAGCAGAAGAGGAATGTGATGTTAAAATTGCAAAAGAGCTGCAGGAGTATCTTCCAAAATATATGTGTCCCAACCGGCTTATATGGATGAAGCGGATGCCGATGAATCAAAGAGGAAAGACAGACCGCGTTTATCTGAAGCAGAGATTTACCGGTGGAGAAAATGAAATCATTTATCAGGAGGCTGTCGTGCTGGGAACAGGCACACTGGCTTTTCAATGCGCAAAGCTTCTTAAAGAGAAGAAGGTGAACTGCACTGTTCTTGATACAGGAGAGCAGGCAGGAAAAACGCTGGAACGCCAATGCCTTGCGCAGGGCATAGTGTACAGACGCAGGCCATACGATGAAATACGGATGTACCTGACACAGGTTTGTGCGCCGACCCTGGTAGTAAGTGCTGTTAATCCCTGGATTTTGCCGGCAGATGTGCTGGAAAATGCTTATCTTTTTGCAGTGAATTGTCACCAGGCGCTGCTTCCTGCTCATCCGGGCAGAAATGCGGAGATGTGGGCAATTTATGAAGGAGATGCGAAGACAGGAATTACATGGCATATGATATCAGACCGGGTGGATGGCGGAGATATACTGATTCAAAAAGAGATGCCGCTTAATAAGACCAGTACGGCTATCGGAGTCTTCAGGAAACAGTGTTATCTGGCGGCTCAGGCGTTTGAAGAAATCCTGGAAAGTATGTTAAGAGGCAAGCCAACGCTTTTGCCGCAGGAAGGCCGGCGGCAAAAGATGCGTTACTCATGGGAAAGACCGGAGGATGGAAAACTGGATTTGGACAGGCCATTTTCAGAAATCAGTGCTTTTCTGAGGGCATACGATTACGGAGGGCTGTCGGTAGTCGGACAGCCGTATTTTGAACGTGACGGCAGGAGATATATTTTTGAAGGTTATCACATAACAGACAACGATTTTGAATTGAAAAATATAAAAGAACAGAAGAAAGAGGAGGCATATTCATGGAACAATTGATGAAAATTTTAAGAGAAATAAGGCCGGATGTGGATTTTGAGAAAGAAAAGGCATTGCTGGATGATGCTGTTTTGGATTCTTTTGATATTGTATCGCTGATAGGTGAGATCAACAGCAGTTTTCAGGTGGATATTCCCTTTGAGGAACTGGAACCGGAGAATTTTAATTCAGCGGAAGATATCTATAAATTGATTCAGAGATTAAAAACAGGGGGAGTAAAATGACCGTCAATTCACTGTTTTTTTTAGTGTTTCTGGCAGGTATATATTTGTTTTATTATGTTGTTTTCCCTGTAAAATATCGCTGGCTGGTCCTTCTGGCCGCCAGCGTTATATTCTATATACAGGCATGTGCAGCATCTCCCGTATATGTATTTTTATCGGCAATGTGTATCTGGATTGCCGGAATGCTGATGGAAACACAGGAAAAGATAAAAAAGAAAATAATTTTGGCAGCCGCGGTGGTATTCAATCTGGGATTGCTCCTGGTTTTGAAATATAGCGGTTTTTTTACTGCGCCTCTGGGGATATCTTATTATACATTGATTGCTGTGGGCTATGTGGCAGATGTCTATAAAGGTAAGGTCCAGGCGCAGAAAAATCCGGCGCGTCTGCTGCTGTTTTTGATGTATTTCCCTCAGATGACCCAGGGACCTGTGAACCGTTATCAGCCCATGGCCGCACAACTTTATGAAGGGCATCGAATGGGATACCACAATCTGTCTTATGGCTGCCAGAGAATTCTGTGGGGATTTTTTAAGAAGCTTGTGATTGCAGATAATCTTCATCCGGCCATGCAGAGTCTCTTTGATGGATATGAAACATTAGGCGGGGTATCCTGTGCACTGGCATGTATATATATGACGGTATGGATGTATGCAGATTTTTCCGGTTATATGGATATCGTGGCGGGAACTTCTGAATTGTTTGGAATACACATAGCGGAAAATTTTAAGCGGCCTTTTTTTTCAAAATCGCTGGCAGAATATTGGAGGCGCTGGCATATTACACTGTGTGCATGGTTTCGGGATTACATGTTTTATCCGCTGGCGATTTCATCCGCAGCAGTTCGGTTTGGAAAATTTGGAAGGAAGCATTTCGGAGTAAGGATAGGAAAGCTGTTTCCGTCACTTTTTGCGCTGTTGTTTGTCTGGACATGCACAGGATTATGGCATGAACCGAATTGGCGTTATGTACTGTGGGGAGCTGCCAACGGGTTTTTTATCATGGGAGCCATGGTCATGCAGCCATATTTTGATGCCTGGAAAAAAGCTTTCCGTATACCCGTGAAAAGCCGGGGATGGCAGATATTCTGCATGGTGAGGACCTTCCTGCTGGTATGTCTTTTAAAAGTGTTTCCGGGACCGAAGGATACTGCAGCTATGGCAGGAGTGATCAGGAAAATATTTACAGATATACGTCTGCCTGGGGGCTGGGACGAAGTGCTGCCGGGCATAGGAAAAGGAGACGCCATGTGTCTTGGATTTGCTGTTTTAATCGTATTTGCTGTGGATGTGATCCAGGAAAAACAGCCAGTCAGAGACTTGCTGGCACAGAAGTACACGCTGGTGAGATGGATATGCTATCTGGGAGTGCTTGCGATGATTCTGCTGTTTGGGCAGTTTAATGTTTCTATGACGGGAGGATTTGCCTATGCGCAGTTTTAAAAAAATACTTTTTCGGGCTGTGGCGCTGGTTTTGTTTACAGTTCTTTTAGAGTGGGGGATTCGCTTCTGCTATCAGGAATGGAAAGCATTTACGGTCGTATCACGCCAGGAGAGGGAAGAACTTCAGGGAACTCTGGATACATTGTATTGCGGCAATTCTCTGACATACAGGGGATTTTGTCCTGCGCTGCTGGACGAAAAACTTGGCACAAACAGTTTTAATCTGGGAACCAGTCAGCAGACTTTATCCGGCGTTTACTATCTTTTAAGAGAAACTGCAGAACAAAATCCAATAAAAAAGGTATATTTGGGGCTGTCAATTTCCATGTTGAAGGAGGAAATGCCGGATGAAGCATATGTTTCAGCGGCAGAAAATTTTTGTTCACCTGTATGGAAAATGCGGTATCTTATGGCGGTTGGCAGAGAACCGGTTTTTGTGTCCTCGCTGTTGTTTTCGACCAGGGTGGAAACATATATGGCATTTTCGAAAGTAAAAACAAATATCAGGAGCAAGCTCTCCGGAAGGAAAAGCAGCAGCCGGTATGGAAAACGCGGATGGCGCACCAGCAGCAAAAAATATGCCGGCAAAGGCCAGGAGAGAAATGCGGACGGGAAATATTGGGATAAGGAACTGGGCATATCACAGCTGCAGCAGGAATCTTTAACTTACCTGAAAAAGATAACAGAATTTTGTAATGAGAATGAAATTCAGCTGACATGGGTATTTATGCCGCTCAGCCAGCCGTTTGTGGATGGGGCGGGAGATATGGATGATCTGAATGAAACTTTGGGCGGTCTGGCAGAAGAATTTGGTGCAGAATATTATAATTTCATTCTCTATAAGGAGAGAAAAACAGTTTTTACAAATGACAAGTTTAAGGACAGTACACATTTGAACACAGAGGGAAGTAAGGTTTTCAGTACACTTCTGTCGGAAATTGTGTCCAGCAAAAATCCAGGGGACTATTTTTATGGTTCAATGGAAGAGTATAAGGAGGAACAAATTTGAAATATTGTGTAAAATGCGGATTGCCGGAGAACTATCAGGGAATGCGGTTAAATGAAGCGCAGGTATGCAATTACTGCAGCTTTTTTGAAAAACACAAAGATATATTGACAGATTATGAGGCCCTGGAGACTCAGTTTCAAAGAGAGGTCATGCAGGCAAAGGAGAGAGCCGGGGCGCAGGGATCCAAATATGATTGTATTGTGGGATTAAGCGGAGGAAAAGACGGCGCTTATATCACATATCAGTTAAAACATAAATACGGGATGCGGGTGTTGACGTACACGCTGGATAATGGATTTTCTACAGAATTTGGAAAGAATAATATTGCAGTTTTACTGGATAAGCTGGATGTGGACCATATACGCATAACAGTCAATGAAACACAGCTTAGAAATTATTACTCGGCCAGTATGAAACTAATGCACAATTTTTGCAGTGTCTGTTTCCACCTGTGTCATTACTACAGTCATCTTCTTGCTTCGCAATATGGGATACCGCTGATTGTAAATGGAAGAACGCGTTCGCAGATCCTGCAGGCCGCAGATGCCAGGAAGGGCATAGAGCCATTTGAAATTTCAGGGAATTTATTGGAGTTTGAGTACCAGATGTTTGGAAAGCTGGCTGAAAAGTCGGCTTCCAGGGGAAGGATGGACTATCTGCAGAATGTGCAGGTGACATCACTTTCGTATTTTATGTACCATGATATCGGTGAGGAAGAAAAAATGGACTTCCTGGAGAAAAATGTTGGCTGGAAAAAACCAGAAACATCGGTTCCCCATCCGGACTGCTGGGCACATCCAATGGCAGAGAAGTGCAGCATAGAGAAACACGGATATCCTGTGCGCACCGGAGAACTCTCAGAGCTGGTAAGAGAAGGGAAAATAACAAAGGAGGATGCATGCAAAGAGCGTGAAGAAGATCTGCTGCATTACAGTAATGTAGACATGGAACTGGAAAAGCGGTTTTATGAAAGAATCCGCAGACGTGGATAGAAGAACTGACAAAGTGCATATACATATTTTCAGCAAATCCGTACAGAATAATGCGAAAAAGGATTTCATGAAAAATCCAAAAACTGTAAGGAGGCTTTTATGCTGGGAGAATTTAGCGTGAGGACCGATTTGGCGCTGGAGGCTAAAGAGAGTTTTGAAGAAGATGATGTGGAGATCCGCGGGGTTCAGATTGAGGAGTCTGCCGATGAAGAAAAAGAGATTTACACAACAATTGTAAGAATCGTGACAGAAAACGGTGCAAAAGCTATGGGAAAGCCGGTGGGAAATTACATTACTCTTGAAGCTCCAAATATGTCGGCAGAGGATGAGGATTATCACAGAGAGATTTCTGCTGTACTGGCAGGACATCTCAGGAAACTCATGGGAGAGGAAGAACAGACTGTGCTGGTAGTCGGGCTTGGAAACCGGGAGGTGACGCCTGATGCATTGGGCCCGAGTGTAGTGGGAAATCTGAAGATTACCAGGCATATTGTGAGAGAGTATGGGAAGGCATCTCTGGAAGGAGTCAAAAAGCTGGTCAGTGCCATCGTCCCGGGTGTGATGGCACAGACAGGCATGGAAACGCTGGAAATTATAAAAGGCGTGGTAGAAGAAACAAAACCGCAGATAGTGATAGTGATCGATGCCCTGGCAGCCAGAAGTACAAAACGTCTTAACAGGACCATACAGATTACAGATACAGGTATTAATCCGGGATCAGGGGTTGGTAATCACAGAAACGGGATCAATCAGGAAGTGCTGGGAGTGCCGGTAATTGCCATAGGGGTACCGACAGTGGTGGACGCAGCCACAATTGTAAATGATTCTGTAGAACAGGCTGCCGAAACAAAGGAGAAGAGTCAGTCGATAAGAGAGAAGATATCGCCTCATCTGAATACGATGTTTGTGACGCCAAAAGATATTGATGAAACGATAAAACGTGTCAGTTTTACAATTTCTGAAGGACTTAATATGGCATTGTCATAAATGGGGACAAGGTGTCATATACATGTAGAAAAGGCAGGTGGATATCATGAGGCTGCTGGATCGGATTGTGCAGTTTGTACTTGTGTGCTGCATTGCGGCACTGGCGGGTTATATTATAATAAGAGGTATTTCGATTGCTGATGAAAACGGGCTGTTCAGAAATACGCCTTTGTTATCAGCAGTATATAATAAAATGGAAAAATGGACGGCGGGTACTTATATACCCGTCCTTTCCTATGAGGAAGATCAGGAAGAGGAAAACAAATGGCAGGAGCTCTCTCAAAATGTTTTCCCGGTATATGGTTACGCCGTACGGCAGACGGAAAATACAACGGTGGAGAGCTCCGGAGAATATGAGCTGATCGTTCGCGCCCAGGCCCAGGCGGAAGAAAATAAACAGCCCAGGCAGATGGAAGAGTTTTTAAAAGAGCAGAGCGGAACGCTTGATTTTCAATATCTTTTGAATAATTATTTTTCCATGGATATGACGACAACGATTGATCCGGAACGATTGAACGGGGAAAAGCTGCTTGCCATGGATATGACGATAGAAAAGAATTCACAGGTGCCGCAGATACTGATTTATCATACTCATTCGCAGGAGTCTTTTGTTGATTCGGTGGAAGGGGATGAAAGTACGACGATCGTGGGTGTGGGAGATTATCTGACGCAGATACTCTCTGAAAAATATGGATATAATGTGATACACGAAAGAGGCGTATTTGATCTGGTAGATGGTGTCCTGGACAGAAATGTGGCATACGATTATTCACAGGCTGCGGTGGAAGCGATTCTGGAAGAAAATCCGTCCATTGAAGTGGTCATAGATCTGCACAGGGATGGGGTGGATGGCGTTCATTTTGTGACAGATTATAATGGAAAACCTGCGGCAAATCTGATGTTCATAGCAGGAATGAGCCGTACTGCGGATGGGCAGGATATTGAGTATCTGCCAAATCCTTACATAGAGGAAAACTTATCTCTGGCATTACAGCTTCAGATGAAAGCAGAAGAAACAGAGCCAACGCTAATGAGAAATATTTATCTCATGGCATACCGGTTCAATCTTCATTTGCGGCCGAAAAGTCTGCTGCTTGAAGCGGGTACACAGTTAAATACTCTGGAAGAAGAGATGAATGCAATGGAGGCGTTTGCGGAAATACTGGATAAAGTCCTGAGCGGGGAGTAGACAAACTTGACGGAAATATGTTACAATTCCTCTGAAATGTGTGTCCCGCAGCAGGACACGCAGACAGGAGGAACAAACAGGAAAGATGATAGATCAGAGTAAAATCAGAAATTTTTGCATTATTGCGCATATAGATCACGGAAAATCCACTCTGGCAGACCGTATTATTGAGAAGACGGGGCTTCTTACAAGCAGAGAAATGCAGGCACAGGTACTGGATAATATGGAACTTGAGCGGGAACGCGGGATTACCATTAAGGCACAGGCAGTGCGAATCATTTATAAAGCAAATGATGGGGAAGAGTATATCTTTAATCTGATCGATACCCCGGGACATGTGGATTTTAATTATGAAGTATCCAGAAGCCTTGCGGCATGTGACGGGGCAATTCTCGTAGTAGATGCAGCTCAGGGAATTGAGGCACAGACTCTTGCAAATGTGTATCTTGCGCTTGACCATGATCTGGATGTTATGCCGGTCATTAATAAAATAGATCTTCCAAGCGCCGACCCGGAACGTGTTATTAATGAGATTGAGGATGTGATCGGGATTGAAGCGCAGGATGCTCCGAAGATTTCTGCGAAGGCAGGGACAAATGTAGAACAGGTGCTTGAGCAGATTGTAGAGAAGATCCCTGCACCGGGCGGAGATCCAACTGCACCGCTGCAGGCCCTTATTTTTGACTCTATCTATGATTCATATAAAGGCGTTATTGTTTTTTGCAGGATTAAACAAGGTACGGTGAAGAAGGGAACAGAGATCCTGATGATGGCCACAGGAGCGAAGGCAGAAGTGGTGGAAGTGGGATATTTCGGCGCCGGACAGTTTATTCCGTGTGAGGAACTTCCGGCAGGTATGGTAGGATATATCACGGCAAGTCTGAAAAATGTGAAGGATACTCGTGTAGGTGATACTGTAACGGATGCAAAAAATCCCTGTGCCGAGCCGCTGCCGGGATATAAAAAAGTTAATCCCATGGTATATTGCGGAATGTATCCGGCTGATGGGGCAAAGTATCCGGATCTTCGTGACGCTTTAGAAAAGCTCCAGCTTAATGATGCTTCTCTGCAGTTTGAGCCGGAGACATCTATCGCCCTTGGCTTTGGTTTCCGATGCGGATTTCTGGGGCTGCTTCACCTGGAGATTATTCAGGAGCGTCTGGAGAGGGAGTACAATCTGGATCTGGTTACCACGGCTCCCAGTGTTATTTACAAAGTCCACAAGACAAATGGAGAGGTTATTGAACTGACAAACCCCTCCAACCTTCCTGATCCGTCAGAAATCGAGTACATGGAAGAGCCGGTGGTCAGCGCGGAGATCATGGTGACTACGGAATTTATCGGCGCCATCATGCAGCTTTGTGAAGAGCGTAGGGGAACCTATCTTGGAATGGAATATATGGAAGAGACAAGAGCTCTTCTGAAATATGATCTTCCATTAAACGAGATTATTTACGATTTCTTTGATGCCCTGAAATCCCGGTCGAGAGGATATGCATCTTTTGATTATGAGATGAAGGGATATGAGAGATCAGAGCTGGTAAAACTGGATATCCTGGTGAACAAAGAAGAAGTGGATGCACTTTCCTTTATCGTTCACGGCGCTACTGCTTATGAGCGGGGCCGCAGGATGTGTGAGAAGCTGAAAGAAGAGATTCCGCGCCAGCTTTTTGAAATCCCGATCCAGGCTGCGATAGGAAGCAAGATCATTGCCCGGGAGACGGTAAAGGCCATGAGAAAAGACGTGCTTGCAAAATGTTACGGCGGTGATATTACCCGTAAGAAGAAACTTCTGGAAAAGCAGAAGGAAGGAAAGAAGCGCATGCGTCAGGTAGGCAATGTGGAAATTCCGCAGAAGGCGTTTATGAGCGTGCTGAAGCTGGACGATAAATAGGGCAGAGGATTATTGATGAAAGAATTGGAATTATATGTTCACATACCGTTTTGTGTGCGAAAATGCAGTTATTGTGATTTTTTATCTTTTCCGGCAGAGGAAAGCGTAAAAAAGCGGTATGTGGACAGTCTGATAAAAGAAATAGAGCAGTCACAAGACCGGGGAAACTGCGTGGTTTCATCGGTCTTTTTTGGCGGCGGAACCCCGTCTGTTCTTCCGGGAGAACAGATTGTCCGGATTCTGGATGCACTGAAAAAAAAGTTTGTATTTATGGAAAATGCGGAAATCAGTGTGGAGTGTAATCCGGGTACCGTGGATGAGAAAAAACTTACCTTATATTATATGGCCGGGATCAACCGGTTAAGCTTTGGCCTCCAATCGGCAGATGATGGGGAACTGAGATCTCTGGGACGTATCCATACATGGGAGAGCTTTCAGAAAAGTTATCAGATGGCCAGGGAGGCAGGATTTAAAAACATTAACGTGGATCTGATGTCGGCTCTTCCGGGACAGACGATTCAAAGCTGGGAGAATACGCTGGAAAAGACAGCAGCATTAAATCCGGAGCATATATCTGCATACAGCCTTATTATAGAAGAAGGAACGCCGTTTTATGAATTGTATGGGCGGGAAGATGAAAAGAGAGAAAAGGGAGGCAGCTGTGTTTTCCTGCCGTCCGAGGAAGAAGAACGCCTTATGTATGAACGAACAGCACAGATTTTATCACAGTATGGGTATCACCGGTACGAGATTTCAAATTATGCGAAGGAAGGCAGACAGTGCAGGCACAATTGCGGATACTGGCAGCGAAAGATGTATCGTGGATTCGGCCTTGGGGCATCTTCCCTGATGGATGAGTGGAGGTTTAAAAACACGGATGATCTTGAGGAATATATGAAGCGGATAGAATGCGGGGAAGAGTGTTTTGCCGAAAAGGAGCAGCTGAGCATAAAAGAACAGATGGAAGAGTTTATGTTCCTTGGACTTCGTCTGACAGAAGGTATTCGTGAAGCGGATTTTGAAAAATATTTTGGCAGGACCCTTCAGAATATTTATGGAGATATTCTGAAAAAACTGGAAAATCAGCGCCTGGTTAAACAGGAGAGAGGGAGAATCTGTTTGACATCATATGGAACGGACATCAGCAATTATGTTCTATCGCGGTTCCTGATGGATTAATTTTTTTTACAGATTTTACAAAAATATGAAAAAAATATCAAAGATATTGCAAAAAGAAGCGAAAGATAGTATAATCAACCTGTAACATATTAAAAAAGTTTGACAATATATAGAAATAATTATATATTTATTACTATATATTGTAATTATGGGGACTGATTTATGAAAAGAAAGAGTAAATTCTCAGGTTTTATTTTGATGATGCTTCTTGTGCTTGCCATACCGACTGCGGTAAATGCGGCAACTTTAAAAGCATCTATTTCCGGGGCGACAAAGCCTGCTACTCTTAAAAAGGGTGCATCCTTTATTGTTAAAGGAAAGGTTACGGCTAAAACAAAACTGAAAGAAGTGCGTGTACTGGTTTATAATCCGGTCACTAAAAAGTTTCCGATCAGATACGAAATTAAAAATGTCAATTCAAAGACATGTGATATTTCTGTGGCGGATCCTTATGTCGTATTCGGAAATCTTCCGGTAGGTACATATTATTACAGAGTGTTCTGTGTTGGGCAGAACGGTAACACCAAACGTGTGCTGAATAAAAAGTTTACCGTTGTGGGAAACGGGCAGATTAAAATCGTAAATCCCAGACCGAGTACCAACATTGCTCTTTCACGGGGGGCTTCTTATGCGATCAGCGGTACGATCAAGTCCACCTATAAGCTCGCATCCGTATCGGCGCTTATTACAAATGCATCCGGAAAAACAGTTTATTCTGCTACGGTAAAACCGCAGAAGACATCTTATAACCTGAAGAACAGTGCGCTGGATGCAAAGATGCTGTTTAATAAGCTGGCGGTGGGAACTTATAAGTTCAAAGTTACGGCAAAAGATGCTCAGGGCAAGACGGCAAATGTAATTTACCGTACGATCACCATAAAGAAAGCAACAACAAGTACAACGCCTGGTTCAACCGGCTCTAATACAACGGATAATAATGGCTCTTATTTAAATACGACAGGAACGGTGACAGTACCGGCAGGATTTGTTGCGAGAACGGGAAGACCGGCTGCAAGCAATAAATATTTTTATAATAAGAATTATAATATCTATTATAAATATAACAGCCTTGCACCGACCGGAAAGAGCAGCGGAGGCGGATACGTACTTGGAAACTGTACATGGTATGCCTGCGGACGTGCCATGGAAATCGTGGCTAAAGCGGGCGGCAATATCACTAAAGTACAGGCGATTTTCGGGGGAGATCCGGTTGGTATTTATAATACGAACGTTGCTCTGAAAAAATTTAAGTATGGAAAGCAGCCGAAAGTCGGAGCATTGGCAGTCTTTAATTATGGTTCAGATGGCAATGCACATATTGCAGTAGTAGAAAAGATTATAAACGGTGTGCCCTACGTGTCTGAATCAGGTTTTACCATTGGTTCCACAAAACCTAACAGTGCAAGATCAAATATTATATTTAAGTATCAGAGTATTTATAACTGGGCAGGTGGAAGATCTTTAAGAGGATATATTTATCTGGTTTAGAATTTGAAAGAATGAGGGATCATAGAAAAAGAGTTTCGCAGGAGTGCGAAACTCTTTTTGAATTCTTATGCGATTTTGTCTACAACATAATTATGGATTTTTCTGTAGGTATCTTCTGTATAATGGAGGCCGTCCACGGTTTCAAATCCATTCTGTGTCATATAGGAATAGCAGTCCAGATAGTTGTCGGGGAAAGAACTTTCCAGTGTAGCATTAAATATTTCTACCATTTCGTTAGTGGTATTGTATTCGCCTTTATCATCTAACGGATTAACGGACATCAGATAAAATGGGGTGTCCGGATACTGGTTCATAAGAGAAGTATATGTATCGATATAAAGGCTGATATTCTTGGGATCATTTACCCCAAGGTTAAATACAACCTGCTGTGTCGGGTTGCTTTCGAGTATCTGTACCATAGAAGAGATACCGGAGGATGTAAACCATTCATATCCCTCTCCTTCGGCTCCGAGATAAATACAGTTATCATTTACGGCATCTTTCATACCAAGTGTTCTGGAATCTCCGACAAACAGAATGGAATGTTCTTTCACAGCAGAGGCGCTGTCCGTCTCCGGAGAAGTTTCCGGAGCGGAATCATCAGCATCATCCTGTGCATCAAGATGAAATACCTGCATAACCTGCTGCTTGAGTGGGTTGGAATCATCTGCGATATAGAGTGTCATATATCCGGCAAGTGCAGCCAGACCAATGATAGCTACTACCGCAAACAGAATCGTAAGATAATTTCGTATCTTCATTGCGGGTTCCTTTCATATATGTATTAAATTATGAAATAAGTTTATCATATTTACAAAAAATGTCAAATAAAAGAAAGGGAAGCATTTCGACAAAAAAAATTGCAAAAAGATATTGACAAGTGGATATTATAATGATATCTTAAAAACGTAAATGTTAGCACTCGACACAAAAGAGTGCTAACAAAGAAAAGGAGGAACACGGGATGCAGTTAGATGGCAGAAAATGGAAAATATTTTGCGCTATCATCAAAACCTATCTGGAAACCGGCGAACCGGTGGGTTCAAGGACGATTTCCAAGTATGAGGATCTGAATCTCAGTTCCGCAACCATTCGAAACGAAATGGCAGATCTGGAGGAAATGGGGTTGATCATCCAGCCTCATACTTCAGCGGGAAGAATCCCTTCGGATAAGGGGTATCGCCTGTATGTAGATTATCTTATGGAAGAAAAAGAGCAGGAAGTCCGGGAACGGCAGGAATTGCTGATCCAGCGCCAGGACAGGATGGAAAATCTTTTGAAACAGGTGGTAAGAGTACTGGCAAATAATACGAATTATGCCACAATGATTTCTGCTCCGAGGTACCATACAGCAAAGCTTAAATTTATACAGCTTTCTATTATTAATGAAGAACAGCTTCTGGCTGTAATAGTATCAGAAGGAAATATTGTAAAAAATAAGATCCTTCATCTGGAACATGGGCTGAACGGAGAGATGATCCTGAAATTGAATATTCTGTTGAACACCAGTTTGAATGGTCTGGCGATCGAAGAGATTAATCTTGGAATGATCACTCGATTAAAAGAACAGGCGGGGATTCACAGCGAAATCATAAGTCAGGTTCTTGATGCGGTGGCAGATGCTATCCAGACCGATGAAGATATGGAGATTTACACAAGCGGAGCTACAAACATTTTCAAGTATCCGGAACTTTCTGACAGCGGGCGGGCCAGTGAACTGATCAATGCGTTTGAGGAAAAGAAAGAACTGGCGAATCTCATTAACGAATCGATGGAGGCGGAAAATAATACTGGTATCCAGGTTTATATAGGAAATGAGACACCGGTGCGGACTATGAAAGATTGCAGCGTGGTGACAGCGACTTATGAACTCGGTGCGGGCATGCAGGGTACGATTGGCATCATAGGACCAAAACGAATGGATTACGAAAAAGTAGTAGATTCTTTAAAGACATTAAAATCTCAGCTGGATTCCATATTCGGAAGAGAGTGAAAAATATAGAACATATTTAAGAAAGGCGGCGATTGCTGGTGGCAGAAGAAAACATGGAGAAAAACATGGACGAAGAAACTGAGGATGCAGCGGAAAATATAACAGAGGACGCAGCGCAGGAGGCGACTTCGGAACCTGCAGATGAGGTAAAGGAAGATGAAAATCCGCAAGTGCAGGAGGAAGAAGGAAAAAAGAAAAAAGATAAAAATGAGCTGCTGATAGAGGAACTGACAGATCGCGTAAAACGTCAGATGGCAGAGTTTGACAATTTCCGCAAACGTTCTGAAAAAGAAAAATCAGGAATGTTCGATATGGGAGCAAAAAGTGTGATAGAACAGTTCCTTCCGGTAGTGGATAATTTTGAACGGGGACTGGCAGGAATCCCGGAAGAAAATATGGCAGATCCTTTTGTGGACGGCATGAATAAGATTTACAAACAGGTGCAGGAGATGCTGGATAAGCTGGGCGTAAAGCCGATTGAAGCTGTGGGATGTGAGTTCAATCCGAATTTCCATAATGCGGTAATGCATGTGGATGATGAGGAAGCCGGAGACAATGTGGTAGTAGAAGAGTTTTTAAAAGGTTATACCTACAAAGATCAGGTGGTAAGACACAGTATGGTTAAAGTAGCAAATTAGAAGTTATAAAATAAATCATATATTTCAGGAGGAAAAAATTATGAGCAAAATTATCGGTATTGACTTAGGTACAACAAACAGCTGTGTAGCAGTTATGGAAGGCGGTAAGCCCACCGTTATTACAAATACAGAAGGCGCAAGAACAACACCGTCTGTAGTGGCATTTTCTAAAACAGGTGAAAGGCTTGTCGGTGAACCGGCAAAACGTCAGGCAGTAACAAATGCTGACAAGACAATTTCTTCCATCAAAAGACACATGGGAACAGATTATAAAGTGGCAATTGACGGAAAGAGCTATACACCGCAGGAGATTTCAGCTATGATTCTTCAGAAGCTGAAAGCAGATGCAGAAAACTATCTTGGCGAAAAAGTGACAGAAGCCGTTATCACAGTTCCGGCATATTTTAATGATGCGCAGCGTCAGGCAACAAAAGATGCAGGAAAGATTGCAGGCCTTGAAGTAAAGCGTATTATCAATGAGCCGACAGCAGCAGCGCTGGCATATGGCCTGGACAATGAAAAAGAACAGAAGATCATGGTTTATGACCTGGGCGGCGGTACATTTGATGTATCCATTATTGAAATCGGTGAAGGTGTCATTGAAGTTCTGGCAACTAATGGTGATAACAGACTTGGCGGTGATGACTTTGACCAGAAGATTACAGATTACATGATCGCAGAATTCAAAAAAGCAGAAGGTGTGGACCTTTCTGTTGATAAGATGGCTCTCCAGAGACTGAAAGAGGCCGCTGAGAAGGCGAAAAAAGAACTTTCCAGCGCAACTACAACAAATATTAACCTGCCGTTTATTACCGCAACAGCAGAGGGACCGAAGCATTTTGATATGACTCTGACAAGAGCAAAATTTGACGAACTGACACATGATCTGGTTGAAAGAACAACTATTCCGGTACAGAATGCTCTGAAAGATGCGGGCATTACTGCTTCCGAACTTGGAAAGGTTCTTCTTGTAGGTGGTTCCACACGTATTCCGGCTGTTCAGGATAAGGTAAAATCCCTGACAGGTCAGGAAGCAAGCAAGACTCTGAATCCGGATGAATGTGTTGCACTGGGTGCTGCAATCCAGGGCGGTAAACTGGCAGGCGATGCCGGTGCAGGCGATATTCTTCTTTTGGATGTTACTCCGCTTTCTCTGTCTATTGAGACAATGGGCGGTGTTGCAACAAGATTGATCGAGAGAAATACAACGATCCCGACAAAGAAGAGCCAGGTGTTCTCAACAGCAGCAGATAACCAGACAGCAGTTGATATCCATGTTGTACAGGGCGAAAGACAGTTTGCAAGAGATAACAAGTCTCTTGGACAGTTCAGACTGGATGGTATCCCGCCTGCAAGACGTGGTGTTCCGCAGATTGAAGTTACATTTGATATCGATGCAAACGGTATCGTAAATGTATCTGCAAAAGATTTGGGAACAGGAAAAGAACAGCACATCACAATTACATCCGGTTCAAATATGTCTGACGCAGATATAGAGAAGGCAGTGAAAGAGGCTGCTGAATTCGAAGCTCAGGACAAGAAACGTAAAGAGGCAATCGACACAAGAAATGATGCAGACGCTATCGTATTCCAGACAGAAAAAGCTCTGGAAGAAGTTGGCGATAAGATTGATGCAAATGACAAGACTGCTGTTGAGGCTGACATTGCAGCTCTGAAGCAGCTGGTTGAAAATACAAATGCTGAGGAAATGACAGAAGCACAGGTTGCAGAGATTAAAGCTGCAAAAGAAAAACTGATGGAAAGTGCCCAGAAGGTATTTGCAAAAGTTTATGAGCAGGCACAGGCTGCACAGGGCGCGCAGAGCGCAGGCCCGGATATGGGCGGTGCTGCAGGTGCAGGATACTCCAATCCGGATGATGATGTTATTGACGCGGATTACAAAGAAGTGTAAGATACAAAAAGGCTGATGTGAAAAAATAACGCCCGGTACTTTCGATGCATGTATTTCCCGGAAAGCGGATATGTTTTCCGGGAAAAGCAGCATTGTGAGCCCGGGTATATTGTGGTTTTACAGCAGTCTTCCATGTGAGTAATAACTTGGGATAATAGGTGAGGAGATTATGGCAGAGACAAAGAGAGATTATTATGAGGTTCTGGGAGTGGACAGGGGGGCAGATGAAGCAACACTGAAAAAAGCCTACCGTCAGCTTGCCAAAAAATATCATCCCGATATGAACCCGGGAGATGCAGAGGCAGAAAAGAAATTTAAAGAGGCTTCTGAGGCATATGCAGTTTTATCTGATCCGGATAAAAGACGTCAATATGACCAGTTCGGACATGCGGCTTTTGAACAGGGCGGCGGAGCCGGCGGTTTTGGCGGATTTGATTTTAATGGCGCAGATATGGGAGATATCTTTGGAGACATCTTCGGCGATCTGTTCGGAGGCGGTGCAGGCCGCAGAAGAGCCGGCAACGGTCCTATGCGTGGAGCAAACTTGCGTGCGCAGGTGCGTATCACCTTCCAGGAAGCGGTATTTGGCTGTGAAAAAGAGCTGGAGCTGACACTGAAGGATGAATGCAGCAACTGCCATGGAAGCGGTGCAAAACCGGGAACAAGCCCGGAAACATGCTCAAAGTGCGGCGGCCGTGGTCAGGTCGTAATGACTCAGCAGTCACTGTTTGGAATGGTACAGAATGTCACCACATGTCCGGATTGCGGCGGTACAGGAAAAGTTGTAAAGGAAAAATGTACTGCCTGCAATGGAACAGGTTATACGTCCAGCCGTAAAAAGATCAAAGTATCGATTCCGGCGGGAATCGATAATGGGCAGAGCGTCCGCATTGCCGGTAAGGGTGAACCAGGAAGAAACGGAGGCCCCAGAGGGGATCTGCTGGTGGAAGTTGTTGTCCAGAGGCATCCGATTTTCCAGCGTCAGGATATGAATATTTTCTCTACGGCACCGATTACTTTCGCTCAGGCTGCTCTGGGTGGTGATGTAAAGATCAGTACAATTGACGGAGATGTGCTTTACACTGTGAAACCTGGAACACAGACAGATACCAAGATCCGCCTGAAGGGCAAGGGTGTCCCGTCACTGAGAAATAAATCTATCCGCGGTGACCAGTATGTAACACTGGTCGTACAGGTGCCCACGAAGCTGAACAATGAGGCAAAAGAGGCACTGAAAGCCTTTGATGCAGCAACAGATAATTCACTGAAACAAAGCGGTACGGATACTGCGGGAAACAGCGGAAAAACCGAACAGGAAAAGCCGAAGAAAAAAGGCTTTATGGACAAATTGAAGGAGACATTCGAGGGCGAGGATTAGTCTGAAATACCGGCTCCCGGATCAGAAGAAAATATGAAATGGAATAGATATACGTTAAAAACATTATCAGAAGCGGAGGATATTGTAATTTCCACACTGGCGGAGGCCGGCGTGGAAGGAGTGGAAATTGAAGATAAAGTTCCGCTTTCTGAATCTGATAAGCAGCAGATGTTTGTTGACATTCTTCCGGAAGGACCGGCAGACGACGGGATTGCATATCTGAGCTTTTATGTGGATGCCGATGAAGATAATGAGCAGCTTCTGGCAAATGTAAAAGAAGCCCTGGAAGAGCTGAGGATGTTTATGGATATCGGCGAGGGCACCATAGTGAAGAGCCAGACAGAGGATAAAGACTGGATAAACAACTGGAAACAGTATTTTCACCAGTTTTATGTGGATGATATCCTGATTATTCCTTCCTGGGAGGAAGTAAAAGAAGAAGATAAAGATAAAATGATCATCCATATTGATCCGGGAACAGCTTTTGGTACCGGAATGCATGAAACAACGCAGCTTTGTATGAGACAGTTGAAAAAATATGTAAATAACGATACAATGATCCTGGATGTGGGAACAGGAAGCGGTATCCTTTCCATCGCAGCTCTGAAACTGGGAGCTAAACATGCGGTGGGGACAGATCTTGATCCCTGTGCAATATCTGCAGTGAAAGAAAATCTGGAGGCAAATGATATTCCTGCTTCCATGATGGATATGATCCTGGGAAATATCATTGATGATAAGGCAGTGCAGGATCAGGTGGGGTATGAGAAATATGATATAGTGGCAGCCAATATTCTGGCAGATGTACTTGTTCCGTTAACTCCGGTGATCGTCAGCCAGATGAAGAGCGGCAGTATCTATATCACATCCGGTATTATTGATGAAAAAGAAGAAACGGTTGTGGAGGCAGTGAAGGCGGCCGGACTTGAAGTCGTGGAAGTGACTCACCAGAATGACTGGGTCAGTGTTACGGCAAGAAAGAGGTAGAAATGTATCATTTTTTTGTTTCACCGGGTCAGATAAAAGAAAAGGAAATCTGGATAGAAGGCAGTGATGTGAAGCATATCCGAAATGTCCTTCGGATGACGTCCGGTGAGCAGATTACGGTAAGCAGCAGGGAAGATAAAGGAAAAGAGTACCGTTGCCAGCTTGCAGAGTTAGAAGAACAGAGAGTTACAGCGAAGATTATGTGGGTGGAGGAATCTGACAGGGAGCTTCCATCCAAAATCTGTTTATTGCAGGGGCTTCCCAAAGGCGATAAAATGGAACTGATTATCCAGAAAGCGGTAGAGCTGGGGGTATATGAGATTGTCCCGGTAGCTACCAGACGGGCAGTTGTAAAACTGGATAAGAAAAAGGAAGAAGCGAAACTGCGCCGCTGGAATGCGGTTGCGGAAAGCGCTGCAAAACAGTCAAAACGCAGGATCATACCTGAAGTGAAAGGTGTCATGAGCTTTCGGGATGCTGCTGCCTATGCGGCTGAAAATTATGACAGGAGATTGATTCCCTATGAACTGGCTCAGGGAATGGATCATACAAGAGAACTGTTTGGTGATATAAAGCCCGGTGAATCAGTGGCGGTGTTTATCGGACCGGAAGGCGGGTTTGAAGAAGAGGAAGTTGTTCTGGCCAGGGAGCACGGAATCTGTCCGGTTACACTGGGAAAACGCATTTTGCGCACAGAAACGGCGGGTATGACGGTGCTGTCTGTGCTGATGGTTCAGCTTGAGGCATAGCTGTTTAAGGAAAGTGAAAAAGACTTTAGTCTCAGGCAGGTTGGAAAGGGATACAATGATGGAAGCATATTTGGATAATTCTGCCACTACGCGCTGCAGTAAGGCTGTTACTGATATGGTAGTCAGGACAATGACAGAGGATTATGGAAATCCGTCTTCCCGGCATTTGAAAGGCGTTCAGGCCGAAAAATATCTGAAAACGGCCAGGGAGGAAATAGCAAAGACATTAAAGGTATCAGAAAAAGAAATCTTTTTTACATCCGGAGGTACGGAATCGAATAACTGGGCGCTGATTGGAGCTGCAATGGCAAACAGACGGGCAGGAAATCATCTGATCACTACGGCTGTTGAACATGCAGCGGTTCTTCAGCCGATGGCATTTCTGGAAGAAATGGGATTTCGTGTGACTTATCTTCCGGTAGACAGCAAAGGATGCGTTCGCCTGGAAGAACTGAAAGAGGTACTTTCCCCTGAAACCATTCTGGTATCCATGATGTATGTAAATAATGAAGTGGGTACAGTGGAACCAGTGGAAGAAGCGGCCCGGATGATTCATGAGAAAAATCCAAAGACACTGCTGCATGTTGATGCAATCCAGGCATATGGAAAATATCGTATTTACCCGAAAAAAATGGGAATAGATATGCTTTCTGTCAGTGGTCATAAAATACATGGACCGAAAGGCACCGGATTTTTATATGTAAATGAAAAAGTGAAAATAAAGCCGCTGATACTGGGAGGCGGACAGCAAAAAGGAATGCGTTCCGGGACTGACAATGTGCCGGGAGCAGCAGGGCTTGGTGTGGCGGCAAGAGAGGCCTATACAGATTTCGCGGCAAAAACAGAGCATATGCAGAACTTAAAAGAACGTTTTCTTAAAGGGGTTTCTGACATGACGGACATTACAGTTCAGGGACAGGCGGCAGAAAATGCGGCGGGAGCACCCCATATTGTCAGTATAAGTTTTCGGGGGGTGCGCAGTGAAGTTTTGCTCCATGCACTGGAAGATAAAGGCGTCTATATTTCATCAGGGTCTGCCTGCTCATCAAACAAAAAGCTTCCTGTCAGCTCGGTGCTTAAGGAAATCGGAGTAGAAAAAGATCTGCTGGAATCTACTGTGAGGTTCAGTTTCAGCAGCGGGACAACATCAGAGGAAATTGATTACTGCCTTGCGCAATTGCATGAAATTGTGCCGGTGCTTCGGAGATATACGAGACATTGATTTTGGAGGAAGATATGGTATTTAAGACTTTTTTGATAAAATATGGAGAAATTGGTATCAAAGGAAAAAACCGTTATCTGTTTGAGGAAGCACTGGTGGATCAGATCCGTCATGCTCTGAAAAGAGTGGACGGAAATTTTTGGGTACGCAGGGAACAGGGACGGGTCTATGTGGATTGTCAGGATGAATATGATTTTGACGAGACTGTGGATGCCCTCCAAAAGGTATTTGGTATTGTGGGAATTTGTCCGGTTGTGGTGACAGAGGATAAAGGATTTGATGAACTTGCAAAAACCTGCGTGGATTATCTCAGAGAAGAATATCCGGAAGGGAATGCTACTTTTAAAGTGGATGCAAGACGTGCGCGGAAAAACTATCCGAAGACCTCCATGGAAATTAATTGTGATCTTGGAGAAAAGATTCTGGATGCATTTCCGGAAATGCGTGTGGATGTGCATAATCCCCGGATCATGCTAAGTGTGGAGATAAGAGAGAAGATTTATATTTATTCCAAAATCATTCCGGGAGCAGGCGGAATGCCGGTGGGAACCAACGGTAAGGCCATGCTGCTTCTGTCGGGGGGAATTGACAGCCCTGTGGCGGGATATATGATAGCGAAACGCGGTGTAACAATCGATGCAGTTTATTTCCATGCGCCGCCTTATACGAGTGAAAGAGCAAAACAAAAGGTAGTGGATCTTGCTAAAATTGTTTCGCGATATTCCGGGCCAATGAATCTTCATGTGGTGAATTTTACGGATATTCAGCTTTATATTTATGAGAAGTGCCCCCATGATGAGCTTACGATTATCATGCGCCGCTATATGATGCGCATTGCGGAGCATTTTGCAAACATAAGCGGGAGTCTTGGACTGATCACGGGAGAGAGTATAGGACAGGTTGCAAGCCAGACAATGCAGAGTCTTGCTGCTACAAATGATGTCTGTACCATGCCGGTGTATCGTCCGCTTATCGGATTTGATAAGCAGGAGATCGTAGACGTTTCACTGAAGATCGATGCTTATGAGACTTCTATTCTTCCTTTTGAGGACTGCTGTACGATATTTGTGGCAAAACATCCGGTTACAAAACCGAATATTAACGTAATCCGCCGCTCTGAGACAAAGCTGGAAGAAAAAATAGATGAACTGGTAAAAACGGCCATTGAGACGGCAGAAACAATCGTTATAGAGTAATTATCGTCATATTTGCTGAAGATTCTATTCCATAAAAAAAGAATGTGCTTCGGCACATTCTTTCTAAAAACAATATGAAATATGGATTACTGGAGAATATACGGTTTCAGTACATCCAGAACGGCATCAATGTTGTCTTCTGCATGGATATTCAACTCGATTGGTTTTGACAGATCAAGGCTGAAAATACCCATTATGGATTTTGCATCAATTACATATCTGCCGGATACAAGATCAAAATCATTATCAAATTTGGTAATATCGTTAACGAAAGATTTCACTTTGTCGATTGAATTTAAAGAAATCTGTACTGTTTTCATTACGAAAACCTCCCTTGTTATTTGATTTAGTCTTATCTTACATTTCGGAAAGGAAAAAGTCAAGATGAAAAAGAAAAAAGTAGCATTTCACAACCTTGGATGTAAGGTGAACTCCTACGAAACAGAAGCAATGCAGCAATTGCTGGAAAACGGCGGCTATGAGATTGTTTCTTTTGATCAATGTGCGGATGTTTATATTATAAATACGTGTACTGTTACGAATATTGCGGATCGTAAATCGAGACAGATGCTCCATCGAGCTAAAAAGCAGAATCCGGACGCGATCGTAGTGGCTGCCGGATGTTATGCGCAGGCTTCAGCGGAAGAATTAAAAGAAGATGCGTCTGTGGATATCATAATTGGAAATAATAAGAAAAAGGATCTGATCCATATTCTTGAGATGTATGAAAACAGGCAGGACTTTCATATGATAGATATTAATCATACAAAGGAATATGAAGGATTATTTATTAATAAGACGGCGGAACATACCAGAGCATATATAAAAGTACAGGATGGATGCAATCAGTTTTGCAGTTATTGTATTATCCCTTATGCAAGAGGCAGGGTGAGAAGCCGTGACATTCAGGATGTTCTCAGAGAAGTGCGTGCTTTGGCAGAGAGCGGCTATAAGGAAGTAGTGCTTACCGGAATCCATTTGAGTTCCTATGGAACAGATAAAAAAGATGGAAACGGACTGCTGAAATTGATCCTGGCGGTACATGAGGTGGAGGGGATTCAACGTATCCGTCTCGGTTCGCTGGAACCGGGAATCATTACTGAGGAGTTTGCGCATACACTTGGCAGGCTGCCTAAAATATGTCCGCATTTTCATCTTTCTCTGCAAAGCGGCTGTAATGAGACACTGCGCCGGATGAACCGGCGTTATACTGCAGAGGAATATTACGACAAATGCACTCTGCTGCGAAAATATTTTGATAATCCTGCATTGACAACGGATGTGATTGTAGGATTTCCGGGAGAGACGGAAGAAGAGTTTGAAAAGTCAAGGAAATTTCTTGAACAGGTGAGATTTTACGAGACACATATCTTTAAATATTCCAGAAGAAAAGGTACCAGGGCGGCTGATATGCCGGATCAGATACCGGAGACGGTAAAGACACAAAGAAGCCATGTGCTTCTTGATTTGAATAAAAAGAATATGGCAGCATATGAGGCACAGTTTAAAGGGAAAAAAGTAGAAGTATTGTTTGAAGATACGGTTAATATAAACGGACAGGAGTATTACAGAGGATATACAAAAGAGTATCTTACGGTGACAAGACCGGTTGCAGAGGAAATACTCACCAATAAAATTTGTGATTGTATTTTATAGGATACTGTTGTAAAATAGAGCAAAAGGATTTTGTTAAGGACGTGATAAAATGGGAAGACTCAGTAATACACAATATTTTAGAATGAACCTGGATAACGAGGTACGGGTTAAAGATATCCTTGATGAGGTTTATAATGCCATGGTAGAAAAAGGATACAATCCGGTAAACCAGATTGTTGGATATATCATGTCCGGGGATCCGACATACATTACCAGTCATAACAATGCCAGGAGCATGATTATGAAGGTAGAACGGGATGAATTGGTGGAAGAACTTCTGAAAGAGTATATAAAGAATCGGGCATGACAAAAGAACAGAATAAAAGAATAATGGGACTTGATTTCGGCTCTAAGACAGTCGGGGTGGCGATTAGTGACGGCCTTGGCATTACTGCTCAGGGAATAGAGATCATACGAAGAACATCTGAGAATAAGCTCAGGCAGACGTGTGCGAGAATAGAAGCACTTACCCGGGAATATCATGTGGGAAAGATCGTGCTTGGCTTTCCGAAAAATATGAATAATACGATTGGAGAACGTGCAGAAAAGTCACTTGCTTTTCAGGAAATGCTGGAACGCAGGACGGGTCTGCCCGTAATTCTGTGGGACGAGCGGCTGACGACGGTGGAGGCGAACCGTACTTTAATGGAAAGCGGCGTGCGCAGAGAGAACAGAAAAGAATATGTGGATAAACTGGCAGCCGTGTATATTTTACAGGGTTACTTAGATTATGCTTCCATGAAGGAGAATGCGGCAGATGGAGAAAATTAGATTTGAATTTGCAGATTCAGACGAAACGGCTGAATTTTTTGTGTTGGAACAAACAAGAATTAATGGGAAAAATTATATCCTGGTTACCGATTCTGAGGAAGATGATGGGGAAGCGCTGATCCTGAAAGATTTATCAGAAGACGGGGAGCAGGAAGCTCTTTATGAGATTGTAGAAGATGATGACGAGTTAGAGGCCATTTCGAAAATCTTTACACAGATGTTGGAAGATATAGATTTGACGTTCTAAACAGAAAGGAGATTTTTTTTGAAAAACATTAACAACTCAAAATTGAAAGTCATTCCGTTGGGGGGATTAGAACAGATCGGAATGAATATAACTGCCTTCGAATTCGAAGACAGTATTATTGTTGTGGACTGCGGTCTGTCATTTCCGGAGGATGATATGCTGGGAATTGATCTGGTGATTCCAGATATCACCTATTTGACAGAGAATGCAGATAAAGTGAAAGGATTTGTAATCACCCATGGTCATGAGGATCATATCGGTGCACTGCCATATGTGCTGAAAGAACTGAGCGTACCGATTTATGCTACAAAATTGACGATGGGCATTATTGAGAATAAATTTAAGGAACATAACCTGTTAAAGACAACAAAACGTAAAGTGGTAAAGCATGGTCAGTCAATTAACCTTGGATCATTTCGAATTGAATTTATCAAAACAAATCACAGTATTCAGGATGCAGCTGCACTGGCAATCTATTCTCCGGCGGGAATTGTTGTGCATACAGGAGATTTTAAAGTGGACTATACACCGGTGTTTGGTGATGCCATTGATCTTCAGCGGTTTGCCGAGATCGGTAAAAAGGGTGTGCTGGCTCTGATGTGTGACAGTACGAATGCGGAGCGCCCGGGATTTACCATGTCAGAGCGTACTGTTGGAAAAACTTTTGACAATATTTTTGCTGAACACCGCAATACCAGAATTATTATTGCAACCTTTGCATCAAATGTGGACCGTGTGCAGCAGATTATAAATTCTGCGTACAAATATGGAAGAAAAGTAGTGGTGGAAGGCCGGAGTATGGTAAATATCATTACCACAGCGTCAGAATTGGGGTATTTGAATATTCCGGATTATACTTTGATTGATATAGAACAGATGAAAAACTATCCGGACGAACAAATGGTACTGATTACTACCGGAAGTCAGGGAGAGTCGATGGCAGCACTGTCCCGTATGGCGTCTGATATGCACCGCAAAATATCCATTAAGCCGGGAGATACCGTTATTTTCAGTTCAAATCCGATTCCGGGAAATGAAAAAGCTGTATCGAAGGTTATTAATGAATTGTCAGCTAAGGGTGCCAATGTTATTTTTCAGGATGCACATGTTTCAGGTCATGCCTGTCAGGAAGAAATTAAATTGATTTATACCTTGGTGCATCCTAAATATTCAATTCCGGTTCACGGAGAATACCGGCATCTGAAAGCACAGGCGCAGCTGGCGAGAAGCCTTGGAATTGATAAAGAAAATATATTTATTTTGAAAAGCGGAGATGTCCTTGAACTGGGGGAAGACAGTGCAAAAGTTGCAGGCCATGTTCAGACAGGTGCGATTCTTGTGGATGGTCTTGGCGTTGGGGATGTTGGAAATATTGTGCTGCGTGACCGCCAGCATCTTGCGGAGGATGGAATTGTCATTGTGGTGCTTACACTGGAGAAATACAGTAATCAGCTTTTGTCCGGCCCGGATATTGTATCACGTGGGTTTGTATATGTGCGGGAATCGGAGGATCTGATGGAGGATGCCCGTCAGGCGGTGATGGATGCGCTGGATTATTGTGAAATGAAGCATATTACAGACTGGGGTAAGATAAAAAATACGATCAGGGATGATCTTAATAATTTTATCTGGAAGAGGACAAAGCGCAGCCCCATGATCCTTCCCATCATAATGGAAGTATAGTAAAGGAAAAACAGATTATGCAGGATAATGTGGATATTTATACAAAAGCATTAATTCGTGCGATTCACGACAGCAGGGAATTCCGTGAGTACGAAAATATAAAGAAGAAGCTGCAGGATATGCCGGAGCTTAAAAAACGGATTAATCGGTATAGAATAGACGTATACAAACTTCAGAATACAGGTGATGGTGAAAACCTTTATGACCGCGTGGAAGAATTTAACCGTGTCCATGCGGAGTTTCGAAGAGATCCGCTGGTGGATGAATACCTGAAATGTGAACTGGCGGTATGCCGGATGCTGCAGCGGGTAGCCACCAGGGTTGTGGGAACCGTAGATTTGGAACTGGACGATATAGCAGGAGAGATACGTTCATAGAGCGAAAGGCGGAGGAGTCTATGCACATTAGAAGAATTCTTTTGAATATGCTGATGTTTCTGCTGAAAATGCTGATGGTACTTGCCATTGCGGCTGGTATTGCAAAGTTTGGCGGGTATGCATATGATTTCGGACATAGTATCTATGACAATTCCAGTGTATCCGACCCGCCGGGAAAAGATGTTACGGTGGTGATACCGGATGGATGTTCGGTAAGCCGGGCTGCGGAACTTTTGGCGGCAAAAGGACTTATTAAAGATGCCTGGGTGTTTATTGTTCAGGAAAAACTTTCAAAGTACCGGGGACAGATACAATCCGGTAATTTTGTGTTGAATACTTCTCAAAACGGACAGGAAATGCTTGCCATACTCAGTGGGCATGAGGAAGATATTCAGGATGGAGAAGAAGAATGATAGTTGATGAAAGAATGGTGACTTATATCAATTCTCTTGATACCGGAAATGGTGAATTCCTTGATGAACTGGAGCAAAATGCAAAAGCCGGTAACGTGCCCATTATTCGAAGAGAGATGCAGAGTTTTTTGAAAGTACTTCTTCAGATGAAGAAGCCGGCACGCATTCTGGAAGTTGGCACTGCAGTAGGTTTTTCGGCCATATTGATGTGCCGGTATACGCCGGGGAATACCTCAGTTACCACAATAGAAAAATATGAAAAGAGAATTCCTGTGGCAAAAGAAAATTTCAGACGGGCAGGCGTAGAGGAACGCATCACATTTCTGGAAGGAGATGCCCTGGAGATATTAAAGGGTCTGGAAGGCTCTTTTGACTTTATTTTTATGGATGCAGCCAAAGGGCAGTATATTCATTTTCTGCCGGAAGTGATGAGACTTTTGGCAAAAGATGGGGTGCTTGTATCTGATAATGTGCTTCAGGAAGGAGATATAATAGAATCTCATTTTGCAGTGGAGCGCAGAAACAGAACGATTTACAAGAGAATGCGGGAATACCTGTATGAACTGAAACATAATGAAGAGCTGATGACCTCTATCGTCCCAATAGGGGATGGTGCGGCAGTCAGTGTTCGGATAAAAGAGCATAGGTGATAAAATGAAGAAACCGGAGTTATTGATACCTGCCAGCAGTCTGGAGGTTTTAAAGACGGCAGTAATTTTTGGCGCAGATGCCGTGTATATCGGAGGAGAGGCGTTTGGACTTCGCGCGAAAGCGAAGAATTTTTCAAATGCAGATATGAAAGAAGGAATTGCTTTTGCCCATGAACACGGGGTGAAAGTTTATGTGACAGCCAATATACTGGCTCATAATTATGATCTTGAAGGAGTGGAAGAGTATTTCCGTGAATTAAAAGAAATCCGTCCGGATGCTCTTATTATTGCCGATCCAGGAGTTTTTGAGATTGCAAAAAGAGTTTGTCCTGAAATTGAACGTCATATCAGTACCCAGGCCAATAATACGAACTATGCAACGTATCTTTTCTGGCATAATCTTGGGGCAAAACGCGTTGTTTCGGCCCGGGAACTTTCTCTTGAAGAGATTGCGCAGATTCGGGAGAATATACCGGAAGATCTGGAGATAGAAACATTTGTGCATGGTGCAATGTGCATTTCTTATTCAGGAAGATGTCTTCTGAGTAATTATTTCACAGCAAGAGATGCCAATCAGGGAGCATGTACGCATCCCTGCCGTTGGAAATATGCGGTTGTGGAGGAGAAAAGACCGGGCGAATATCTTCCGGTTTATGAAAATGAACGGGGGACATACATTTTCAATTCAAAGGATCTTTGCATGATCGGGCACATACCGGATCTGATCCGGGCAGGAATTGACAGTTTTAAGATAGAGGGCAGAATGAAGACGGCTTTGTATGTTGCCACGGTGGCAAGGACTTACCGCAGGGCCATTGATGACTATTTTGAGTCGCCGGATCTGTACGAAAAAAATATGTCCTGGTACAATGAACAGATATCGAATTGTACTTACCGCCAGTTTACAACCGGATTCTTTTATGGAAAACCCAATGAGACGACGCAGATTTATGACAGCAATACGTATCTTAAAGAATACACATACCTTGGAATTGTGGAGGATGTGACAGAGGATAGATGCTGCATAGAACAAAGAAATAAGTTTTCTGTGGGCGAAGAGATTGAGATCATGAAACCGGACGGACAAAATTTATCTGTTAAGGTTCTGGGAATATGGGATGAAGACGGGCAGGAGATGGAAAGCGCACCCCATCCGCAGCAGAAATTAAGAGTGAAGCTGGAAATGCTGCCGGAGAAATATGATTTATTAAGACGAAGGGAATAAAAAAGGAAAAGCACTAAAATTGAGGGTTTTACATAGACTAATATAAACCCCTTTTGAGGTGCTTTTTTATGAAGTCATTTCCCAAGCCGCTTACTGCCGAAGAAGAAGCCTGGTTTCTTCAGAAATATAAGGAAGGCGACCTGGAGGCCAAAAGGATTTTAATAGAGAGGAATCTGCGCCTGGTTGCGCATGTGGCAAAAAAGTACCAGAAGCAGGGGGAAGATGCGGAAGACCTGATTGCTGTGGGAACAATAGGACTCATTAAAGCTGTCTCGACATTTAACCATGCAAAGACAAACAAACTTGCGACATATGCTGCAAGATGTGTAGAAAATGAACTGCTGATGCTATTTCGGAGCAGAAAGAAAATTTCAAGAGAAGTTTCTCTCCATGAACCCATTGGAACGGATAAGGAAGGAAATGAAATAAGCCTGATTGATGTAATTGAGGGAGAAAGTGAGGACGTAGTAGAACGGCTGGAGCTTGACCGCAATACAGAAAAACTGTATATTCTGCTTAGGGATATACTGACGGCAAGAGAGCGTGAAATACTGAAAATGCGTTATGGGCTGGAGGGCCAAAAAGAAATGACCCAGAGAGAGATTGCGGCAAAGCTGGGAATATCCAGGTCATATGTTTCCAGAATTGAGAAAAACGCGGTAAAAAAACTTCGGGAACAATTTCAGGAGGAAATGTAAAGAGAATGATCTATTATTATAAGATACCATCAGATACGCTCATAAACAGCCGGAAGGATGAAACTGAACTTGCCCGCAGAGTACTTGCGGCTGCTTTGAAAAAGGAATATGGTATTGATAAACTTCCGGATATAGAAAAGAATGACAAAGGAAAGCCGTATTTCACTAATCTTCCCCATATCCAGTTTAATTACAGCCATTGCAGATATGAAATTCTGTGCGGAATAGCAAAAGGACCAATCGGGGTGGATGTGGAGAGCAAAAGGACATTTCGCCCCGGATTTGCGCGGCATGTCTGTCATCCAAATGAATTGGAATTGCTCGATGGAGCATCAGATATGGATGAGACTCTGTTATCGCTTTGGGTAGCAAAAGAAGCATATCTCAAATATCTGGGTGAAGGTATCAGACACAGCTTAAGAGAAATTGATATGTCTGGTGTCATCAACGGGAAAAATCAGACAGATAAAAACATCTATATTCGTTTGTGGAAGGAAAAAGAGGTGCATAGATGCGTATGTTGTCTGGAAAAAGAACAGCTTCGCCTGATTGAATTTGAAAATATATAATTTGTGTTGCGAATTTCTATTATATGTGATATGATAAAATTGTATTGATCAATACATTCTAAAGCCGGCATTTGCCGGCTTTCAAAATTCTGAATTTTCCAATGATAATTAAAAAATGAAGGAGGAATTTGTTTGTTTTGTACTGTACAGTCGGCGGCTGTTTTTGGTGCCGACAGTATACCTGTGCATGTGGAAGCGGATGTGGGAGATGGTCTGCCGTCTTTTGCCATGGTAGGTTTTTTATCTGCACAGGTAAAGGAAGCCCAGGAGCGGGTGCGCACAGCCATGAAAAATGCCGGTTTGAAACTGGAACCAAAACGAGTCACGGTGAATCTTTCTCCGGCGGATATGAGAAAATGCGGGACCGGGTTTGATCTTCCTATTGCAGTAGCTCTTGCGGCAGCATACGGTAAAATTCCTGCAAATAGACTGCAGCATACGCTGATTGCAGGGGAATTGAGCTTAAACGGAGCGGTATTGCCAATACCGGGTGTACTTGCCATCGCAGAGGGGGCTTTAAAACAGGGATGCGATATTTGCGTCATACCAGAAGAAAATGTTCCGGAAGCAGCGGCAATTGAAGGTATTAAGGCGATAGGTGTAACATCTTTAAGAGAAACGGTGGAATATTTAAAAGGAAATGTTGAAATAATACCGGGAAGTTCTGATGGAATCTGGGAAGAGAACTTTTCCGGGGGAAATGCTGCTGTAGATTTTTCTGATATACATGGACAGGAAGCAGCAAAGCGGGCCATTGAAGTGGCGGTTTCAGGATTTCATAATCTGCTGATGATAGGTCCTCCCGGATCAGGAAAATCTTTGCTTGCCCGGGCTATACCGGGAATTCTGCCTCAAATGTCAAGAGAGGAAAGTATGGAGATATCCAAGATATATAGTATCTCAGGGAAATTACCGGAAAGAAGATTAATGACTCAAAGACCGTTCCGGGCACCCCACAGCACTATTACGCCGGGAGCGATGACGGGAGGAGGACGATTTCCCAAACCGGGAGAAGTAAGTCTTGCACATAATGGAGTTCTTTTTCTGGATGAGCTTCCGGAATTTTCAAAAGATACTCTTGAGGTACTTCGTCAGCCGTTGGAAGACAGAGAAATCTGTATTGCCAGAAACGGCGGGATCTACCATTTTCCATCTGACTTTATGCTTGCCGGAGCCATGAATCCATGTCCCTGCGGACATTACCCTGATCTGAATAAGTGCAATTGCACTTATCCGATGATACAAAGATATCTGGGGCGGATCAGCGGGCCTTTTCTGGAAAGAATCGATTTAACAATTGAGGTAAAGCGGATTGATTATACAATGATTCGAAGCGAGAAAAGGGAAGAAAATTCTGAAACAATCAGAGAACGTGTAAGGAGTACCAGAAAAATACAGGAGATGCGTTACAGAGATATGAAGTATAGATTCAATTCTTCTCTGGATCAAAGCGGGATTCGGAAATTTTGCAGACTGGGGAAAGAAGAAGAGGAATTTATGAGACAGATGTTTGAGGATAAACATCTCAGCGCACGGACTTATTACCGCAGCCTGAAAGTTGCCAGGACGATAGCAGATATGGAAGAAAGTGAAAATATAAAATTAATACATTTGCAGGAGGCGTTCTGTTATCGAAATGCAAATGAAAAATACTGGATGGGAAGATGAGATGGAAAAAGAATATAATTGGTTTTGGTTTTGCTGTGTTCCGGAATTAACAATTAAAGATAAAAGAAAGCTTCTGGAAATCTTTGGGGAGCCGGAAAATATAATGAATGCAAAGAAAGAGCTTCTGGAAAAAACAGGATTCTTAAATGATAAAAAAGTGCAGATAATACGAAAATATCAGAACAGATTTGATGCACCGGCAATGTATCATAAATGGAGAGATTTTGGAATACAATTTATCAGTTCTGTACATCAGGAATATCCTGATAAGCTGAAGCAGATTTATGATTATCCGCTGGGATTGTATTATTATGGAAGGGTTCCGGGAAGGGAAGAAAGATGTGTTGCTGTTGTAGGTGCCAGAATGTGTACCGGGTATGGGAGAGAAATGACGGAAAAATTGTCGATGCTTCTTGCTGATAATGGGGTATGTGTAGTAAGTGGACTGGCTTATGGTATAGATGCAATTGCACAGCAAACCTGTATAGAGAATGGCGGCATAAGTTATGGGATTTTAGGATGCGGGCCGGATATCTGTTATCCAAAAGAGAACAGACAGATATATGAAAAACTAAAGAAAATGGGCGGGATTATTTCTGAGTACCCGCCGGGAACACCGGTCAGGCAATGGCAGTTTCCGGCAAGGAACCGGATTATCAGCGGTCTGTGTGAAAAACTGGTTGTTGTGGAGGCGAAAAAAAAGAGCGGGACACTTATCACAGCAGATTTTGCGTTGGAGCAGGGCAGGGATGTCTATGCATTTCCCGGCCGGATCAGTGACGGAGTAAGTGCCGGATGTAATCGCCTGATTGCACAGGGAGCCGGAATTATCACGGATCTGGATGAGTTTATGAAAGAGTCCGGACTTTTGAGTGAGACCCCGGAAAAACCGAAAAAATCAAATCTAATACTTGCAACACCGGAAAAATTGGTGTATATTTGTGTGGATTCTCGTTTAAGAAGCCTGCAGGAGATAATTGACGCAACAAAGATGACGGTTCCTGAGGTGATCAGTGCTCTTTATGGGTTAAAGAAAATGGGACTTATAGAAGAAACAGAAAAAAATTATTATAGAAGACTGAGATAGACAGGCTGAAGGAGGAGATTCTGATGGCAAAAAATCTGGTTATTGTGGAATCGCCAACAAAAGTAAAGACCATTAAAAAATTCCTTGGCTCCAGTTATACGGTAGCCGCGTCAAACGGACACGTTCGTGATTTCCCAAAGAGTCAGTTTGGAATTGACGTGGAGCATGATTTTGAACCGAAATATATTACAATCCGCGGAAAGGGTGAACTGCTGGCATCTCTGCGTAAAGAGGTGAAGAAGGCGGATAAAGTGTATCTTGCGACTGACCCTGACCGTGAAGGAGAAGCTATCAGCTGGCACCTTGCAAGTGCGCTGAAATTGGATGAGAAGAAGATGAGACGTATCACCTTCAATGAAATCACTAAAAATGCTGTAAAGGCGTCCTTGAAGAATGCAAGAGATATTGATATGGACCTGGTGGACGCACAGCAGGCCAGGCGAATGCTGGACCGTATGGTGGGATATGAGATAAGTCCGCTTTTATGGGAAAAAGTAAAAAGGGGGCTGAGTGCCGGACGTGTTCAGTCTGTGGTTTTACGTCTTATTGGAGACAGAGAAGATGAGATAAATGCTTTTATTCCGGAAGAATACTGGACTTTAAATGCGGTATTAAATATAGAAGGAACAAAGAAACCGCTGGAAGCATCTTTTTATGGAACAGACAAAAAGAAGATTACAATCGGTTCGGCAGAAGAACTGGAAAAAATCCTTGCAGAGATAAAAGACAAACTTTATGAGGTAAAAGAAATCAGGACAGGGGAGCGTGTACGAAAAGCTCCTCTGCCTTTTACCACAAGCACTCTTCAGCAGGAAGCATCAAAAGTATTGAATTTCTCTACACAGAAGACAATGCGTATTGCGCAGCAATTGTATGAAGGAATCGATATCAAAGGAAACGGCACAACAGGTTTGATCACATATCTTCGTACAGATTCTGTTCGTATTGCAGATGAAGCAGATGCGGCGGCCCGTAAATTTGTGGAAGAGCAGTACGGAGAGCAGTATGTTGGAAAGAATACCCAGGTAAAGGGATCAGGAAAGAAGATACAGGATGCTCACGAAGCTATCCGTCCCAGTGATATATCACGCACGCCGGTATTGGTAAAAGAATCTCTTTCCAGGGACCAGTTCCGCTTATATCAGCTGATCTGGAAACGCTTTACAGCCAGCAGAATGGAAAATGCTGTTTACGAGACAAAATCTGTGAAAATCGGGGTCGGAGGTTATCTGTTTACCGCATCAGCTTCTAAAGTTGTGTTTGACGGGTTTATGGCTGCATACACGCAGGATAGTGAGGACGATGAAAAGGGCAGCGGATCTCTTGGAAACATTACGAAGAATTCTGTATTGACGCTGAAAGAACTTGAAAAAAAACAGCATTTTACTCAGCCGCCGGCCCATTACACGGAAGCGGCACTGGTAAAAAGTCTGGAAGAACTGGGAATTGGACGACCCAGTACGTATGCTCCGACGATTACTACTCTTCTTGCAAGAAGATATGTTGTGAAAGAAAATAAAAATATTTATATGACGGAACTTGGGGAAGTGGTCAATAACATGATGAAAAAGGCATTTCCCAGCATTGTAGATGTAAATTTTACCGCAAATATGGAATCTCTTCTTGACATGGTAGAGGAAGGAAAAGTAAACTGGAAGACAGTAGTAAGCAATTTCTATCCGGATCTTGATGAGGCAGTGCGCGAAGCCCGGAAAGATCTGGAAGCGGTTAAAATCGAGGATGAAGTTACAGATATAATCTGTGAGAACTGTGGACGCAATATGGTGATTAAATACGGCCCTCACGGAAAATTTCTGGCATGCCCGGGGTTCCCGGAATGCCGTAATACAAAGCCATATCTTGAGAAAGTGGGGGTGCCCTGCCCGAAATGTGGAAAGGACGTTGTTATCCGCAAGACCAAGAAAGGAAGAAAGTATTATGGATGTGAAAGCCATCCGGAATGTGATTTCATGTCCTGGCAGAAACCGTCAACACAGAAATGTCCTCAGTGCGGCGGATATATGCTGGAAAGAGGAAATAAACTGATGTGCGCGGATGAACAATGTGGTTTTGTAAAAAACAACAAAAGTAGGGAGGAATAGGGATGAGCGTTCAACTGCTGGATAAAACACGAAAAATTAATAAACTTTTGCACAATAATAATTCCAGCAAAGTAGTGTTTAACGATATCTGCAGTGTTCTTACGGATATCCTGGATTCTGATATTCTGGTAATCAGCAGAAAAGGGAAGGTGCTTGGTGTCAGCTTGAGTTCTGACATTGAGGCACTTAAGGAACTGGTGAACGACGAAGTTGGGGGACATATTGATCCGGCGCTTAATGAACGGCTTTTGTCGGTGCTGTCAACCAAGGAAAATGTAAATCTGGAAACTCTTGGATTTACGGGAGCTGATATTAATAAGTATCAGGCTATCATCAATCCGATTGATATTGCCGGAGAGCGGCTTGGAACTGTATTTATGTATAAATACGGCGGACAGTATACGATTGATGATATTATTTTAAGTGAGTACGGGACTACGGTCGTTGGACTTGAAATGATGCGCTCTGTGAATGAGGAGAATGCGGAGGAAAACCGCAAGATGCAGATTGTAAAATCAGCCGTCAGTACGTTGTCTTATTCAGAATTGGAAGCGATACAGAGTATTTTTGATGAACTGGATGGAAATGAAGGAATTCTGGTGGCCAGCAAGATTGCCGACCGGGTTGGCATAACACGTTCTGTGATTGTAAATGCTTTAAGAAAGTTTGAGAGCGCGGGGGTCATAGAATCGCGCTCATCAGGAATGAAGGGTACATACATCAAAGTACTGAATGATGTGGTGTTTGACGAGCTGGATAAACTCAAAGAAAAAAAATAAAGTGAGAAAAAGTGAGAAAAACAGAGTATTGAAGAGAAAACAGAAGATATACTCTGTTTTTTGCAAATGTATAAAGTTGCATATTTTACATATATTTACTAATATATGTTTTGTGATTAGCACTCGAATAAAGTGAGTGCTAATAAAAAGAGACTGAAGGAGGAACAGAAAATGAAGTTGGTACCGTTGGGTGACAGAGTTGTATTAAAGCAGTTTGAAGCAGAAGAAACAACAAAGTCAGGAATTATCCTGGCAGCAAAAGCACAGGAAAAACCGCAGCAGGCAGAAGTTATTGCTGTCGGACCGGGCGGAATGGTAGATGGCAAAGAAGTAACGATGCAGGTTAAGGTTGGCGATAAAGTAATCTATTCTAAATACGCCGGCAATGAAGTAAAATTAGATGATGAAGAATACATCATTGTAAAACAGAATGATATTCTGGCAGTTGTTCAATAGACAGGAGGAAGATGACAATGGCTAAAGAAATTAAATATGGCTCAGATGCAAGAGCAGCGCTGGAAGCCGGTGTAAACAAACTGGCTGATACTGTAAAAGTAACTTTAGGACCAAAAGGAAGGAACGTTGTTCTTGATAAACAGTTCGGCGCTCCGCTTATCACAAATGATGGTGTGACAATTGCAAAAGAAATTGAGCTGGAAGATGCATTTGAAAATATGGGTGCACAGCTTGTTAAAGAAGTTGCAACAAAAACAAATGATGTGGCAGGTGATGGTACTACAACAGCAACCGTTCTTGCACAGGCAATGATTCATGAAGGTATGAAGAATCTGGCAGCAGGTGCAAACCCGATCGTTTTAAGAAAGGGCATGAAGAAAGCAACAGACGCTGCAGTAGAAGCAATTGCAGCTATGAGCAGCAAGGTTAATGGGAAACATCAGATGGCAAGAGTCGCTGCTATTTCTGCCGGTGATGAAGAAGTCGGAAATATGGTTGCAGATGCAATGGAAAAGGTTTCCAATGACGGCGTTATCACAATCGAAGAATCCAAGACAATGAAGACAGAACTGGATCTGGTAGAAGGCATGCAGTTCGACAGAGGATATATTTCCGCATATATGGCAACAGATATGGAAAAAATGGAAGCCGTACTGGATGATCCGTTCATTCTCATTACAGACAAAAAGATTTCTGTTATCCAGGATATCCTTCCGCTGCTTGAACAGATTGTTCAGTCCGGAAGAAAATTGCTGATCATTGCAGAAGATGTGGAAGGCGAAGCTCTTACCACACTTATTCTGAATAAGTTGAGAGGAACCTTCTCCGTTGTAGCGGTTAAGGCTCCGGGATATGGTGACAGAAGAAAAGAAATGCTGAAAGATATCGCTATTCTGACAGGCGGACAGGTGATTTCTGAAGAAGTTGGTCTGGAACTGAAAGATGCAACAGTAGATATGCTTGGCCGTGCTAAATCTGTTAAAGTTGCAAAAGAAAATACTGTTATTGTTGACGGAAGCGGTGACAAGGACGAAATCAGCACAAGAATCGCACAGATCAAAGCTCAGATCGCTGAGACAACGTCTGAATTCGATAAAGAGAAACTTCAGGAGAGACTTGCAAAACTGGCAGGCGGTGTTGCAGTTATCCGTGTGGGTGCAGCAACAGAGACAGAGATGAAAGAAGCAAAACTGCGTATGGAAGATGCTCTTAATGCTACAAGAGCTGCTGTTGAGGAAGGCATCGTAGCAGGCGGCGGTTCTGCATATATCCATGCTGCAAAAGAAGTTGAAAAACTGGTAGCAGAACTGGAGGGCGATGAAAAGACGGGTGCCAGGGTTATCCTGAAAGCACTGAAAGCACCGCTTACCCAGATTGCAGCAAATGCAGGTCTGGAAGGAGCAGTAATTGTCAACAATGTAATGGAATCTGAGGAAGGATTCGGTTTTGATGCATACAAAGAAGAATATGTAGACATGGTAAAAGCAGGTATTCTTGACCCGGCAAAGGTTACAAGAAGTGCACTGCAGAATGCAACAAGCGTTGCATCTACATTCCTGACAACAGAATCCTGTGTGGCCAATATCAAGGAGCCGGAACCGCCAATGCAGGGCGGAATGGGCGGCCCAATGATGTAAAACAGAGGTTTTGGACACTTGCAAAAATATTTTGCAAGTGTCCTTTTTATATGGTATACTATTTCTCATCAATAATAGGAGGATAAAAGAGCGATGAGTGATTTGTATACCGAAGTAATCGTAAAAAGAAAAACACCCCCAGGTGAACTTGCGTTGAAAGTGCTGCTTATTCTTGCAACTGTATTGGCAGTATTTTCTTTTTTTACCTTAGGTATCATAGGGCTTGTTATTCTTGTGGCAGTTGGAGTGGCAGATTATTTTCTGCTCCCGTCATTTGATGTGGAATATGAGTATCTCTATGTCAATGGCGAGTTGGATGTGGACAAGATTATGTCTAAGCAGAAAAGAAAACGTGTCTACAGCGGTGATGTAAGAGAGCTGGAAATTATGGCTCCTTCAAATTCCCATGCCCTGGATCATTACAGAAACAACAAAGAATTGAAAAGGTATGATTTTTCATCTCTTATGCCTGATCACAAGACATACACAATGATCCTGAAAGGGGATAAGGGTCTTGAATGGGTAACTTTCGAACCGAATGACGTAATTCTTAAAGATATGAAAAGAACTTCACCTCGTGAAGTAAATATTGATTAAAGTCTCTGGGACTTGTTGACAGTGTGGTCGATTTTTGATAGAATATCGTGAAATACAGGAAAGTGAGGAGAAAAGAATGGGTCAAATTGTTAAAGAAGGTATTACTTTTGATGATGTGCTTCTGATTCCGGCTTATTCGCAGGTAATTGGAAATCAGGTAGATCTGACTACGTATCTGACGAAAAAGATAAAACTCAATATCCCGATGATGAGCGCCGGAATGGATACGGTTACTGAACATCGAATGGCGATTGCTATGGCGCGCCAGGGTGGTATCGGGATTATTCACAAAAATATGTCAATCGAACAGCAGGCTGATGAGGTGGATAAGGTAAAACGTTCAGAGAACGGTGTAATATCTGACCCATTCTATTTATCACCAGAAAATACACTGGCAGATGCCAATGAACTGATGGCAAAATTCCGAATTTCCGGTGTTCCGATTACGGAAGGAAAAAAACTTGTTGGAATTGTTACAAACCGTGATTTGAAATTTGAAGAAGATTATACAAAGAAAATCAAAGACTGCATGACCTCAGAAGGTTTAGTGACAGCTCCCGAAGGCATCACTCTGGAAGAAGCAAAAATGATCCTCGGAAAGGCCCGCAAGGAAAAACTTCCGATCGTAGATAAAGATTTTAATCTGAAGGGTCTTATTACAATTAAGGATATTGAAAAACAGATCAAATATCCGAACTCGGCAAAAGACGAAAAAGGCCGTCTTCTGTGCGGTGCGGCTGTAGGAATTACAGCTAATTGTCTGGAACGTGTTGAGGCGCTTGTGAAAGCTCATGTAGACGTGGTAGTTCTGGATTCTGCACATGGACATTCCATGAATGTTATTAATTGCGTGAAGATGATAAAAGAAGCTTATCCACAGCTGCAGGTAATCGCAGGAAATGTGGCAACGGGAGAGGGAACGAAGGCACTGATTGATGCAGGTGTAGATGCTGTAAAGGTTGGAATCGGGCCTGGCTCTATCTGTACTACACGTGTAGTTGCCGGCATTGGTGTCCCGCAGATTACAGCAGTTATGGATTGTTACGAAGTGGCAAAAGAGTATGGGATTCCGATTATTGCGGATGGAGGTATTAAGTATTCCGGAGATATGACGAAAGCAATTGCAGCTGGAGCAAATGTCTGTATGATGGGCAGTATTTTTGCAGGCTGTGATGAAAGCCCGGGAACTTTTGAATTGTATCAGGGAAGAAAATACAAAGTATACCGTGGAATGGGTTCGATTTCAGCTATGGAAAATGGAAGCAAAGACCGTTATTTCCAGGCAAATGCGAAGAAGCTTGTTCCGGAAGGCGTTGAGGGACGTGTGGCATACAAAGGCAGTGTGGAAGATACCGTATTCCAGCTGATGGGTGGACTTCGTTCTGGTATGGGTTATTGTGGAACTCCAACGATTGAAGAACTGAAACAGAACGGACGTTTTGTAAAGATTTCAGCGGCAGCTCTGCGTGAGTCCCATCCGCATGATATCCATATTACAAAAGAAGCACCGAATTATAGTGTTGACGAATAAAATAGAAAATAGAAATAAATAAAAAAAGCTGTTGACAAATCCAGAGACGTATAGTAGAATACGTATTGTCGCTGAGAGATGCGACAGCAAATGCGCGAGTGGCTCAGTTGGTGGAGCGCGACCTTGCCAAGGTCGAGGCCGCGGGTTCGAGTCCCGTCTCGCGCTCTGAAAACCTCAGCAGATGCTGAGGTTTTTTTGTGGAGTGGGAAATTTGCGGAACTTCCATTGCATAAAAAGTTTTATAGTAAATCTAAGGATTTTTAAAAATTGGTATTGACAAACACGGAGAAATGTTGTATAGTGTTTATTGTCGCTGAGAGATGCGACAACAAATGCGCGAGTGGCTCAGTTGGTGGAGCGCGACCTTGCCAAGGTCGAGGCCGCGGGTTCGAGTCCCGTCTCGCGCTCTGAAAACCTCAGTAAATACTGAGGTTTTCTTTTTTTATGAAATGGAAGATTTCTATTTTATAAAAAATTTTGCATATCGTATTCTATTCTGTACAATATTTTATTATTTTTTTCTTGTGTATTCACACGCATATCGTTATACTGTATATGGATATTTTTTGCAATTGGATTGATTGGAGGAAAATGTAGAATGGGTGGCTTTTTTGGAGTTGCATCAAAAAATGATTGTGTATTTGATTTGTTTTTTGGAACAGACTATCATTCACATCTGGGTACGAGAAGAGGCGGAATGGCAGTGTATGGAAAAAATGGATTTGACAGAGCAATCCATAATATAGAGAATTCACCGTTCCGAACAAAGTTTGAAAAAGATGCCAATGAGATGAAAGGGTACATGGGAATCGGATGCATTTCTGATTATGAACCGCAGCCACTGCTGCTTCGGTCTCATCATGGAACTTATGTTATTACTACGGTAGGGAAAATAAATAATACAGAAGAAATTGTGGAGGAACTTCTCAGCAGGCATACGCATTATATGGAAATGACCAGTGGAGAAATCAATGCGACAGAGCTGGTAGCTACGTTGATCAACCAGAAAGAAAATCTGGTAGAAGGAATCCAGTATGCGCAGGAGAGAATAAAAGGTTCACTGACTTTAATGGTTTTGACTCAGAAAGGAATCTATATCGCCCGGGATAAGCTGGGAAGAACGCCGGTTTCCATCGGCAGGAAGGAAGGGGCTTACTGCGCCAGCTTTGAAAGCTTTGCTTATTTAAATCTCGGTTATGAAGAATATAGGGAACTTGGACCTGGTGAGATTGCAGTAATGACTCCGGAGACTGTCACTACTCTTGTCAAACCGGGAGAAGATATGAAAATCTGTACATTTTTGTGGGTATATTACGGATATCCGTCTTCTTCCTACGAGGGAATCAGTGTGGAACAGATGCGTTATCGCTGTGGTGAACTGCTGGCAGAACGGGATAATGTGCGGCCTGATACGGTTGCCGGTGTTCCGGACTCGGGAATTGCCCATGCAGTTGGATATGCTAATAAGTCGGGAATACCGTTTTCCAGACCGTTTATCAAATATACCCCGACATGGCCAAGATCTTTTATGCCGACTATGCAAAGCCAGCGTAATCAGATTGCAAAGATGAAGCTGATACCGGTCCATGACCTGATCAAAGGCAAGAGACTTCTTCTGATAGATGATTCTATTGTGAGAGGAACACAGCTGAGGGAGACGACAGAATTTCTGTACAGGAGCGGTGCAAAAGAAGTGCATATCCGGCCAGCATGCCCGCCATTGATCTATGGATGTAAATTCCTGAATTTTTCAAGATCTACATCGGATATGGATTTAATAACACGAAGAATTATTCAGCGGTTTGAAGGATGCCAGGATGAAGAAATACTCCGGGAATATGCGAATCCTGATTCTGAACGTTATCAGAAAATGGTAGATGCAATCGGCCGTGAGATGAACTTCTCATCCCTGCGCTATCACAGACTGGATGATATGATTAAATCTGTGGGAATCGACGCTTCAAAGCTCTGTACTTACTGTTGGAATGGCAGGGAATAGAACAGAAAAACTGAAGGAGTAGTTTTATGTCAGATTGCAATTTTTACGGTTTATCCCAGGCTGAAGTGGAAGAACGCATTTCCATGGGAAAAACAAACCGGACAGAAAGCAATATTTCAAAGTCCAAAAAGGATATTATAAAAGAACACACATTAACATATTTCAATTTTTTAAACCTGTTTCTGGCAATCCTGGTAGCACTAACCGGACAGTTTAAGAATATGACGTTCATGGGTGTTATATTCATTAATACGGCAATCGGTATTTTTCAGGAGTTTAAAGTGAAAAAGCTGATTGATAAGGTTTCGGTTATGACAGCGTCACATGCTGTTGTAATCAGAGAAGGCATCAGAAAGACGATCCCAGTGGATGAAGTGGTTCTGGATGATGTTGTAATAATGGAAAATGGAAATCAGGTATGTGCCGATTGTATTGTTTTGGAATCTAATGGTATGGAAGTCAATGAATCCATGCTGACAGGAGAGGCGAAACCGGTGAAAAAGAAAGCCGGAGATAAACTGATGTCGGGAAGCTTTCTTGTGGCAGGAAGCGGCGCGGCAAAGGTGTATCATGCAGGTGAGGACAATTATGCATTTGTGCTTGCAAAACAGGCCCATAATAAAAGGCGCGCTTCTTCAGAAATGCAGGAAACTATCAAGAAGATCATAAAAATAGATGGTGTTTTGCTGATACCGGTGGGAATCCTTTTGTTCCTTTCACAGAAAAATATCAGTGGTATGGCTCTTTCTGATGCAGTGGTCAGCACAGTGGCAGGGGTGATCGGAATGATTCCGGAAGGACTTGTTCTTTTGACCAGTATATCTTTTGTACTTGGGGTGGGACGTCTGGCAATGAAAAAGGCGCTTGTCCAGGAGATGGAGGCCATAGAATCTCTTGCCCGTGTGAATGTGCTTTGTCTGGATAAGACAGGTACGATCACTACAGGAAAGCTTGATGTGGTGGAGGTATTGTCATGGAAAGATACGGCAGCGGAGCGTATTGAAAAGATAATGGAGGCTATTGTAGGTGCGTTTGATGATGCAAATGTCACTCAGGAAGCGCTGAAGAAGTACTTTAAAGCACAAAACGAATGGAAAATATCTGAAAAAATTCCTTTTTCTTCTGAACGCAAATACAGAGCAGTTCAATTTGAAGAGCAGGGAGCGTTTGTGTTGGGAGCACCGGAATTTCTTCAGGAGGATAATACAGAGCTTCTCACGGCAGTTAACGGATATTCGGCTAAGGGATATCGTGTATTGCTGCTTGGAAGCTGTGGCCTGAAAAAGGAAGAAATGGCGGTGGAAAATGTTACACCGCTGGCGCTTATCATCATATCTGATCAGGTACGTCCGGAGGCGAAGGACACCTTTGAATACTTCAAAAGGCAGAATGTTGCTATTAAAGTGATTTCAGGAGATAATCCCATCACTGTTTCCAATATCGCGGTGAAGGCCGGGCTTGTCGGCGCAGAGAAGTATATTGATGCAAGAGACCTTCCCCAGAATTTTGAAGAACTGCGGACTGAAGTGGAAAAGTATTCCGTATTCGGACGTGTAAAACCGGAACAGAAACAAAATATCATAAAAGCGTATCAGGCAAATAAGAAAGTGGTTGGTATGGTCGGCGACGGCGTGAATGATGTTCTTGCCCTGAAAGATTCAGATTGCGGGATTGCCATGGCGGCAGGAAGCGATGCGGCAAAACAGGTGGCGCATATTGTGCTGATTGATTCGAATTTTGCGTCTATGAAAAATATTGTAGGAGAGGGAAGAACGATCATCAGTAATATTGAACGTGTCAGTGCATTGTACCTGACCAAAACGATCTATTCCATTTTACTGTGTCTGATTTTTATCTTTCTGCACAAATCTTATCCGTTTATACCAATACAGTTATCCTGGATAAGCGGTATGGCTATCGGAGTGCCAAGTTTTCTGTTGACCCTTGAACGAAGTGAAAATGAAGTTTCCAGCGGCTTTTTGCGGCAGGTTCTGTGCATATCTCTTCCGGCGGCTCTTACTATGGTCATTACGATCGTACTGACACAGTTAATGTCGCCTTTCTGGCATGGAGACAGTACGATGACGGCTACTTTTAATCTTTTTCTTGGAGGCGTTATAAGTCTGATAGTAGTATATAGAGTATGCCAGCCCATGAACAGGTTTCATCAGATACTGTGCACCGCGCTTCCAATCATATTTGTAGCGGGAATTTTGATTGCCCCGGGATTTCTTGGAGTATATCCGCTGCTGCGTTGGCAGAGCCTGCTGATCATACCAATGGTGTGCATGGCGGGTGTTTTGGATGTAGGACTTACAAGATTTATTTATAAGATTTCAGAATTTGGGAAACGAATAAAAAAAGTGTAAGCTGTCTGCAGCACAAAATAATACGCAAAAAGTGACCTCTTGCATATTCTAAATAGAAAGAATGTGCAAGAGGTATTTTTATGGCTAAAATTGCAATAGATGCCGGACACGGGGGATATCAGGAAGTGCTATTTTTTGATTGGTGCTCCCGGTGAGTACACCGGGAGTCACAATGGATATGCTGTTAAATCACCTGTTCTTTTTCCTGAATGTTATAACTTTCAGGAAAGAGATTTTTCAGTTCATCTGTAAAATGGTAGCGGATTTTGATTTTGTGATTTTCATAGACAAGTATTTCATCAATCATTTCCACCACAATATTTCGGTCAAGTTCTTTCAGTTCTTTTAAGTTAAGTAATCTGGTTATCCACGGATTTCTAAAAATATTCTGTTCAGGAGCGGAATCGTTTTGGCGTTTTTGTGCTTCAATTTGCCTTGTTAGCCGTTCCTCCTGTTGCTGGTAATCCGCACGGTATTCGATCAGTTCTTCTCTTGAAATCAGATTTTCTTTATAATCCTCGTAGACGGATTTTTTCAGACGTTTTATTTTGGAAAGTTCTGTTTCCAGTCTCTCTAAAACTGTTATGCCGGATATCTGCGTTCTATATAGTTCCTGCTGTTGGCTTTCCACAAGCTCCTGCAAATTCTCAATGTTTTGAATTATGATGTTCAAATCATTTAAAATAATCTGCTCCAAAGCATGATAGGAGATTGTGTGTGGGGTGCAGAACTTTTTGCCGTTTCGTTTATATGTACCGCATTTAAAGGCATAAGCAAAACTGTTATCGCTCAGTTTCCAGCTTGTTTTCATTAAACTACGCCCGCAGTCACCGCATTTTAAAAAACCTGCAAAGATATTCCTGTTTGTAACTAAATCAATATCCTTATGCTGTTTGCCAAGAAGAGTCTGTACTTTATTCCAGATATCCATGTCAATAATGGCTTCATGAGTATTTGGAACAATGATCCAATCCTGTTTGTCTCTGATGCGCTGACGCCCTTTCATACTCTGGTGCTTTTTCCCCTGAACCATATTGCCGATATAGATTTCATTGTGAAGCATGGATTTTATCGTGGAATATGTCCAGTAGGAAGTAGAAGAAAGGCGGTTGCAGTTCGTATAATTGTCACCGTGCAGGCGCTTGTATTCGCTGGGGCAGGGAATACCATCCTCATTTAGTATTCTGGCAATCCCCTGTTTGCCGTGTCCTTCAATATAAAGTGCAAATATCCGCCGAACCACGGCGGCGGCTTCTTCATCCACAATCAGCCTGTTTTTGTTTAGCGGAGATTTTTTATAACCGTAGCTGGGAAATGCCCCGATAAAATCGCCCGCTTTCTGCTTTGTCTGAACGGATGCATATACCTTTTTGGAAATATCCCGTGCGTACTGTTCGTTAAACAGATTTTTGATAGGCATAAGCATATCATAAACCTGTATGGCACTGTCGATATTATCCGATATGGAAATAAACCGGATGTCATGATCCGGAAAGTATCGTTCTAAGTATCTTCCGGTTTCAATGTAATCACGTCCAAATCTGGACAAATCTTTTACAATCACGCAATTTATATTTCCGTTTTCGATATCAGCAATCATTCTCTGAAAAGAGGGACGTTTAAAATTTGTCCCGGTAAAGCCGTCATCTATGTATGTGTCGTATAGAAGAAGATCATCCCTACTGTTCATATACTGTGCGATTAATTTTCTCTGATTTCCGATGCTGTCACTCTCTGCCTTATCGCCGTCCTCTCTGGATAACCTGATGTAGACTGCGCAGTTGAATAAGTCTTTTAATTTCATAAAATCACCGTTTCAACCGCTGTACCCTATGCTGGTTGAATTATAGCATAGGGTACAGCAAAATACCATATTATTTTGGATGTATCTCTGTATCTTTAGTTGGAGAAACCACTCTGGGCGGTTTCTCATTCAAATGGTTGGAAATGATACGTTTTACTACCTCTTGATGGGGAGTTTCACCTGCAAACTCTCTCTGGATAAAATATGTCTTTGTTTTTGTTCCCATGCATCAATGTCCATGAATGGTGTTAATCACAGCATATGAAGAAAATAAAACATGTATGCTGGAAAACATGCCTTTTGTGTGTCAAATAGAGCTATCGTGATAGTACAGGTCGTTGGCCTTGTTCACAGTGGATTCGATTGTTCCTAAAGCGGCGATTAACTGCTTGCATTTAATCCTTTTGATACACAAATTGTTCTCCAACTCGAAGTTTTTGTACCTCAAAGAGGAGATTTCTTCTGCTAAACAGCGATTCTCATGTTCCAACTTCCGGCAATCTTCTGACAAAACTTTGATAGTATTCTGTGCTTCTGAGAAAGCCTTTTGTTCCGCTTCGTATTGCTCTTTGAGCATACAGACATGGTGACTGTCACTTAGTTTACTGGTTAAAATGTTTATATTGCTGTTTTCTTTACTCATAATCTTACCTCCAATTAAAAGAATTGATTATTTTGGTTATGTAGTGTGTTGTTTTTCTTTCTTTCCGTTGTAATGAACCAATAGTTTTGGAAAGAACAAAATATACCCCACGACCAGAGCAAAAAGGCTCTTTGCAGGTTTGTAATTGTGTGTGATGAAATAATCCCCCCTTTCTATACTCCAACATGGTGTTTGAAGAAAAAATAAGCGCTGGATACATCCGTAAAATTTATTGGTTCGTAAGTATAGAAAAAACCATGCACCGTGAAACCCTATTTGAAGAAATGCAAGTGCGTGCAGCACAGCCATAATGGAAAGGAAGCATATATTCCTATGAACCAAGGCAAAAAAGGCCCTTTGCAGGTTTGTAATTGTGTGTATGATGAAATAATCCCCCCTTTTCATATTTTAATGTGGTGTTTGAAGAAAAAATAAGCGTTGGATGCATCCGTAAAAATTATTGGTTCGTAAATATAGAAAAAACCATGCACTGTGAAACCCTATTTGAAGAAATGCAAGTGCGTGTGGCACAGGCATAATGAAAAGGAAGCATATACTCCTATGAACCAGAGCAAAAAAGGCTCTTTATAGGATGAAGTGTTTCTAGGAGAAATACGGGTGATATTAAGGAAAGGTTACTTATGGAATTAGTTAAAACAGAAAGTTAAAAAAAGTTTGCAATTTTTTTGCAACAAGATTTTTTGGAAATTTTCTCTGAGATATCAGGATTTTAACAAAAGAGAAGCGGATAAAAGATAATAAATTTGCATATAAAAAATAAACTCTGGAATTTTAGAATTTTATCTCAGAGTTTATTGACGGTCCGGTATGAATTTGAGTATATCATTTGGAGTACAGTCTAATATCATACAGAGCTGCTCTAATGTGCCAACTGTAATACCTTTGTTATGTTTCAGATTGTTGATTGTCCTCGGATTAATGTGGTGCTTAGTGATGAGAGTGTAAGTCGTGACGTTTTTCTCGGACATTGTTTTCCACAAGGGTTCGTAACTTACCATAATAATACCTCGCTTTAGCTTATTATATTTTGTTGACTATCCTGAGAAAATACTGTAAAATGTAACTATAAGATATGCTGAAATAGATAACTGTATGTCATGAAGCAATGAAATATTTCAGTAAAAAGTAGAATTGAGGAAGGAGAACAGTATGAGAAACAAATTATTAAAACGGATTGCGGTTTGTGCAATGGCGGCAATCATCGGGATAAGCAATCCCGCAGGAATTTTGACAGGGGGAACACAGAGCATCACGGCAGAAGCGGCGTCAAAACCGAAGATGGATAAAGTAGAAGTGTGTGTTCTGTCATCATATAAGAACCAGCCAACTAATCAGGTCTATATAACCTTTTCCAAATTATCGTCAACAAATGTAACAGTGAAAAATTTGAAGTCATCAAATAAGAAAGTAGTGACGGTAGGAAAACCAAGTGTGAGCAGCTATGTTAAATCTCTGAGCATACCGTTGACATTTAAGAAAGCGGGATCAGCGTATATTTCCTTTGATTTAAAAATCGGGAAAAAAACATATAGCTATAAGAAAAAAGTAAGTGCCGTAAAATACACAAATCCGATGAAATCCTTTAAAATCGGAAAAACAGAATTTGCATCAAGGTATAAAAAGTATGCTGGCCCGGTGATACTTAATAAAGCTCTTTCGGGAAAACTTAAGATTGTTCCAAATAAGAACTGGAAAATAATTTTTATGGATAAAATGACATTAGGTGAAGGGAGTAGTAAAGTTAAAAATAATACAAAAATAGTACTTAAAAGACCGTCCGTATTAACCGTTGTGTTGCAAAACAAAAAAACAGGAGCAGTAAGTTCTATTGCTTTACAAATCCATTAAGTGAAAAACATCCTGTCAATTCCACGCTAAATGAAGCGGGAGTGGCAGGATGTTTGCTGTTAAGCATCTAAAATTATTTTATTACAAGAATTTTTCTCTGTCTCTTGCGCCATACAGAAAACGCCGCACTTCCATAACATCGTCTATCACCACATAGTAAACAACATAGTTTTTCACGTAAATACGATAATATGGATAAGGTCTTTGTCTGGCGGAATGGTACGGCTCAAAAGAAGTTGGATGATTAAGGCGTTCCAGAATAGCGGTTTCCACATCATCGACCAGACGCAGTGCCGCATCAGGATTTTTCAGTACGTTTGTAATATAGCTGACGGTTTCCGTCAAATCCTGCTGAAACAACGGCAGATAACGGAGACGGTACTTTTTATTTTCCATGTATCGCACCCCGTATATTCTGAAATACAGTTTCATGAGAAAGACGTTCCTCATTCATCTGTGCCATCAGATCCGCTTCATCCAGCCGTTTTTCAATGCTGTCGGTCAGCAGGGAATATTGTTCAAGACTCATGACTACCATAGCGCCATAGCCATTTTTAGTAAGGTAAACCGGCTGGCCATCATTGACGGTCTTTTCAATTTCTGTGAATTTATTTCTAAGGTCTGAAACAGGACGAATCTGCATCATATGAAACACTCCTTTTTATTTATTTTATCATAATTTTATCATGATATTATCATAAATACAACCCAATATTTTGGAACAAAAAATTCACGAATCCGTATCATTCACTCATTCTGAAAAATTTCTGATAAAAGCAAAAATGCTTCTCTAAAGCCGCCGATAAATGCCCTTCGCTCCAGTGCCAGACCAAAATCCCAGATGCAGGTATGTAAATCCTCCGATATTTCCTTGTTCTGTGTTTCTGGAATTTGGGAAAGAATATGATTTAAAAGCTGTTCTGCTTCGGCTGTGTCGGTCTGTGCTTCTCCCCATAATTCATAGAGCTTGTCCATTTTTTTCATTTTGTGTTTTCCTCCTAATGTTTTGAATATGATTCACATTAAGCAATATAGGTACAGCGGTTGCCTTTCTCAAATGTTGTATTTTGGCGCACCTGATATCCGCCCCACGGAGGCAGTGATCCCGGCGCAGTATTTGAAGGACGGCAGGAAAAGGATGATAATCTGCGCCTGGCACTGGCGGTAGGAAATATATTGGAAAACAATGGTGTGGACGTATTTTATACGAGAACGGAAGATGTTTATCAGACCCCGTTTCAGAAAGCCCAGGCGGCAAATCAATCCGGCGCAGATTTTCTGGTATCCATGCACAGGAATTCCAGTCCTGTGGCAAACCAGTACGGTGGAGTGGAAACGCTGGTTTACGAAAAGAGCGGACAAAAAGTGGAAATGGCAGAAAATATTAACAGTCAGCTGGAACAGGCAGGGTTTCGCAATATTGGTGTGAAAGAGCGTCCCGGACTGGTAATACTGCGCAGGAGTCAGATGCCTGCCGTTCTTGTAGAAGCCGGATTCATTAATAATGAGGAAGACAATCGGCTATTCGATGAAGAATTTGACAGAATTGCGCAGGGTATCGCGAATGGAATATTGGAGACAATACAGGAAAACAGTGCGGCAGATGTTCCGGAAAATGATATTTTCTACAGGGTACAGGTGGGAGCTTTCCGTGACAGAAATAATGCGGTGAGATTGAGGGATGAATTAGAAATGAAAGATTATCCTGCATTTATTATTATGAAAGATGGACTGTATCTGGTACAGGTAGGAGCTTTTAGAAATCTTGGAAATGCTACACGTATGGAGGGCATTTTAAGAAACGCAGGTTATCAGACATATATTGCTACATGAAAATCTTAATTTTTTCTGATATCAATCGAAAGAAATAAAGAGAGGACTTTTAAAATAAAGCTGTTTGTGGTATACTAGCCGCAGAGTAACTATGATTATTGGCAGCTGCAAAATAAATACAAATATTTACCTGTTTGTTGCTTTGCGGCAAACTGACAGATATATTTTATCTCAGTAAAAACATATAGATAATATAAGCGGGGATTAATGAGGGGAATATGAGCACGAAAGACGATAGAAATCAGTTATTATCAGGAAATGAGCGGAAGAGGCCGCGCAAAGAGCGGGAGAAGGAACAGAAAAAATCGGCAAAAAGTGTGTTGGGCCGTGTTTTGATTGTCATATTAGTGGTTTGCCTTGTGATTATTCTTGGATTTTACATTGCAGGAGCTGTTTATTTCAAAGATCGTTTTTTTATGAATACACAGATAAACGGTTTTGATGCATCTGAGATGACAGTAGAAGAAGTGGAACGGCGCGTTGCAGCAAAAATTGCTTCCTATACGCTGGAAATAGAAGAACGGGATGGAAAATCGGAAACCATCACAGCTGAGGATATAGATTATCATTACGTGTCTCAGGGAGAAGTGCAGGCATTTAAAAACAGCCAGAAGCTGCTGGCCTGGCCGATTTATATCTGGGAAGGCATTTCTTATACATTTGATTCCAGTGCCCAGTATGACGAAGCTAAACTGGCGGAAGTAATAGCCGGGTTGGAATGCATGGATGACAGCAAGGCAGTTGAACCAAAGGATGCATATATTGATTTTATGGATGGCAGTTATCATGTTATTCCGGAAGTGGAAGGTAATTTACTTGACCATGATAAGACTGAACGGATGATCAGGGAAACAGTTGACTTTGCAAACGCCAGAGTATCTCTGGAAGAGAAAAACTGTTACAAGATACCGGATAAACGGCAGAATGATGAAGTACTGGTAGACACATGCAAAAAATTGAATGTACTTGTCGGAACTAATATCGTATATATTTTTGGAAGCAATAATGAAGTTCTGAACGGAGAAACAATACGAGACTGGGTTTCCTACGATGAAAGTGGAAATGTGGAGCTGAATCAGGATGCAGTTTATGAGTATGTATATCAGCTTGCACAGAAATATGATACTGCAGACAGGGCAAGAAATTTTATTACCCATTCGGGAGAAACAATCTCTGTAGAGGGAGGTTCTTATGGCTGGCTGATCGATCAGGAGGCAGAGGTGGCCGAACTGACAGAATGCATTCAGAGTGGATACCAGGGAGATCGGTATGCTGTGTTTGCCCAGACGGCAGTGAGCTGGGAAAACAGTGATCTGGGAGACAGCTATGTCGAGATAGACCTGGGAGCCCAGCATGTATGGCTTTATATCAACGGAGAAGAAATTGTCAGTACAGATTGTGTCTCCGGAAATATGGCAAAGGCAGATTGCATAACACCTTCCGGAACATATACACTTTATTATAAAGAGTCTCCTTCTGTTCTTAAGGGCGAAAATAATGAATATGAGTCCAAGGTAACATACTGGATGCCGTTTAATGGCGGTATCGGACTGCACGATGCAAGTTGGCGCAGCAGTTTTGGCGGAAATATTTACCAGACAGGCGGTTCCCATGGCTGCATTAACCTGCCCACCGATGCGGCAGCCCGGATATATGAGAATGTTTACGACGGGATACCGATCATTTGTTATTATTAGAAAGAGTATATTGGAAAAGATCTGCCGGGTAAAAGTTCGTAATACGGCAGATTTTTTCCGTTGAAATGTTTGTGATTAAAACGTCCGGTGGACGTTTTTTGAGTGGAAAGATAAAATGGATAAGGAATTAAAACAGATAGTTCAGCCGTTGCTGGACTGGTTTGAGGAAAATGCAAGAGCTCTTCCCTGGCGGGATAATCCCACACCGTATCGTGTCTGGGTATCTGAAATTATGCTTCAGCAGACCAGAGTAGAGGCGGTAAAACCCTTTTATGAGAGGTTTATGTCAGAATTGCCGGATATCAGATCTCTGGCAGAGTGCTCTGAAGAGAAGCTGTTAAAGCTGTGGGAGGGCCTGGGATATTATAATCGAGTAAGAAATATGCAGATTGCAGCGCAAACGGTTATGGAAAAGTATGGTGGTGAATTGCCGGCAGACTATCAGGAGCTTTTGGGATTAAAAGGTATTGGCAGTTATACAGCCGGGGCAATCGCATCACTGGCTTATGGGATTGCTGTACCTGCGGTGGACGGAAATGTTCTGCGGGTGATTTCAAGATTAAAGGCAAGTAAGGACGACATATCAAAAGCAGCTGTAAAGAGTGCTGTAGAACAGGAAATCTCTGAGATAATTCCTCAGGGACGGGTAAGGCAGTTTAATCAGGCACTTATGGAATTGGGAGCAATGATCTGTGTACCAAACGGAGCGGCAAAATGTGAAGAATGTCCGCTGTCAAGGCTGTGCAGGGCAAAGTTATTGGAACGTGTTATGGAGTTCCCCCAAAAAACACCTAAAAAACCGAGAAAGATTGAGCAACGGACGATCCTGATCATAAAAGATGGAGAGAAAGTTGCAATCAGAAAAAGGCCGGATAAAGGACTTTTGGCAGGTCTTTATGAACTCCCGAACGAAAAGGGGAAGCTTAAAGCAGAAGAGGTACTTGAGTTACTGAAAATAGAAAAGTTTTCACCTGTCAGGATTTTGAAACTTCGGGATGCAAAACATATTTTCAGTCATGTAGAATGGCATATGACAGGCTATGCGATAGCGATAGAGGAACCGGAAGAGGATAGCGGTTATTTGTTTGTGGAACCTGCACGAACACAGGAGCAATATCCGATACCGGCGGCCTTTTCAGCATATACGGAATATTTACAGATTAAACTTGGACAAAAGAAATATGAAGAACAGGAGAGTGCAAAATGAAATTATTGTCAATAGCAATTCCGAGTTACAATTCTCAGAATTATATGAGAAAATGTATTGAGTCTTTGCTGCCAGGAGGCGATGAAGTTGAGATTATCATTGTAGATGATGGATCTAAAGATGATACCGGAAAAATTGCGGATGAATATGCTGCAAAATATCCAACGATCGTAAAAGCGGTTCATCAGGAGAATGGTGGTCACGGGGAGGCGGTAAACACTGGGATCAGAAATGCTACAGGCCTGTATTTTAAAGTTGTTGACAGTGATGACTGGGTAGATGCAGATGCTTATCCGAAGGTACTGGATACTATTCGTAATCTTGTTGGCGGTCCTGATGTTGTAGATATGATCATCAGCAATTATATCTATGATAAAGTGGGGGTCAAGAGAAAGAAGATTATGCAGTACCGGCATCTTCTTCCGGAAGGTGAAGTTTTTGAATGGAAAGATATGAAAGTAAAAATTGGTCACTATATGCTGATGCATTCCGTTATCTACCGGACGAAATTACTGCGTGAATGCGGTCTGGAGCTGCCGAAGCATACTTTTTATGTAGATAATCTGTTTGTTTTCCAGCCGCTTCCTTCCGTCAGAAAGATGTATTATCTGGACGTGGAATTTTACCATTACTATATCGGACGGGAAGATCAGTCTGTCAATGAGCAGGTTATGATAGGAAGGATTGACCAGCAGCTGAGAGTGAATAAATTAATGATCGATACTATGGCAAATATGAAAGGCCTTTCTAAAAATTGCCGCAAATATATGTTGAATTATCTGGATATTATCATGACGGTATCGTCGATGCTTCTGATAAAATCCGGAACAGATGAGAATTTCCAGAAAAAACAGGAACTCTGGAATTATTTGAAAAAAGCGGATGCCGGGCTCTATTTTAAAATCCGTCACGGAATTATGGGCCGTGCATGCAATCTTCCCGGTAAGAGCGGACGTACGGTTTCAGTAGCTGCTTATAAAATAACACAGAAGTTCTATGGATTTAACTAAAGAACAACTGCCGTTATCCAACGATAAACGGCAGTTGTTCTTTAGTTATTGAAAAAAAGACTTTTGTCTGGTAATTTTTTGATTCCCCGTCCGTGTGAAGAATCAGGGGAGAATCTGTCTCAATTGTGGCATGCCGGCAGCGAAGAATATGTATGCCCTTATACTTGATATGACGTCCTGAAAAAGCAGTGGGAAGAAGAAAGAGAATTTTCAGCTTAGGCATTTTTTCTACCAGGCATATATCCAGACAGGAATCTTCAGCATCGGCTTCGGGGCAGAACATAAAACCGCCGCCCTCATATTTAAGATTCATGACTGCAGCAAAAAAAGTATGTTCAAAAAGAAGTGTCTGATCATCATCCAGAGTTAATTTCATGGAAGCGGGATGAAGAAGGAGCAGCTGTTTGAGTGCAATTCCCAGATATGTCAGTTTACCAAGTCCCACACGGTTAAGAGCGTTTTTTATTTTAGAGTGCATGGCTTCATGGCAGACAGCGGCATCAAATCCCATGCCGGAACTGACAATGAAATGATGTGTTCTATCGCTTAAAACGGCAGATCCCACATTGATATTTCTTATTTGACGGGGATGCAAAATAGCATCCAGGGCAGCTTTAGGCCTGGCAGGCAGAGAAAGGCCGCGGGCCAGATCATTTCCGGACCCGGTGGGAATATACCCGAATTTGATAGAATCATAATTGAGAAGTCCGTCTATTACTTCATTTGCGGTACCGTCACCGCCAACAGCTACGATGGTGCAGGGAGAATGCCCGGTTGAAATCTCCGCTGAAAGTCTCGCGGCATGTCCCTGTTTTTCAGTAAAGCAGACCTGATATTGAATATTTTCTTTTTGCAGTTCATCCTCAATTTTTTTCCATATCTTCAATCCTTTTCCGGAACAGGATTTTGGATTGACAATGAAATAGTACATGGTTTTCTCCTTGGTATTTATTTTATTCATATCATACTATAATAGATTCTTAAAGTAAATCGGAAGTTGTGTCTCAATCGGATTTAATGTCAAAATTGCATAAAATATGTGCGTAAAATAAAAAATATTGTAAAAAATTCACAATATGATATTATGTAGATATAGAAAATAAACAGCTGGGATTATAATCGCCGGAACTTATCAGAAATGTAGTGTGGAGGAAACGTATGAGGTGTCTGCACAGGGCCTGGCTTTCTGCCAAAGGAAAATGGAAGCGGAATATTATTTTGTTATGTGTATTTTCTGTAATATTTTTTACGTTATTTGTGCTGCTCTTTTCCTGGTCATCCACGAAAAATCAGATTCAATTTATCCAGTCCTCTCTGGGAAATATGATTTCCGTGCATAAAGAGGATGTGGTATATACAGGTTCCAATACGATGTTCAGTGAAAATGATCTGCGGACTATGCGGGAGTGCGAGGGTGTTTTACAGGTAAATACTCTGACAATGGGGGAGATGGAACTGCAAAATGCAGAAGCGTATGTATTGGATGAAGAAGCGTCAAAAGAACGGGAAGAACGTATGGTGCGGCTCATGGAGGCTTCTGGATTTCCAGATTATAAAGCAGCCGATTCCAGAGCAATAGCAGTAACAGATTCCAGACAAAGCTTCTTCTTTACCGGAGGAGGTTTTTATCTGGAAGAGGGAGAGGCAATTACAGAAACGGACAGGGGTCAAAATGTTGTTTTGATATCCCATGAGCTGGCAGAAAAAAATGGCCTGAAGCCGGGTGATATACTGGAAGTCAAAATAGATGCTTCACAGCGCAGGATGGGCTTTGACTCTACATCACTGATGCTTAAGGTAAAAGGTATTTTTCATTGGGAATACATTGGTGAGAACGTGGATAATAAGGCTGCAAGTCCGGCCAACTTTTTGTTTATGCCCGAAAATATTCTGCGGGATACATATAAAATCCAACCATCCATAGTATATGTATTTGCAGCGGATGGATTTCAAATAGAAGATACCATTCAAAATTTACGGGAGGGATTAGGAGAAACCTCGATTGATATGGAGCAGAGAGAAGGCCGCTTTATTTATGATTGGGACAGCCGGTGGAGCAGTGATGTGGGAGAGCCGCTTTTGCAAGCAAAAGCTCTTATTGGAAGTGTTTTTTCTATTTTTATGTCAGGGGCGATGTGCATAACAGGGATTATTGTGGCTTTTGTGATACGTGAAAAGCATTATGAAATATTTGTGTATATGAATCTTGGAGAAAAGGAAGCTCGCATTGTGGTACAGATATTGGCAGAATTTTTCGGAATGATTCTAATATCTGCGCTGATTGCCTGTATGTCAGCGGCTGCCGTTTCTCCGAGGATAAATCAGTATATATTGGAGCCTTATACTGAAATTACAAACAATAAGCTGAGAACAGCAAAGGATGAACAATTGTTGAAAGACAGAGCAAATTCCGTTATTTTGGAGCAGGAACTGAGCAAAAGTAATACACTTTTTTTTAAAGCTGTCACTAATACCGTTCCATTTAGCGTGAGACGGGAAGATGTTCTTATTATGGCTGTAGTATTGTTTTTAATGCTTCCAGCAATGATTGCAGGACTGGCGTGGAGGGAATTGAAAAGAACAGGGTGGCGAAGTTATATATAGGAGGGGGATATGGTTATTTGGAGACGCGCATGGCAGAAAAATAAAGACTCAAAAGTGACTGTGATTTTGTTGTTGATTGTTTTTTCGTTGACATTGGCTGTTTTGCTACAAAATATCAGCTTGCTTGCCATGACCAGGGAGGCACAGGCCAATATGAACCGGCGGCAATCAGGAGCTGTTCGTTTGTTGGCCGATACAGATGAATCTGATATCGGTATAAACGGGCAGACTCTTCCAATGGATTTCCTTCAAAAACTTACGGCTAGGGAGGGGGTAAGGCTGAACTATGCTTCGGGGACAATTCCAGCATATGTGTCCGGGCTGGAGGTTTTCCGGCTGAGTGAAATAGATCGCCGCAATAAAGAGGCAATGCATCCGGGATATGATTTTGAGAAAGCACAGGATACAACGATTATCGCGGTATCCTCCTGTAAGAATTATCCGGAATATAAAAATGAAACATTATCAATTGTGGAGGGAAGAGGAATAACAAGTGATGATGAAGATAATTTGGTGGCAGTGATCAGTGATGTAGTGGCAAAGAAAAACGGATTGTCACCAGGTGATAAGGTCAGCTACAGAGTATGGGAGAAAGAGGAAGGACAGGAGCTGACCTTTGAAATTGTAGGAATACACTCGGATGGGAGTGATATGAATGGTCTGATACTTGGGTCAGCAGGAAGTACATATCATGAAAACCTGGTTTTTATTCCTCTGGAGACAGGCAGTCAGGTCAGTCCTGACGGATTCTTGACAGAGCTTGAGATCAGTCTGGATCAGGCGGCAAAAAGTGAGGCGCTGATTGAGTGGATATGGCAGGAACAGCCGCTTTTAATGCAGACAGTGAAGTTAGTAAATCAAAACTATACATATCAGGAACAAAATAGTATCTTTGCAGCACAGCAGAGATATCAGGGGATTGTTATCCGGGCATCTTATGGCATTGCAATTGCGGTACTCAGTCTGTTCCTAAATTATTTGCTTAGCGGACGTAAAAGAGAATTCGGGATTATGAGTGCAATGGGGGAACGGTGCATCCATGTGATTGTTCAGGTGTTTTTTGAGTTATGTGTACCTTTTTTTATCAGCATCCCGACAGGTTTGTTCACGGCGATATTGATGATGAGAAAAATACAGTTGCCACAAATGATTTTGGATTATTCGGGCAGTGAGGCAAAAATCAGAATGAGGGATTTTTTTCAGGCATTTGGAATGGAAGTCATTCTGTTGTTTATGGGTGTTATATTTGCGGCCATTATTATTTTCAGGAATAAACCAATGGAGTTATTGAGGGGGTGCAGGGAATAATGGAAAAAATATTGGAAATCAGAGATTTGACGTTTTCTTATAAGCACTCAAACGCAAAAGAATCGGTGTTGGATGGAGTGAATTTTTCTTTTGAAATGGGGAAAGTGTATGCAGTACTTGGACAGTCTGGAAGTGGAAAAAGTACGCTTCTGGCTCTTTTGGGCGGCATGGAAAAACCGGTGAAGGGGAAGATTCTCTATAAGGGACAGGATATTTGGCAGATAGGCGTGAGAAAATATCGGAACAGGCACATTGGCATGATATTTCAGGAGTATAATCTGCTAGAATATATGGATGCGTTGCAAAATGTGGTTACAGCAATGGAAATAACAGAAAACAGAAGCGGGAAATATGAGGAAACGGCTGAAAGCCTTTTGCAGCAGATGGGAATTTCAGATGAGACATGTGTGCGCAATGTGCGCAGACTTTCCGGGGGAGAACAGCAACGGGTGGCGATTGCAAGGGCGCTGGCAAAGGGCGCTGATATTATTTTAGCAGATGAACCCACGGGAAATCTGGACGATGAAACTGCGGATGAGATTATTGAGATTTTCAGGAAAGTTGCAAATGAAGATGGCAGATGCGTGATTTTGGTGACACATTCTAAACGGATTGCCGGGGGCGCTGATGTGATTTTGAAAGTAGAAAATCAAAATTTGTTAAAGAAAGGAATTTTAACAATAGAGTAGTGAAAGGAAAAAATGTATCCTTAGCAATTATCGATACTGTGATAAATGATGAAAAATTGAATGCATCATTAATATGTTACCATTATGAGGTGCTGGATAATGGGCACATTAGAAAAAGGGATGAAAAAGATGTTGATATCACCCATGGGACTATATGTGCAGAGATTATTACATCTATTTGCGAGAAAGTTGTCATATATAGTATAAAGATTCTGGACCCAAAAGGGGAGGGTACCTCATTTGAACTTAAATGTGCGTTAGAATGGTGTTATCAAAATGATATAGAGATTATTCATATGAGTTTGGGAACGACGAATTATCATGATGCTTGTATTATTGATGATATAATTGCTAAACTAATTTCAAAAGGTACTATATTGGTAGCGGCACATCACAATGGGGGCTTAAAAGCTATCCGGCATGTAGACAGGGAGTTTTCAGTGCACAGATAGTAAAAAACGAGATATATGTTAAAAAACTATCACTATTGTCGGGAAGTGGAAGAGAAAATTTTGTTGAGAACAGATTTCTTATTGAACATGTAAGGGAATTAAAATTTAGAGATGGTATTAAGTATGGTATTGAATTAGAAAATAGCTATGCGGCTGCAACACTAACGGGAATTATTTTGAAAATCATAAATGCACAAAGAAAAATAAATTTTGCAAATGTATTACAGAGATTATTAGAAATAAGTAAAAAAGTAGATATTTTGACTGATCCCGGAGTTGATACGTATAGGTTGGTTCCAAATATAGAGTGTCCGGTCATATTATTTGATAGTCAACTTTGGATTCAGTTTGAAAGTTTTTTCTATTATCTTAAAGATATGGGGTATTCTGTGGAAGGAGTCGCAGATATAAATAAAAAGCCATTCATTCCTATACAATATCATGTGGGAAACACTGAATCGCTAAATAAAATTAGGATAACGGATAAATTAGTTGGTATTTTAGGAAAAATATACGAACCAGATATACTTTTAATGTGTTTAAACATATCACAATATATAGTCGAAGAAAAGATTCAATTAATTGATTTAAGGGTATTATCTAAGGATAATAGAACCTATATTTATAATGAAAGAATAGGATATAGAAAAGTTTGTAGTATTGAAGAAATATATGAAATATTAGTGCTATTATATAAAAATGAGAATTAATAAAAGGGTGGAGTATGATACAGAGAATAATTTCTTCTCCTTAGTTTTATCTATGATTGTATCCATGATTTCCCATTTTTTTTTAATTTTTTCGTTAATCAGTAGATGGAGCAGTTCTTTGTTTTCAATCACTACCGATAAGCCATGGTTTATTTGTGTCACACATTTGCCAGAAGTCATTATTTCTCTTTCTGAGAAAATTTCCAGCAGGATATTATTGATGACATTTCAGAGCTATATCACGTATACTCAGGCAGATCTGGGATATATGGCAATCCTTAAGAATGTATGTGGGCAGCATTCCATGAGGGAAATGGATGAAAACTTTAATAAAGAAACCTGTATTGATACATTGCGTCTGATATCAGGAAATCGGAACCTCAGTGAAATGCCCCATTATGATACGCTGAATTATTATCTGGAGAAACTCTCTCCAGAGTGTCTTGAGTATTCCGGGCGATTCTGGCTCTTCCGTAATTATCCGTTTTTTTTATTTTCC
>JAUNSC010000031.1 GCA_030539395.1 Eubacteriales bacterium
CGACACCACGGGTATGAACCGTGTGCTCTAGCCAACTGAGCTATTCCGCCATATTATATTACCACATCATAAGATGCGTTTCAAAAAATAAGTGGGACCTACAGGGCTCGAACCTGTGACCCTCTGCTTGTAAGGCAGATGCTCTCCCAGCTGAGCTAAGATCCCACAGAGAGTGAATTGATTTCTCAATCCACTCATACAGTATACTATTATATTCCTTAATCCGTCAAGACTTTTTTGAAAAAACTAAAATTTTGAACTAAAATTTTTCCTCATTTTACAATCTGGTTAAATTCTACCTTTTCGCCACCTGGTCCGCAGATTGTAAAAAAACGTACCCCATGTTCAAAAAACGGCAGTTCCTGTACAGCAGCATCCAGGCTTCTAAACCCACATCTTTCTGCTTCTGCAAATGCATCTTCTATATCCTGAACATCCAGTGCAATATGATCGATGTGCCCGGCGCCGCGTGTACGCAGTTCTTCCATACCACTGCCCACGGGCTGTATCAGTTCCAGCATAAATCCTTTCAGTACCATAAACAGGATTTCCATTCTGCCCTCCGGCGTATCTACATATCCCGTATCGCTCACTTCAAATCCTATCTTCTCGTAAAATCTCCGTGATTCCTGCAAATCCAAAACTTTTATCGCAAGGTGTGACCATCCCTGCAAACCGTTTTCCGCCTTCTGCGGTACATTGTTATCCTGACACAATTCAATCACTTCTTTATTCGGTCCCACAAAATTTACTCCCCGAACACCATTCCTGCCAAGCGTAGGATAATCTTTTATACCGTCCAGTGAAGATGCATGCAGCCGCACGCCCTTCACACGGGCTTTTTCACATTCCTCATCCAGATTTGGTGCAGCAATTGCAAAATGATCCAGAAGCCCGTCTTTCCTTCCTGCCACTTCTTCCAGTTCTTCACCGGACAGCTGATAACATTCCAGCACCATATCGCCCTGTTTTAAAAACGCTGCATCGATTTTACCCGGATTAAAAACAGTTTTCTGATGAATCAGCTCAAATCCCAGATTATCTTTGTAAAAAGCAATCGTCTTTTTCAAATCCGCTACCGGTATACCCAAATGCTGTACGCCTGTAATATTATCCTTTAAAATCATAATCCCACCCCACTTTTGCATATGTTTTATATAATTTTATCATACTGCCAGCATCCATGCAATTGCAGGTTTTTATTCATTTATCATTTTAAGTTTATCATATTATATATAATTCATTCAATTTATTTCATAAATAAAGGATGCGCATTACCGTAAAGCAATGCACATCCCGCCATAGGCTCTGTATTCTATTTTATAATAAATGCGCCCTGATTTCTTCACCGCTCATAGCAGAAAGATATGCCGGTGCGATATCAAATACTGTCTTGCATCCGCTTACGCCTTCATCTGCCAGACGTTTTGCAGCCCTCGCATAAGCTACAAGTACACTGGAAGTAAATTCCGGATTGGAATCCAGTTTCAGACGGTATTCAATAATATGCTTATTGGCACCGTCACCTGTTTCTCCACTTCGGATTACAAATCCCCCGTGGGGAATGCCTTTATGGTGCGCATCCAGTTCTTCCTGTGAAACGAAGTTTACAGTCGTATCATAGTCCGCAAAATAGTTCGGCATATTCTTAATTTCAGATTCAATACGAGCCAGATCTGCTCCTTCCTCTGCTACCACATAACATTCTCTGGTATGTTTCTGTCTGGTTGTCAGTTCCGGATTTTCCCCGTTTCTGACTGCCTCTACCGCTGCTTCCACCGGAACAGTATACTGTCTGGCATCTGCCACGCCTTCTACCCGGCGGATTGCGTCAGAATGTCCCTGGCTGACACCTTTTCCCCAGAAAGTATAATCTTTGCCAACTGGCAGAATGCAATTTCCGTATAATCTGTTAAGAGAGAACATCCCCGGATCCCAGCCTACTGAGATAATGCCGACATGTCCGCTTTCCTTTGCAGCAGCATCCACATGTGCAAAATGCTCCGGGATTCTGGCGTGTGTATCAAAGCTGTCAATTACATTGAACATTTTTACGATTTCCGGTGTCTGTTTCGGAAGATCCGTTGCACTTCCGCCACAGATGATGCAAACATCAATGTCATCTTTGTGATCTGCCAGTTCAGAAACCGGATAAACTTTTCCGCCTTCTGTTGTAATTTTTACTGTGGAAGGATCACGGCGTGTAAATACACCGGCCAGCTCGCAATCAGCATTCTGACGGATTGCTGCCTCCACTCCGCGTCCGATATTTCCGTATCCGACGATACCAATTCTTACTTTGTTCATGTTCCTCAAATCTCCTTTTCAGTCAGTGCACCTTCAGGCTCACCCCGATTTTTGTCCTTTGATAGTTTAGCACGTTCCCCTGTCAAGGTCAAATTCGTAATAATTTGATTTGTTATTCATTTCTTGCATAATCAATATGCTCTGGTTTCGCGAATACTCTCCAGATCCATGGTCATATCAAAATATTTTTCTTCCATGTATTGAATTTTATCTACCTTGCCGCCTTCTGAAAGAGTCTTCAAAATTTCTGCCAGCTTTGGCCCATGAAGCGGGTTACATTCAAATGCAACATTAATATCTCCTGCTATCATCGCATCAAATGCTGCACGCACTGCATCAAACGAAATAATCGTAATCTCTCCCTCTGGTCCACAGGTTCTGCCAGCCGCCTTTATCGCATCCACAGCGCCAAATGCCATATTATCATTTTCACAGATTACCACATCAATTTCTTCATATTTCTTTAGAAGTTCTTCCATAACTTCCTGGCCCTTTGCCTGTGTAAAATCACCATCCATCATCTCCAGCATTTCCCAGTTATCATGTTCTTTCAGAACTTTCGAAAATCCGTTTGTACGTCCGATCTGCGCTGTTGCCCCCAGTGTTCCCTGAAGAGTAACCATTTTTACCGTCTCCTGGTCCCGTCCTGAATCTTTCAGATAATCCTCCAGCCAATGTCCGGCATCTTCACCTTCCTTCTCGGCATTTGTTCCAAGCCAGCATGTATATAAATCCTCATCCACATCCGCCAGACGGTCATCCAGAATTACAGGGATGCCCGCATCTTTCGCTTCCTGCAAAACTGCATCCCATCCAGTCTCCACAATAGGCGCAAGTACAATGTAATCAACTTCCTGTAAAATAAAGTTTCTTACTGCCTTAATCTGGTTTTCCTGCTTTTGCTGTGCATCCTCAAAAATCAGATAGAATCCATTTTCCGATGTCAGAGCTGATTTAATCGACTCTGTATGGGCATTCCTCCAGTCCGATTCAGCCCCAACCTGAGAAACCCCAACCACAATCAGATTCTCATCTACCTGATCTTCTGCATGTACACCCGCCCCAGTTTCTGTTGAAGGTACTTCTTTAGCAGTACAACCGACACACAATACTGCGGCCGGAAGTAAATACAAAATATTTTTTAATATGTTCATAAATTACCCTCCATCTCAGTAAGTAGTATATCACATTATTTATGAAATACCTGACATGTTTTGCCGCCGCAGCGGGTTTCGGATTTTCCTTAAAAAGGGCTGCTGTAAAACAACCCACCATCGGTGAATCTGTTTTACGCAGCCCCTGCATAAATTTCACTCTATTTCTTGCTGTCCTTAATCTTTGCAAATACACTCTGCAATACAATAAAGAAGCACAACAGAATTGCAGTGATAATGTTCGACCATGAACTGATCAATTTACCATTTGTCTTAACCAGCGAAGAAATCGTACCGTTGATCAACACACCAACCAATGATCCAAATACGTTACCAACACCACCAGTCAGAAGCGTTCCGCCGATAACTGCTGAAGAAATTGCATCCATCTCCAGACCAAGTGCCTGCTGAGTTGTTCCGGCCATAGTATTAAGGCAATAACAGATACCACCGATAGAAGTAAGGAAACTGGAAAGAATATATGCTTTCAGCTTCGTCTTTTTTACGTTCAGTCCCATCAAAGTAGCAGACTGTTGATTACCGCCGATAGCGTAGATACTGCGGCCGAATTTCGTATATTTCAACATCAGATAAATCAATACCACAACGACCAGCGCCACAATAACCGTAACACGAAGATATGGCATCTGCATAACTCCCTTTTTATTCACATATCCGCCAAAAGGAAGTGTAATTTTCATACTGGACAAGGTTGTAAAAATCTTGTCTGAAACAATACTTACCTGATTCTTACAGATTACCGCCGTCATACCTCTGGCAAAGAACATGCCCGCCATGGTAACAATGAATGGCTGAATGTCCAAATAAGCGATACAGAATCCCTGTACCAGACCGAACACAAGACCGATTGCCAGAATAAAAACCATAAGCACCGGACTGCTCCATCCCCACTGTTCGATACCAACTGCCATGATCATGCAGTCCATGGCAACCAGAGAACCTACAGAGATATCAATACCTCCGGTCAGCATGACACAGGTCATACCACTGGCAATACAAATCAGGCCGGCATTATTAATCAGAATGTTAAGGAACGTCTGCAAACGGGTAAAACCCTTTGCTGCATAAATGACGCAGCCGCCCGCATACATAACCACGAACAATACAATTGTAATCAGCAGCAACAGATTATTGCTGTTTATCTTTGTCTTTTTCATGCCTGTGTCGCCCCCTTTGCCATTGCTCTTCTTTTGCTCATCTTCTTAAAGAATTCCTTTGCAGGCTCAGACTGGATTACTACGATCAGGATTACGACAATCGCCTTGAATACCGGAGACTGTGCCGTAGAAACACCAAGCGCCAACAGCGTAGTGTCAATCGCCTGAATGGTATATGCACCAATCAAAGATCCAGCCAGGTTAAATTTACCGCCTCCAAGACTGTTTCCGCCAAGGGCAACCGCAAGGATCGCATCCAGTTCCAGATTCAATCCGATATTATTTGTATCAGCAGAATAGATACGGGATGTTGCAACCATGCCTGCCAGACCTGCACAAAGGCCACAGATAACATAGCAGAGAAGAATAATTTTAGCGGAGTTAAATCCGGCAATACGGGAAGCCTTTTTGTTGATACCAACACTCTGAATATATGTACCCAGTGCTGTAAACTTCAGTACCAGAGAAGCAACCAAAATACAGAGAGCAGCCACAATAATCGGTGTCGGAATAAATCCTACATAGCCACCTATTTTCTGGAAGGACGGGACACGAACGTACACAATCTGGCTGTTGCACAGCAACAGACCAATCGCTCGTCCTGCCGACCACAAAATCAGTGTCGCCACCATGGGCTGTATGTTCATATACGCAACCAGGAATCCGTTAAACAGACCACAGGCACAGGCTGTTAAAAGACCTGCTCCAATGCCGACGATCAACGGAACCGCATAAGAAGAAACATTCACATTTCCAAAACCCGCCAGAAGCATACAGCACATACCGCCATACAAACTCATGACAGACCCTACAGATATATCCGTACCAGCGGAAGAAGATACAACCAGTGTCATACCAATTGCAAGAATTGCCGCTTCCGTTCCACGGTTAAGAATATCTATCAGACGCCCGTAAAGCACGCCATTTTTAATGGTAATCATAAAAAAGTTAAACGGTGCGTTTCCACATGCCGCATCATAGATTACATTGATCAACATGACAAGGATCATACTGAAAACCGGAAGGAACAGACGCTTCTGCGTTAATTTCTTCAAACTACTCATTACTGTCACCTCCTGCAATTGCTTTCATAACGCTCATCTGGTTCATATCGCATTCTTCAATCTCTCCAACTTTTGCACCGTCACGCAAAACCGCCATACGGTTACATGTACGGAGCATTTCTTCAATCTCTGATGAGATAAAGATCAGGCTCTTTCCTTCATCTGCAAGTTTCAGCACCAGCTTCTGAATTTCTGTCTTTGTACCGATATCAATACCACGGGTCGGTTCATCCAGAATAAGGAAATCCGGATTTGTTGCCAGCCAGCGTGCCAGAATTACTTTCTGCTGATTACCGCCGGAAAGCTGTTTGATCAGAGTTTCACGGCTTGCTGTCTTCACCTGAAGCATTTCGATAAACTTGTCAGCAATTTCAATCTGCTTTGCCATCGGAATACGTTTCATGATTCCCAGCTTTGCCTGAACTGCCAGAATAATATTCTCGCGAACAGACAAATCGCCGATAATACCTTCCGCCTTACGGTCATCAGGAAGAAGTCCCATACCCAGGTTCATTGCATCAATCGGGTTTTTGATTTTTACTTCTTTTCCATTTACCTTCAGTGTACCGGTCTGCGCTCTGTCAGCTCCATAGATTACACGAGCCAGCTCGCTTCGTCCAGAGCCGAGAAGACCTGTCAAACCGATAACCTCGCCCTTATGAATATCCAAATCAAATGGTTTAATCGTTCCTGCATGGCTTAAGCCTTTTGCTTCAATAACAAGCGGCTCTTTACGCTTGTCACCGCTTCCTTCTTTCTTGATGGAAGCAAGGTCATCAAAATCCTTACCCATCATCGCTGCTACCAGTTTTACACGCGGCAGCTCTTCAATATCGTATTCCCCTACCAGATGTCCGTTACGAAGCACTGTGATACCATCACAAACCGCATATACCTGTTCCAGGAAATGAGTAACAAAAATAATCCCCACACCTTTTGCCTTCAGGCGGCGCATCATGGTAAACAGTTTTTCTACCTCACGGTCATCCAGTGAAGAGGTCGGCTCATCAAGAATCAATACTTTGCTGTCCATGTCTACTGCCCGGGCAATAGCAATCATCTGCTGCAACGCCAGAGAATAATCTTCCAGATTTCTCGTAACATCAACTTCAAGCTCCAGCTCTCTCATAAGATTCTCTGCCTGCTTGTTCATTGCTTTTCTATTTACCGTACCCAGCTTTGTCAGAGGTTCTCTGCCGATATACAGGTTCTCTGCAACAGAAAGATTCGGACAGAGATTGACTTCCTGATACACTGTTGCAATTCCTTTGTTCTGGGCATCCATAGTATCTTTATTTACAATCTGTTTTCCTTCCAGAAAAATCTCTCCGGCTTCAAACTTATTAACCCCTGTCAGACATTTAATAATCGTCGATTTACCTGCACCGTTTTCTCCCATCAATGCACGTATCTCGCCTTTTTTCAAAGTCAGTCCCGCATGATCCAATGCTTTTACACCTGGGAATGTCATGCATATTCCCTGCATTTTTAATACTACGTCAGCTTCCAACGCTATTCCTCCCTCCAGTTTAAACGTTAAAAGAGGGGAGAAACCCATTCACTGGGATACTCTCCCCTCTCGCTTATTTAGCTAAATCTGAATAAACAAGTGGAAATTAGTATGCACGGCCTGCCAGGATTTCATCTGTCATGGTTGTTGCATATTCGCTCTCGATACCCGGTGCACAGAATGCCTGGTCTTCAACAAGTGTAGTTGTCTCGAACTCTTCGCCAGCCTGCATTGCCTCGATAACGCCCTTAACTGTTTCAGCCTGAATCGGGTTACACTCAACGTTGCAGTTGATCTTGCCATCCAGTGTATACTGAAGTCCATCATGTGTAGCATCGAAGGAGATAAGGATAACATCGCCATCAACACCGTATGTAATACCAGCAGCATCCATTGCATCCATTGCGCCGTATGCTTCGTTATCATTCTGACAGATAACTACATTGAACTGTCCTTCATAAGATTTGATAAAGGATTCCATAACTGCCTGACCGCCATCCTGTGTGAAGTCACCAGACTGAGAATCAAGCATTTCCCACTCAGAATGCTCAGCCATAACTTCTGCGAAACCATCAGTACGTCCGATTGCTGCAGATGCACCAACAGAACCTTCGATCTGAAGAATCTTAGCCTCAGCGCCGTCCAGCTGCTCTGCTAACCAGTTACCTGCTGTAATACCTTCGTTCTTAGTATTTGTTCCAACCCATGCATCATACAGAGAAGCATCTGCCTCGATCTCACGGTCAGCGATAATAACCGGAATTCCTGCATCCTGTGCTTCCTGAAGTACTGTATCCCAGCCAGCGGACTGAATCGGAGCAATAATGATGTAGTCAAGTTCCTGTGTAATAAAGTTACGAACTGCTTCCAACTGAGTTGCATTATCGTTATCACAGTCGATCAGAGACAGTTCATATCCGTTTTCTGCTGAGAAAACATCCTCATAGTTCTTTGTGTTAGCTGTACGCCAGTCAGATTCATGTCCTACCTGTGCGTAACCAACAGTAATCAGATCACCTTCTGCAGAAGCGCCTACTGCCATAGAAGCTGCAACTGCTGTGCATGCTAATACACCTAAAACTTTTTTGTTCATTTCTTTGTTCCTCCTATTTCTTTTTTACGTTCTCTAGCCCTCTCGGCTATGATACAATCATACCTTAGATTTCATATTTTTGAAACGGATTGATTTTCGGAATCGGTACAATATTTTTATTTTATACGCCCTTTTATTCAGAAAAGTTAGTTTTTTTTAGAATTTGGTTAAATTTTTTTTGCAGGGATTTCCACCCGAACTTCCGTTCCTTCCTGATAAGTACTTGAAATCCAGATTCCATATTCTGCACCATAATTCAGCTTGATTCTCTGTACTACATTAAACAGTCCAAAGCCTGACGGATCCCCTGATACATCTTCTTCACCCTTGTTCATCGCTTTCTGAACCCGGACCAGACGTTCTTTTGTCATCCCCAGTCCATCATCGCTTATCAGAAAGACAAGCCTCCCGGAATCCATCTGCCCGATTACTCTGATGTGGCCTCTGCCACGCTTATTCTTGATCCCGTGATAGAGTGCATTTTCAACCAGCGGCTGCAATGTCAATTTCAATATCTGATACTGATACATTTCCCTCGGAATATCAATCTCATATTCCAGGATATCCTGATATCGAAACTGCTGTATCTGAAGGTAACTGCGGATATGTGATTCTTCTTCCTGCACAGTAATATAATCGCGGCCTTTACTTAACGTAGTCCGGAAAAAATCAGAAAGCGCAGATACCATCATAATAACCTGCTCTGTCTGATCCGACTCTGCCAACCAGATAATTGCATCCAGCGTATTATATAAAAAATGTGGATTTATCTGAGCCTGCAGCAGTTTCTGCTCTGTGGCACGCAAATTTAATTGTTCCACCCTGATATCCTCTACCAGGTTTCCGATGCGCTCCACCATCTGGTTAAAACCATCTCCCAGTTCTGCCAGTTCTTCATCACTGTCCTTTAACTGTGCCCGCACAGCAAAATCCCCGCATCCTGCTTTTCTTGTAACCATACGGAGCTGCTGGATACCATCTGTCAAATGCTTCGAGATCCTTCGGCTCAAAAACAAGGCTCCCGCCAAAATAAATGTAAAAACAAGTATACTGATACGCAGTGCATTTGCCACATCCGACCGGACGCCCTCACGCAATGCCTCCAGATTTGTCACTTCATAATATATATATTCCTGAATCTGTTCCTGGATCAGTTCCGTGAGAATGCGGATGTTCAAATCCAGACGCTCCAGATTCTTATCATACATACCGCTGATCTGTGCATCCTGCTCAATTTCCTCCACACGATCTTCCAGTGTATCCAAACTTTTGGCAATACGTGTAAGCTGGCTCTTAGCATAGCCTGTATCTGACTTTTCAGCCAGTTCCCGAAATGTCTGCCGCGCCTGTGTAATCAATTCATGCGGCCTTCCGGTATCTACCAGCTCTGCCGCGCGTTCCGAATTTACCACAATTACGTACATCGTATAATCCACATCTTCTTTAAAATGGATGTTATACGCATTTGCATGTGTAATATTGTCAACAATACTATCATAACGCTCCGAAAACTGATATACCATGGTCAAAAGATAGACTGCCATAACCGTAAATGGTATGATACACACAGCAAGAAGCATATTCAGGCGTTTGTTTAATGATGTACCCTTATGAAACATAATCACTACTCTTTTCTGCGGTTTTTATATTCCTTGGGACTGCATCCCACAATTTTTTTAAATATGTAACTAAAATAATGTGAATCCTTGTAGCCCACCTCATAACCAATTTCCGCTGTCCGCATGCTGGAACACATCAAAAGCTCTTTTGCTTTTTCCAGCCTGACCTGGGTCAGATATTCCACAAATGTCTTTCCCATCTCTGCACTGAAAATCGCACTGAAGTAACTCGGACTGATATTTACCTGAGAGGCCACTGTATTCAATGACATATCGTCCTTCTGGTAATTTTCATTGATAAAAATACGTGCCTCTTCAAGAACCGCACTATATTTCTTCATGGAATGGTGATCCCGCAGTTTTAAAGTCTCCTCAAACAATCTGCCGATCTGCTCCTTCATACTCTGTGCCGAAGATGCAGCCGCTACCATTTCGTTAATATCACGGCAGTTTTCCGGCAATACATCCGTACTTATTTTTAAGCTCTGTAAAAAGTCCGATGCAGAAAAATATAAGTCCATGACTACATACTGGCGATACAGAAGGGACTGATAATTCTGCTCACCCACATCCATAAAATATTCTTCCAGGAAACTTCCCACTTCCTCCTGTGTACCACTGCGTAAGAATTTGTCCACCAGCTCCCGCTCGGATTTTTTGGAATGAATGCTGCTGATATCTATTTTCTCTTCCTCACGCTGATGCAGCTTAATGATATCCGTGGGGCGGATGATTCGGTTCGGCTCACTGAAAAAACGCCCTGCAAAAGCTTTACCGGCTTCCTGATAGGAATGAGCGATATCTCCCAAACGATGCTCCACCGTGCCAACACCGCCAAAGTATTCTACTACGGGATACTGCTCCACCAGTTCAATCAATTCCCCGGCACATTTTTCCTGACACGCCCTTGCCTCATCATCATCCTGTCCTTTTATCAAAAAGACCCATCCCTCCGGACTTCTCTCAAAAGTCAGTACCATGTCCCAGTTCCCGGCTATCTGCGCAATTTTTTCAGAAACCTCCATAAAATCATGGGAACATCCTGTAGAATCACCGCCCTGCATAATCTTAAACAAAAATACCAAATATGCAGATGCCGTAAAATCCATCCCCACCTTCTGGCCGCCTTCTAAAAGTTCTGCCGTGGAAAGCCGGTTTGCAATCAGTGCATTCCAAAGTTTTTTCTGCTCAAGATGTACATTCTCTTCCATCTCTTTTTTATAACGCTCCAGCATGCGCTCATGCTCGCGTTCTTTTTCAATGGCTTCCCCTACTTCTTTAATTGCTTCCAGAAGTTTCACCGAACTGACAGGCTTTAGAAGATAGTTCGTTACGCCGATATTTATTGCAGCCTTGGCATAATCAAAATCATTATACCCGCTGAGGATCAATATTTTGATCTGAGGCAGTTCCTTTTTCACAATACGGCTAAGTTCAAGACCATCCATAAACGGCATTTTGATATCCGTAATCAGAATATCCGGTTTTTCTTTCTTTATAAGCGGATAGGCCAGCTCTCCGTCGCTGGCCTCTCCTACAAATTCAAATCCTTCTTTTTCCCACGGAATATTATTCTTAATTCCGTTTCGAATCACTACTTCATCTTCTACCAAAAATACTTTCAGCATTACTTATTTACCCTGTCCGTAGTACGCATTTGCTCCATGTTTGCGGTAATAATGTTTATCCTGCAGTTCCTGCGGTGCAGGCGCAACCTGCGGATTGATCATCTCACAGCGTGCTGCCATCTTTGCGACTTCTTCCAGAACCACTGCATTATGTACAGCTTCATGTCCGTCTTTACCCCAGGTAAAAGGTCCATGATTTTTGCACAAAACTGCCGGCACTGCTTCATAATCTCTTTCTTTAAAAGTATCTACGATCAGAAGACCTGTATTTTTCTCATATTCATCAAACTCCGCACCTGCCAGACATCTTGCACAGGGAACCTCGCCGTAAATATAGTCAGCATGTGTGGTTCCGTAGCATGGGATACTTCTTCCCGACTGTGCCCAGCTTGTTGCCCATGAAGAATGGGTATGCACTACTCCGCCGATCTTCGGAAATGCTTTATACAGTTCGAGATGTGTTGCGGTATCGGAAGAAGGATTATATTTTCCTTCCACCTTGTTTCCATTCAAGTCCATCAGAACCATATCATCCGGTGTCAGTTTGTCATAATCTACACCACTGGGCTTAATCGCAAAAATACCGGTATCGCGGTCAATCTCACTGACATTTCCCCATGTAAAAGTTACCAGTCCATATTTCGGAAGAAGCATATTGGCTTCATAAACTCTTTTTTTCAGTTCTTCTAACATGACGTGTCTCCTTATTTATTTACTAGCTGTTTACCTTCAGGGTTTCCACTGCTGCCTTTTCTGCCGCCAGCACCGGTACATAGGACTTCATGAATTCTTCAAATCCTGCAATATCTGCCGGATCCGGAGCCATTGTGGATCCTTCCTGTCCTGCAAACACTTTTTCATTCAGATATGCATCCAGAGTTTCGCCTTCAGCTTTATTCTTCATATAAGAAGCAAGAAGGGCAATACCCCATGCGCCGCCTTCACCGGCAGTTTCCATAACAGTTACCGGAACATTCATTGCAGCTGCCATGATGCTCTGTCCAACACCTTTTGTCTTAAACAAGCCGCCGTGACCCATCAGACAGTCAAGCGTCACATTTTCCTGCTGTGTCAAAATATCCATACCGATTTTCAGCGTTGCAACAGAAGAATACAGATTTGCACGCATAAAGTTTGCAAGACTGAATTTTGCATTCGGTGTACGAACTACCATCGGGCGGCCTTCTTCCAGGCCAGTGATCGGTTCACCGGAGAAGTAATTATAAGCAATTACACCACCGCAGTCCCTGTCACCTTCCATAGCTCTGTTATAAAGTGTACCAAACAGTTTGTTCATATCTACTTCCATACCGGAGGCTTCCATAAATTCGCGGAAGATACCAACCCACGCATTCAGATCAGATGTACAGTTGTTGCAGTGTACCATAGCAACCAGACTTCCATCCGGTGTTGTTACCATATCCAGTTCCGGATATGCCTTTGACAGTTCTTTTTCCAGAACAGCCATAAGGAATATGGAAGTACCTGCAGACACATTTCCTGTACGCTGTTTTACGCTGTTAGTAGCCGCCATACCTGTTCCTGCATCACCCTCTGCCGGGCAAACCGGAATACCAGCTTCCAGATTACCGCTTACATCCAGTTTCTTTGCGCCTTCTGCTGTCAGTATACCTGCATTCTCGCCTGCAACCAGGGCCTTCGGAAGGATCTCACGCAGTTTCCATGGATACTGTTTATCTGCAACCAGTGCATCAAACTTATCAATCATAGCCTGGTCATAATCTTTTTTACTGCAGTCGATCGGGAACATTCCGGATGCATCACCTACGCCCAGTACTTTCTCACCTGTCAGCTGCCAGTGGATATAACCAGCCAGTGTAGTAAAGAAATCAACATCTTTTACATGCTCTTCTCCATTTAAGATCGCCTGATACAGATGTGCAATGCTCCATCTCTGGGGAATGTTATAATTAAACTCCTTAAACAGCTTTTCAGATGCTTCTGCCGTCATGGTATTTCTCCATGTACGGAACGGAACAAGAAGTTCACCATCTTTATTAAATGCCATATATCCGTGCATCATAGCAGAAAATCCGATTGCTCCTATATTTTTCAAAGTGATATCATACTGTTTCTTAACATCAGCCGCCATATCAGCATATGCATCCTGCAGGCCTGTCCAGATATCTTCCAGTGTATAAGTCCATACCCCATTGTCCAGACGGTTTTCCCACTCATGGCTTCCCGATGCGACCGGGGCATTCGTGGAGTCAATCAATACTGCTTTGATACGGGTAGAACCAAACTCAATACCCATAGCGGTTTTCGCATTTAAAATATCCTCTTTGATACGATTGATATCCATTTTTACCTCTCCTTATCTGTACACGATGCTTCCAAGCTGAAGATCTCTCTTGAAGTTTCTGATCGTAGTGTCTTTATCAATATAAACAGCTTCAATTCCCATAGCTGCTGCCCAGTCTCCCATCTGCTCTGCTGTCAGGTCATAGGAGAATGCAGTATGATGAGCGCCGCCTGCCAGGATCCATGCTTCAGCACCTGTCTGAAGATTCGGCTGCGGTGTCCAGAATGCAGTAGCTACCGGAAGCTTCGGCATCGGTTTTTCAACCTTCTTACACTCTACTTCATTGATGATCAGACGGAAACGGTTTCCAAGATCGATCAGGGATGTTGCAATTGCAGGTCCTGTCTTAGAAGTATAAACCAGTCTTGCCGGATCCTCTCTGTCACCCATAGAGAGCGGGCAAACTTTGATACCGATCGGTCCCTCAGCAACTGTCGGGCAAACTTCAAGCATGTGTGCCTGCAGGATACCTTCCTTTCCCGGAACCAGATTATATGTATAGTCTTCCATAAAGGATGTACCCTTCGGATTCTTAATGCCGGCAGTCATAATCTTCATAAGTCTTACCATAGCAGCTGTCTTCCAGTCACCTTCGCCGCCAAATCCATAGCCTTTTTCCATCAGTCTCTGGATAGCCAGACCCGGAAGCTGTTTCAGCGCGCCAAGATCGCCAAAGTGAGTAACGATTGCCTGATAATTCTTTTCTTCCAGGAATTTTTCAAAACCAATTTCAATTCCTGCCTGAACTGCCACATGTTTCTTAAACTCTTCCGGATCTCTTCCCTCCAGAATAATATCATATTTACTGTAATATTCTTCTACCAGAGTATCAATTTCGTTCTGCGGAACTGCTGCCACATACTCAGCAATTTCATTTACCGGATATGCATCGATTTCCCATCCGAATTTGATCTGAGCCTCTACCTTATCACCTTCGGTAACAGCAACATTTCTCATATTATCTGCAATACGGCAAACGCGGATATGACTGCTCTCCATGATACCGACAGCAGTGATCATCCAGCTTGCAATTCTCTCCTGAACTGCCTTGTCTTCCCAATGTCCAACGATAACTTTTCTTTCAATACCCATACGGGATACGATATGTCCGTACTCTCTGTCCCCGTGAGCAGACTGATTCTCATTCATGAAATCCATATCAATGGTATCATACGGAATCTCGCGGTTAAACTGTGTATGTAAATGCATCAGCGGTTTACGAAACTCCTGCAGTCCCAAAATCCAGGATTTTGCCGGAGAGAAAGTGTGCATCCATGTGATAACACCTGCACATTCTTCATCTGCATTAGCCTCATTAAATGTCTTGCGGATCAGTTCATTTGTGATCAGTGTCGGTTTCCAGATGATCTCATAAGGAAGGACACCAGATTTATTCAATGCCTCCACAATGATTTTGGAGTGTTCTGCCACATGCTCCAGACACTCATCACCATACAGATCCTGGGAACCGGTACAAAACCAAAACTTATAGTTCTTTGCTGCTTTCATAGATATAACCCTCCTGCACATAATTTTTCATGCCATGCATCCGTTCCTGCAATGGCACAATTATATTTTTAGTATACACCGTAATCCTTCCTTTGCACAAGCTGTGTTTTCATAAATTTTGTACACTTTCTTTCGATTTTTGGCGACTTGTACATATAATTTTACCAAAAAAACCGATGTTTATTTTTAATTTATACAAGTCCTGTTTTTTCAGCCGACAACATTTCCATATAAAAAAACAGAAAGAAAACTAATTCATCTGTCTTTTTTATAATATCATTTTATAAACATGAATATAATTAAATATTATATGAAAATATATTTTCAGATTCTATATTTCACAACCGCAGATTGTATCATAATAACAGGGTGATGAATTTTATGAATCGTATTAAAGAACTGAGAATAGAAAAGCATATCACACAGGTTCGCCTCAGCATTGACCTGGAAGTTTCCCAGGAAGCAATCAGCGCCTATGAAGTGGGAAAACATTATCCAAGCGCAAAGTCATTGATTAAATTGCGGGAAATATTCAACGTCAGTATTGATTATATATTGGGCTTATCTGATCAGAGATGTCCTGTTGTCCGGGCAGACGACCTGAAACCGGAAGAAGCAGATATAGTTCAGGCATACCGCCGTCTGGATGATGCCGGACGGGAACGTCTGCTTTCCTATATGCAGGGATATCTGGATGCCAGACAGGAAAATAAAAAGCAATAGAATCCGTCAAAATTGGATTCTATTGCTTTTTATTATTTGCAAAGTTCTGCAACTACCTGATTGATCACTTTTCCATCTGCTTTCCCTTTCAGTTCAGCCATAACTGTTTTCATGATCATACCTTTATTTTTTGTAGCCAGTACATCTGCAAACTTTTCCTGTAAAATTGCCTTTACCTCATCTTCTGACAAAAGCTTTGGTGCAAATTCCTGCATTACATCATGGCGGAACTGATATTCCGCTTTCAGATCTGCACGTGCGTCCGGGCAGGTATCAATCTGCTCTTTCACGGTTTTGATTTCTTTTAAAATTACCTGATCCACCATGGATGCCGGGATATCGTCTCTGCATCCGGCATCAATTCCCGCCTTCTTTACTGCCGAAACCAGTGCAGAAATAGCATCCTTTCTCGGTTTATCCTTTGCTTTCATAGCAGCGATCATCGCCTGCTGTAATACCGCAAGTTCCATATTATCTACCTCGCTTTTCCAATATAACCAGTTTTTGCCTGCAAAACTACAGTTCTCCTGAACAGGTATATCTTACTACATTATCATCCGATTTGCAACGTCCCAAATGGCTGTTTACCGGAAACAGCACAATCCTATAAAACGCTTTTCTCTCCATGGAAAAAATGAAGGGCATTCTCCCACCGGGAAAATGCCCTTTTATCACGATTATTGAATTTCAGGGTAACTTCTGCCGCATTTAATCCGCATATATTGTTAACGGCACCTCATAATTATATTTTGTATTCTTCAGCCATATCACTAAAATCGATCCATCCTTTTTCTTTAATGTAACAGACTGATTGTTTTTCAGCCGTGTCTCGCTGTTCCCGGTATGTTTGTATATGTCCACCAGCTTCCAGCCGCTTTTCAGTTTGATGCTCAGCTTACCCTTTAAGTTGTTTTTAGATATGAATAATCTGGATTTGTTAAATTTGCCTGTATAGTTTTTGGATCCAATCTTGATAGAAGAAAACGGATTTTCATATTTGCGCACGGTCACTTTCACAGAATAAGACTTCCATGTTCCGTTTACCTTTATTTTAAAGCTGACCGTTGCTGTTCCCGCCTTCTTCCCTGTCATAGAAAGAATATCATAAGACAGCTGATCATCTTTCACCATTTTTACAGAAAGGACCTTGCTGTTGCTGACCTTTACCTGTCCATACTGCAGAGGAACGCCCTCGCTTTCCAGAGAAAAACCTGCATTCATGTATTTTGCACCGTAAATGACTGTCAGTTCCGTTGGAATGTATGGTTCCTCTACTTTATCCGGTGCAGCTTCTCTTTGCGGAACGCTGATGGTGTATGTTTTTCTGATATCGCCCTCTTTACGCCATATCGTTATTTCGATATACTGATTCTGTCCAATATTTACTGTCGCTCCATTTTTCACACTCTTCAGTGCGGAGCCACTTCCCGGCGCACCTTTGCAGAGCTTCAAGCTTTCCAGTTTCCAGCCGCTTCTCAGTTTAATATTCAGCTTCCCGCTCAAATCCCTGGCAACCGTGTAATTTAAATCGGCAGTTTTACTTGCAAATCTTTCCGCATAACTTCTGGAACCGATTTTCAGGGTTGTAAACGGATTCTGGAATTTTGCCACAGTGACCTTCACTGAATATTTTACCGTTTTTCCATTCACCTTCAGGTCAAATTTCAGCGTAGTAGTTCCCTTTTTTTTCGCCTGAATGCTGATCGTATAAAACGCTTTGCCGTTTCCATCCCTGCCGGTATCTGACCTGGCGCTGATGATACTCTTATTTCCCACTTTTATATTTGTCGCCTTAAAAGTAGCTCCCTGGTCATTTACCAGAATGATTCCTCCGCCCATTCCCTCAATCAGGGATAACTTCTTTACAACCTTTGGCGCCGAAGCAGCAAATGCGGTCGTTCCCAGCATCACAACCATCAGCAATGTAAAGACTATTTTTGTGATCAATGCTCTTTTTTTACTCATATGCTCTTCCCTCCTGCTCTGTTTTCTGTTAATTCAAATATAAACTATTACTTATTTCAAAGCAAGCAGATTTTCCAAATTCTGTCTGCTTCCAGCAGACTGCAAATGCCTGCTTTCTGTAATTGTCCCACCTGTAAAAAGAGAGGAGACAGGCCCTTAATCCCAGGTTCTGTCCCCTCTCTCTTACAGCGCTTCTTTCATGGATTTTATATACTCTTTCACATATGGAACACAGTCAGTACCATACTGCCCGCAAAGTTTCACAATGGCGCTTCCCACAATCACCCCGTCGGAGACAGCTGCCATTTTCTTTGCCTGTTCCGGTGTGGAAATCCCAAATCCGATGGCACAGGGAATATCCTTTGCTTCTTTTACAAGTTTCACCATAGTGCCCACATCTGTGGTAATTTCCCTGCGCACCCCGGTTACCCCCAGGGATGATACACAATACACAAATCCATTTGCTTCTTTTGCAATCATGGAAATACGTTCATTGGAAGTGGGAGCAATCAGAGAGATTAAATCCAGTCCATACTGCCTGCACACCCCGTTAAACTCTTCTTTTTCTTCAAAAGGAACATCCGGGAGTATGATGCCGTCCATTCCCGCCTCTGCCGCCGTTTTTACAAACCTCTCTGTTCCATAAGAAAATACCACATTGGCATAAGTCATAAATACCATGGGGATCTGCGTATTCCTGCGGATTCGCCTCACCATATCAAAGACTTTGTCCGTAGTAACCCCGCCCGTCAGGGCACGGAGATTTGCTGCCTGGATCACCGGGCCTTCCGCTGTGGGATCTGAGAAAGGGATTCCCAGTTCGATAAGATCTGCTCCTGCCTCCTCAGCTGCATAGACCAGCTGTTCCGTGATTTCAAGAGACGGATCGCCGCAGGTAATAAATGGTATAAATGCTTTTCCGTTTTCAAATGCTTTTTTAATATTACTCATGGATATCCTCCCCTCTGTACCTTGCAATGGCCGCACAGTCTTTATCGCCTCGTCCGGAAATATTGATTACGATAATCTGATCCTTCTCCATAGTCGGCGCCAGCTTTTTCGCATATGCCACAGCATGAGCGCTTTCAATAGCAGGAATGATTCCCTCAGTTCTGGAAAGATATTCAAACGCTTCCACAGCTTCTTCATCTGTCACCGGCACATACTCTGCACGTCCCTTATCGTATAAATCTGCATGTTCCGGTCCGATACCCGGATAATCCAGTCCCGCAGAAATAGAGTATACCGGAGCGATCTGTCCATATTCATCCTGACAAAAATAGGATTTCATGCCATGGAAGATCCCGGGTTTTCCGGTGGCAATGGTAGCTGCTGTCTCTGCCGTATTTACACCTCTCCCCGCCGCTTCACATCCAATAAGCCGCACTTCTTTATCTTCAATAAAATGATAAAAAGCGCCAATGGCATTGGAACCTCCGCCTACGCAGGCCAGTACCGCATCCGGAAGCTTTCCTTCCTTTTCCAGTATCTGCTCTTTAATCTCTCTTGAAATAACCGCCTGAAAATCTCTTACGATCGTCGGGAACGGATGGGGTCCCATGACAGATCCCAGACAATAATGGGTATCATCTATGCGGTTCGTCCACTCACGAAATGCCTCAGAAACCGCATCTTTCAAAGTAGCCGTGCCTGTTTTTACCGGAATGACTGTAGTTCCAAGAAGTCTCATACGATATACATTTAAAGCCTGCCGGATCGTATCCTCCTCACCCATATAGACCACACATTCCATGCCAAGGAGCGCTGCCGCCGTAGCTGTAGCCACACCGTGCTGTCCGGCTCCTGTCTCCGCAATCAGGCGGATCTTTCCCATTTTCTTCGCCAGCAACGCCTGCCCCAGGACATTATTAATCTTATGGGCTCCTGTATGATTTAAATCCTCACGTTTCAAATAAATTTTTGCTCCGCCCAGGTCTTCTGTCATACGCTTTGCAAAATACAGTCTGGAAGGTCTTCCGGCATAATTATTCAAAAGCTCTGTCAGTTCCGCCTGAAACCCGGGATCATTTTTATATTTATTATAAGCAGTTTCCAATTCCTGCACTGCATTCATCAGTGTCTCGGGAATATACTGTCCGCCATGTTGTCCAAATCTTCCTGCGCTCACTTTCTTTCTCCTTTCAGTTTATCCAGCATCTCTTTTTTATCCGCAGCCCGCATTAATGTTTCCCCAATCAATACGGCATCTGTTCCATTTTCTCTGAGTACTTTAATATCCTCCGGGGTCTTTATCCCGCTTTCTGACACAAACAGCACTTCTTTGGGAACCAGACTTCTGAGCCGTCTGCTCTGCTTTACATCCACCTGGAAGTTTTTCAGATTGCGGTTGTTCACTCCCAAAATTTCTGCATCCGCTTTCAGCGCCCGCTCAATTTCATCTTCTGTGTGGCTTTCCACCAATGCAGACATTCCCAGTTCCCTGGCAAGCTGCCCATAGGCTTTCAGCTGACTGTCATCCAGTATAGCACAAATTAGCAGCACTGCGGAAGCTCCCAGTACTTTTGCCTGATAAATCATATACTCATCTACCGTGAAATCTTTGCGCAGCACCGGAATGGAAACTTTTTCCCCAATCTGTTTCAGATACTCATCCTTTCCCAAAAACCAGTACGGCTCTGTCAGACAGGAAATGGCAGATGCACCTGCTGCTTCATATTCCTTTGCAATTTGCAGATAAGGAAACTCTTCTGCAATAATTCCCTTTGACGGTGATGCCTTTTTCACTTCACAGATAAAAGAAATGTCCTCCCCGGCCAGAGCTTTTTTAAACAAAAACTCTTCACTGTGCGGCATTTCTTCCGCCTGGCGCTGCAGCAGAGACAATGATATATTTTTCTTTTCTTCCTCTATACGCAGCTTTGTTTTTTCCGCTATCTCATCTAATATATTCATAATGATGCCATCCTCATTGCGCATTGCTTTCTTTTATAAATTGTTCCAGTTTTGCTGCCGCCGCTCCACTGTCAATCAACTCTTCCGCCAGTTTTACACCGGCTTCCAGTGTCTCTGCATTCCCTGCAATGTAAAGAGCAGCTCCCGCATTCATGCAGACTGCATTTCTCTTTGCTCCTCTTTCCTCTCCGCTTAAAATAGCCTTTGTAATTTCTGCATTCTCCTGCGGCGTCCCTCCTGTCAGTTCAGATTTATCTGCCCTTGCATATCCAAACTGTTCCGGTGTAATTTCATACGTTGTAAAAGAACCGTCTTTAATCTCACATACAGAAGTAGGCGCACACGCAGATATTTCATCCAGCTTATCCTGCCCGAATACAACCATTCCGTTTTTAACCCCCAGATTTGACATAACCTGTGCCAGCGGTTCTACCAGACTTTCATCAAACACGCCCATCAACTCTTTTTTTGCACCTGCCGGATTTGACAGCGGCCCCAAAATATTAAATACAGTGCGTATTCCCAATTCTTTACGAATCGGCGCAACATATTTCATAGCAATATGATAGTTCTGTGCAAACAGAAAACAGATATTAATATCTTTCAAAAGCTGTGCGCTTTTTTCCGGTGCAATCGTAATATTTACTCCCAGTGCCTCCAGCACATCCGCCGCACCACATTTAGATGATGCCGCACGGTTTCCGTGTTTTGCAACCGGTACACCGCCTGCCGCTATCACCAGAGATGAGGTGGTGGAGATATTAAAGGAGTTCGCTCCGTCTCCTCCGGTTCCCACTATTTCCAGAACATCCATATCGTGGAGAAGTTTTATGCAGTGTGCCCGCATGCCTGCTGCCGATGCAGTAATCTCATCGATCGTCTCTCCTTTAAGAGAAAGCGCTGTCAGATAAGACGACATCTGTACCGGTGTGGCCTCACCGCTCATAATTTCATTCATAACAGCCTCGACCTGTTCGTAAGTAAGATCCTGTTTTTTTGATAATGCGATAATTGCTTCTCTGATCATTTTTTAATCTCCTCTCTGCTGCCGGCACAATGTCCTGTGCCTTTTTTCACTGTTTCTACAAAATTTTCTATCATCTTTAATCCTTCCGGCGTCAATACCGATTCAGGATGAAACTGAAGACCATATACCGGATACATTTTATGCTGTACCGCCATCACTTCCCCGTCTGCCGTTCTTGCTGTTACTTCCAGTTCTTCCGGAAGTTTTTCTTCCGGCGCTGCAAGTGAATGGTATCTCGCCACCTGTACAGGACCGCTTATACCTTTAAATACCGGGCAGTCTCCCACAATATCAGTCATAGATATTTTTCCATGCATCAGCTCTTTTGCATAAGACACCACACCGCCGAAAGCTTCACAAATTGCCTGATGTCCAAGACACACTCCCAATATGGGAAGTTTATCTTTAAAATATCGGATTGCTTCAATACAGATTCCAGCATCCGCCGGCCGTCCCGGCCCCGGTGAGATTACGACAGCATCGGGGCTCATCTCCTCGATTTCAGCAATGGAATACATGTCATTTCGAATAACCTTAATATCCGGTTCAAATTCTCCGATATATTGGAGAAGATTGTAAGTAAAGCTGTCATAATTATCAATCAATAAGATCATTCCAATCCCTCCTGTGCCGTCAGCAGTGCCCTCACAACTGCCTTCGCTTTGTTACAGCACTCCTGATATTCTTTTTCCGGAACACTGTCTGCCACAATCCCTGCGCCGGACTGTACACAAACCTTTCCGTTTTTCTTATATACAAGCCGGATACCGATACAGGTATCCAGATTTCCGGTGAAGTCCAGATATCCCACGGCTCCGCCGTAAATACCCCGTTTTCTTCCTTCCAGTTCCTGAATGATCTGGCATGCTCTGATTTTCGGTGCCCCCGACAGAGTTCCTGCCGGAAGAATAGAATCTACCGCATCTACTCCGTCTTTATCCTCTTTTATTTTTCCTGACACAGTGGAACCAATGTGCATCACACAGGAAAATCTCTCAATACTGCAATACTTTTCCACTTTCACAGTTCCCAGACGGCTGATTCTGCCGATATCATTTCTCCCCAGATCCACCAGCATATTATGCTCCGCAAGTTCCTTTTCGTCCCGCAGCAGTTCTTCCTCAAGAGCAATATCTTCCTCGTCTGTTTTTCCTCTGGGTCTTGTTCCCGCCAGAGGGAACGTATACAGTTTGCCATCCTCAAGTTTTACAAGTGTCTCCGGAGACGCTCCTGCAATCTCCACATCATCACTTGAAAAATAAAACATATATGGCGATGGATTGGTGGTACGAAGTACCCGGTAAGTATCAAACAGACTTCCTTCTGCTTCTGCAGTCTGCGGATTAGAGAGCACCACCTGAAAAATATCTCCCTCATGAATATAGTGTTTTGCCTGTTCTACCATTTGGCTATACCGTTCTTTTGAGAAATCCGGTTTCAGTTCTTCCTTTAATCTCAAAGGCCGGAACACCGCTTTTGCCCCGCTGCCCAGCAGATCAGCCATCTCCTGCAATTCTTCCTTCGCCCGTTTATAGGAAGCATCTATATCTTCTGTATACACTCCCGAAATCAGAACCAGCTTCTGCCTGTAGTGGTCAAACACCAGCGCTTTCGTAAACAGCATCAGGTCCACATCCCGGAAATCTTCTCCCTCCTGGTTTCCAAAATCAAGAGCCGGTTCCGCATACTTCAGATAATCGTAAGAAAAATATCCAACCATTCCTCCTGTAAATGGCGGCATTCCGGGGACCTTCGGACTTTTATGCTGCTTTAAAATCCGGCGGATCAATTCTCCCGGATGAGTCACCATCTGTTCCTCATGACAGGAAAAGTCTTCCGCATCTTCATCCTGCCTGCCGCTTCCCTTCCGGATATGCACTTTTCCATCTGTGCAGGTCAGCTCCATTATCGGTTCATACCCTAATATAGAATAACGGCCCCATTTCTGATTGTTCTCCGCACTCTCAAGCAGATAGCAGTGCCGGCTTGCCGCTCTTAATGTGCGCATCACTTCCACCGGTGTATAACGGTCTGCATATAATTCCCTGCAAACCGGAATTCGCTTATAATCTCCGGCTGCAGCTATTCTTTTTACTTCATCTAATGATGGATACATAAAAACCTCCTGTTCAATCATATCTCTTCGCCGTGCACGCCCCTCGGGTGCTTCGCACTCTCGGTCGTGGGCTTTCGCCTTCTTTCTGTGCAGTGCTTTCGCCGTGCACGCCCCTCGGGTGCTTCGCACTCTCGGTCGTGGGCTTTCGCCCTATATGTCAGGAATTAAATTCCTTCACGTGAGCAAGCTCCCGTCAGGCATTTAATTCCTGACATGCACGGCTCATTGCTTTCACGCAAAAAAACGTCCTTGACAGAACATTAGTGTTCTGTCAAGGACGGGTACAAATTCTTCTCCCGCGGTGCCACCTTGATTCACGGCTTCCCATGCGCTTTGCGAGATACCAGCATATCTCCGGCAACTAACGTATGCCCTACGTCGCAGAATACTCGGCATTCGCCTTTGACTGCGCCCTCAGCGGTCCATTTGGCAATCTGCATCTCCACCCGGCTCTCAGCCTCCCGGGCTCTCTGTGGGCGCACAATTACTTTGATCTCCGCTTCAACAGTTTAAAGTATTAATTTGTTACAGTATATGCTTTCAACTTAAATTTGTCAAGATATTACTTCAAAAAATCCAGAATCTCCCGCCAGTATTTTCTCATGGCATCATCATTTGAAGAATAAATTTCATGCTTTGTACCGGGAATTGTCACACGTTTTACCTGAGCACGACCAGCTTTTTGTATTTTATCCGCAAAACGGTCCATCTCGTCTTTAGATACCGAAGTTTCTTCTTCAGCTTGAATAATCATCACCGGTACCTGTATATGCTTCCAGGCATATTTCATCAAATCTCTGTTCAGCCTTGCTGCATTTTGGAACCAGCGGTAAGATGCCGCATGAGTCTGGTACTTCACTTGATGGTCTTTCATGTTCTTATAATATGTAAAACGTTCCTTTGATGTACTCGAACTTTGCTCAAAAACTTCCTGTCCATCATATGGCCCCTGCCCCATTATATACTCTTTTTCTTTTCCGATAAGGCAGAAAGCATACGCCACTGTTTTTGCGGCAAAAAACCGCAATTTTCCTGGCGTAGGCTGGATCATCGGCGAAGAAAGGATCACCTTTGAAAAAAGATCCGGCTGCGCTGCCGCCGCTGCTGCCGCAATTCCCCCTCCCATAGAATGTCCGTATAAAACAAGCGGCAGATCTGACGCCATCTGTTTCACTTTCTGACCCGCAAACAGCAGGTCCTGTAAATACCGCTTATAATCATCCACATGCACTAAAGACGGATCATCCAAAAGACGATAACTAAATCCATGGCCGCAATATTCCGGTATGCACACATTATAGCCGTTTTGAAGAAAATACCAGGAATTTTCGCAATATTTCTGCGCGAACTCTGTAAAACCATGTGAAATGAGGACCGTACCCTTTGGATCATCCGCCGTATACAACACACAGTGGATTTTATGTCCCTTTTCTCTTTCCAGCCACAATTCCTGCTGCCGTTTTTCAAGATATGGTAAAACCTCCTGCTGCATCCTCAGACAGAAGTCCTGCTCTTTTAAAATCAATTTATCCATTTTGCTTTCCCCGCTTTTTCTCCAAACAAACCTGTATTTACTCCAGGATCATCCCAATTATTTTCTGCCGGCAATAAACGCCTCCACTTCCTCTTTCGCAGGCATCACGCTGAGTGCACCCTTTCTGGTAGTTATCAGAGATGCTCCCGCATTTGCAAAAGTCAGAAGCGCTTTCAGATCCTCCTGTGTCAGATCATCCAGGCCGTGTTCCAATACATAATTGATGGCGCTGGCACAGAAAGTATCTCCGGCCCCAGTCGTTTCAATTGTTTTTTCCTGAAGGAACGGTGCACATTCCACAACCATATCTTTATAATACGCGCGGCTGCCTTCTTTTCCGAGTGTCACAAGAATAAGCGGTATGTTATGTTTCTCTCTGAGTATCTCCACAGCTTTATCATAATCATCTGTTCCGGTCATAAACTCAATTTCATTATCAGATATTTTCAGCATATGGCAGTGATTTAATCCATACTCGATTTCTGCCTTTGCATCATCCAGTGAATTCCAGAGAGGCGGGCGAAGATTCGGATCAAAACTGATCAGCAGTCCTTCCTTCTCTGCAATAGAAATCGCATAACGCGTAGCCTCCCGTACACCTTCATGAGTAGATGAAAGGGTTCCGTAGTGGAAAATCCTGGAATTTTTAATTGTTTCTTCATTCACTTCATCTTTACGCAGCATCATATCCGCTCCCGGATTACGGTAGAATGAAAAATCACGGTCTCCATCCGGATAAGTATGTACAAATGCGAGTGTTGTGTGAACCTCCTCATCCATCAAAAGATTGCTGGTATCAATCCCCACTTCCTCTACCGCTTCTTTCAGCTGATTTCCAAACTGGTCTTTTCCAACTTTTCCGATAAATGTGGTCTTCTTTCCAAGCCGTGTCAGCATGGCAAGTACATTACACGGTGCTCCGCCCGGATTTGCCTCCAGAATCGGATGCCCCTGCTCACTCATTCCATTTTCTGTAAAGTCAATCAGCATTTCCCCCAATGCCACTACATCAAATTTCTTTTCTGCCACAATAAAATCCTCCCTTTGTTCCCATCTTTCTTTATGCCTGGTACTTAGTCCCAAAATCCTGGTTCCGTATCCTAAAAAGATTTTCTTTTATTATATCGTGCCAAACCTGATTAAACAAGTTATTTCTTATCCAAAGCATATTATCCTGCACTGTCATTTCGCAGAGCATCAGTCAGATTGCAGTTCAACATTCTTTTTCCGCCAATATAATAAGCCAGAGAAACAAAACCGAAGACAGCCAGAATAAATATCATAATCGGTACAACCGGAGCCTTTATCAAAAATTCCACAGGGTCCAGATAGCTTGCGGTTATCATGAAACCTGCAAATACCACTGTGAGAGGTAATGTTATCAGCAGTGGGCGTCCGGCAATAACCAGAGCTTCAATGCAGAACATTTTCCGCATACTTCCCGGTGTCATACCAACGGACATATACTGTGCAAACTCCCGTTTTCTCTGACGCAGGAACCCTAATGTATTGGAGAATACATTGGCGATTCCAATAAGTGCAAGCAAAGCACAAAACGTTCCTAAGATCAGCATGGAACCTTTCCTCATGCTCTCATCTGATACTTTTTCCTGAATACGGTTCTCGCTTTCTACTGTATACTCACGGCTGACAACATGCACAACATCTGCTTCCAATGCATTTAATTCCGCAAGCACTATTCCATCTTCTCCAAGTACCCGGATACAGGTATCTGCCTCTGCATTTCCAATCTGTCCGGCGATTTCTTTCCACACAGACAAGGGAATAAACTGTACCAGGGCATAGTTCGCATACTCTTCCCTTAAAACCGGGGGTTCCCGGGTAAAGCCAAGTACCGGAATTTCCACCGGATTTTCTCCCTGTCCGGCATTCTGTAAAGAGATCGTATTCTGTTCTTCTTTGATAAAAGGAACATACTCTTTATAACGGAAATTGCTGTTTATGCTGTCCCAAATACGGTTCAGTACAATTGTTCCGCTTACTTCCGGCACGATACCAATCTGCTCACAGTATTCTTTAAATCCCGCATCATCCATAATCACAACCGGGGCCTTCACCAGACAGGAACCTTTCCCCGCAGTTACGAAATCGCCTGCTACTGCTCCAGGTCCGCCTAATGCGTTTACTTCATCGCTGATATCCGTTTCCGGAATGGAACATACTGCCTCTGCCTTTTGATACGCAACACTGCTTCGGACTCTCTGAAGCTCCCTTATTTCTTCCAACAGATTCATGTTCTCTACCCCTGTGTCTTTCACCGTTACCATTACATCCCAGGCATCCTGATACCTTTCAAAGTAGGTATGGTTTGTACTTATACCAGAAAGGGTAAAAAAACACAACATAACAGTAAAGCCTAAGAACGAAAGCGTTAATGACAGTCTCGATGTGCGCAGGGCTTTCTTCTGTGCTATCAGTGCATTTCCGGCCAGTTCGCCTTCCATTCCAAACAACAATGACAAAATACGGGATTGCTTCTTCTTTTTTAATCGCAATTCACCTGTATTTCGTATTGCCTCAAGCGGCGTCAGTCTGCTTAACTTTCTCGCCGGCAGCCATGCAGAAATAAGCACAGTCAGGACGGATACCAAAATGGCAGCCACAAACACCAGCGGATGGTACCGGAAAACAGCTTCATGCCGCCCGGACGCGTCTGCTGCCAGCAAGTTGATTACATGTATTGTTCCAAAACTAAGACCAATGCCGATGATACTTCCAGCCAGTATCGGTACTGCACAAAGCACTGCCGCCTCCTGCATCAGACAAATGCAAATCTGCCCGGGCGTGGCCCCAATACTGGAAAAAATCCCAAACTGGTGAATCCTCGCATTCATGGATACTGCAAAGGAATTGTAGATAATCAAGATCAGGGATAGTGACACGATAATCAATATTACCAGATAAAACGCCATCAAAAGCGGTGGTTCCTTATCCTGCGGATCATGGATCAAATATCTGGATAAAAGCAGCTCGTGGTACGATGCCGCATCTGCATCTAAACCAAGTTTCTCTGTGATAAGCAGCATATCCTGATAAATCGTTCTGAAATTATGGAAATATACATCCGCCACAATTTCCGGTTCTTCCGACAGTTCCTCATTAACAACCACTTTTTCCACATTCGCAAAGTTCTGCAGCAAAGACAAATCATCCTCGCTGACTTTTCCGGTAATTCGTCCCTGCCAGTCTCCTTCCTCCAGTATAATCCGTTCCACCTCATAGTTCCAGAAATTGAAAAACAGACTGCACAATAAAGACAAAAACAATGCAGAAATGAAGGCAGCTGCCATAATAGATACACTGGAAACACGGTTCTTTTTAATAAAACTTGCTGAGTAATCTCTCCACATTTTGCTTACCCCCGTTTCCCTTAAAGGATACCGCGATGCCATTCGGCAGATCCATGGAAATGATCGCTGACAATGCGCCCGTCTTCTATCGTTACAATACGGTCTGCTTCCAGTGCAATCTTTTCATCATGGGTAATCAGCAGAATTGTCTGGTTCAAATTGCGGTTAGACAATTTCAGCATATCCATAATTTCCTTTGAGTTCTTCTGATCCAGGTTGCCGGTTGGCTCATCAGCAAGCAGGAGAACTGGACGGTAAATCAAAGATCTTGCTATGGCCGCCCGCTGCTGCTGCCCTCCAGATAACTGATTGGGAAGAAAATCCAGTTTATCAGCAATGCCTAATGTACTTACTACCTGTTCAAAATACTCCTGATTCGGTTTTCTCTTATCCAGCAAAAGCGGCATAAGGATATTTTTCCGAATGGTAAGTGTGGGAATCAGGTTATAAAACTGATAGACCAACCCCACTTTCCTGCGCCGGAAAATTGCTGACTGTGTCCGGTTCAGGGTAGAGATATCTGTTCCTTCCACAATGACTTTTCCTTCTGTCGGCTGATCCACGCTGCCAAGAATATGTAAAAGCGTAGATTTTCCAGAACCGGATGCGCCTACAATGGCAACAAATTCTCCTTTGTTCACAGACAGATCAATCCGGTCTAAAGCCGTAACACAGGTTTCGCCAGAACCATATACTTTTCTGATTCCATCACATTTTAGTATTTCCATGCCATTCTCTCCTTCTTGTTATAGGCTGATTCCACTGCTTTTGGGCTGCAGACTCGAGAAAATGCTCCGCATTTTCCCTCGTTAAGCTATCAGCTGCTTCCGCAGCTACGCTGTTCACTTCGTTCACAGCTAAAAGATGCTTCGCATCTTTTGATGGCTTACATTATAACAAAGGAAAGTGACATCTCAGTGACTGTATATGTTTTTTTCAAAATCATGTATCTGCGGCGGGTGCACAGCAGCTTTCTGCGGTACCGCGGAAACTGCCCTATGTGTATAGATTCTTATTTCAAAACATGCACCGCCTGACCGCAGATTCCGGGCAGTAATATTGCCATTTTGCAGTTCAAAAATAGAACGTGCGAGGGATAATCCAATCCCTGTTCCGCTTCCGGCAGCACCTTTTCCACGATAAAACCGCTCAAAAAGATGTGGTATGTCTTCTGCCTGAAAGCCCTCTCCCTCATCCCATATCAAGATTTCTGCATAAAGCGGATTACTGGAATAATCACAATGTATCGTTCCCCCATGTGCGGAATGCTCCATACAATTTTTCATCAAATTCATAAGGGCTTCCATTATCCACTCCATGTCCCCATAGATTTCCATGCACCCATGATCCGGAATATCCACAGAAATATTCTCTTTCTTCAGCAGATCATTCAGATTTTCTGCTGCAAGGTTCAAAACGGTATATATATCCACCTGTGAAAATTCCAAATGCAAAATACCAGCGTCAATCTTAGAGAGTGTCAACAGCGATTCCTCTAAACAATTTAACCGCTCCAGCTGCCTTTCAATCTGCTTCCCATAAACATTCGGTGCTGTACTCTTCATAAGCTGAAGAGAAAGAAATGCGGCAGTAATCGGTGTTTTTAGCTGGTGAGCAATATTCGCCAGATTATCTGCAAAATTCACTTTTGCCTGCACCGCCGCCTCTCTTGTCTGGTACAGAGAAGTAACAGCCTTATACATCTCATCCTGAAGATGAGAAAATTCATCTTCCTTTGTCTGTATGACTGTTCCGGCAGCGCCAACATTAACCTGCTCCAGATAACTTGTCAATTCCGCTATCCGCATTCGGTTACGTTTATTCAGGTACCATACAGCAATCAAAAAGCCACCGTTCACCAGAAACACCAGAACTATGGAAGGAATAAAAAAATTCCACTGAATACCTTTGCAAAGTTCACTGCGCCCATACCCATACCGTGCCAGGAACTGATTTCCTTTCACTTCCTGCTCTTCCAGCATATGATATTCTTTCAAGGCAGAAAGCACCTGCTCCTGTGCTTCCATATGATCCTCCATAATGATCTCACAAAATTTTGAAACATGTTCAAAGGCAGCCTGCCGGTATTGATACTGCCAGAAAGACGATATGCCAATGATACTGATAACACACACCAGCACTGGAAGTGAAACCGTCAGTCTCTGTTTCCTTATCTCTGTCATATGCTCTCCTCCAGTCGGTAGCCAAAACTTCGTATGGTTTTCAGGCAGGTTGGATTGTGTAACTTCTCCCGCAGTCGTTTCATGGTAACGGTCAATGTATTGTCATTCACATAATTTCCGTTGCTGTCCCATATCTGTTCTAATAACTGCTTTCTGGTTACCGTTTTCCCCTTATTCTCCATCAGTAAAAGGAGCAGCTGATATTCCGGCTGGCTTAACAGAATTTCTTCCTGATCGCAGAAAACCGACAGTTTTTCAGTGTCCAATGAAAGATGATCGCAAAAAATCCGTAATTCTTTTGTCTGTCCGCTTCGGCGCAGCAATGCAAGGATACGGGAATACAACACCTCCAGCTCAAACGGCTTTACTACATAATCATCTGCCCCATCCTGAAATCCCTGAACAATATCTGCCGTTTCTCCCCGAACCGTTAAATACAGTATCGGAAGCTGATTTCCCCATAAACGGCGAATCCATTTACACAATTCGTCCCCTTTTCCGTCCGGCATATTCCGGTCCACCAAAAGAAGCCCCGGACGCTTTCTCAACAACGCTCGCTTCGCATCAGCGATACTATAAAGTACAGATACTGCCATCTGTCGGATTTCCAGGTATGTCTTTACATTCTCTGCGATATCTAAATCATCCTCAACATAATATATCTCAATCATTTATTTCCTCCCTGATGGCTTTTATTCCATTTTGCTTAATTTATCACAAGCAATCGCTCTGGTCTTTTTCGTCACTGCTTTTGGTTTTTTTCATTTTTTGCTTCCTTTCAGTCTTTTATTTTGGCATCTCATCAATGATTGCCTGTTCATGCATTATCCAACAGAAATTGTTTCATAAGACCATTTTACCAAACAAGGAGAAGAAAAGAAATGGAGAAAACAAGATTTCATACTGGTATGGAAAATTTAAAGAAAATCGACGGAAAAGCTCTTTGAAAATTAAATGATTTTTTCTGTACTATAATATTGTGTGAAAAGCGCGTTCCTCTCACTGCTTTTACCCCATTAGTAAAAATATGGCTGTGCTACCAGCCCAACCAAACTGATAACACATCCACATACCAGCCCTATATGCCCGGAATTGAAATTTTACTCCACCTCCATCCAAATCGCATACCGGATTTTCGAGCAAACGCTCCTCAACAATAATAAGTTACTTCTTAATCCACTGTTCCTTAGTCATGCAGTTAGTATGACCTATTCTTATTTCATTCATCAATGGTACTGGCACCTCATCGCAGGTATGATGATAAGCAAATCCCAACTTTTCTTGAACTCTCCTGGATTTATTGTTTCCATGTAAACTTTATTCTGCAAGTCTATATGAAAAAACCCTGCCGTATTGACAGGGCTTCTGTAGAAGAAAAACATAACTCACCTTCCCTTATGCTTTTCCTTCCTTTTTTGCTGTTTGAGTTCAAACTTCCGCTGGTTTTGTGCCTCTTTTTGTTCCCGCCCAAATGCCCTGCGTTCCGTTTTTTTCTTTTCTTGCTGCAGCTTCAATGCCTGTTGGGATTTTGTCCCTATCCCTGCTTCCTGCATCTGCCGTTTCGCTTTTTTCTGCATCCGTTTGGGATTTCCATGCATCTCTTTTACAGCCGTTTCAACAGCCGGACTAAATCGCAGCTTATAGTAATTTTTCAGGAAATAATCATAGATTTGCTGTTCTCTGGGTTCGGCCCCGAACGTGATTTTACAGGCGGAAAGTTTCCCCTCGTCAATCCGTTCCACCACACTTACCCAGAATGGTTCCTCAAAAAATACTGTCACTGTAACCGCTACTTTGTCCATTTCAATTCCTCCTTGCTTTTGATGAACAAAGAACGGACGACCAGGAGGAGGGCTACTTACAGCTTAAGCTGCGTCCGGACTACCAACCGGATCTATACAGATATCTGTACCTTGTGTTTTTATCTTTGCAGCTTAATTATAACTTATTTTTTTATTTCGTACCATAACAATATCCATGATATGCTGTCAGGGGAACAAAATTCGATTTTGCGTTTGCCAGAAGATGCATCCGTATCCGTAAACTTCGGACAAACACCTGCAGTTCTTCCAAACGTTCCTTTTCGCCTGCCGCTATAAACTTCCCTTCTTTTTCCAACTGATATAATCTGGTATCCGAAAACAATGTGAGGGAAATGTCTTTTGACGTATATCCCTTATTGGCTGATTTTAAGGTCTCATCATCCACGCTTTCCGTTCCGACGTTCAAACCATTCACTCGTGCTGAACGCACGTATCGTGATTCGCTCAGGGGTTCAAATGCTGGTTTCTCTGCGCTTTATGGAATCAGACAATTTACTCACAAAAGCATCCAGTGCTATTTCTTCTGCCTTTGCAGTATCACGTCTGCGAACAGACACTGTCCTTTGCTCTTTTTCTCTTTCTCCAACAACCACCATGTACGGCACCCTTTCAATTACCTGCGCCTCCCGGATTTTATAACCAACCTTCTCATTGCGTGAATCCAGCTCACAGCGAATACCGCTTTGCCTGAGTATCCGGCAGACTTCTTCACTATATGCAGTAGTCTTCTCTGAAACCGGCAGCACCTTTACCTGCACCGGAGCAAGCCAAATCGGAAACTTCCCCGCAAAATGTTCTGTCAGGATACCGATAAACCGCTCTATCGAACCGAAGCAGACCCGGTGGATCATAATCGGTCGCTGTCTTTCGCCCTTTTCGCCAGTATATTCCAAACCGAAATTCAACGGCATCTGAAAATCAAGCTGAATGGTTCCGCATTGCCAGGTGCGCCCCAGGCTGTCTCTCAGATGAAAATCAATTTTAGGACCATAGAAGGCGCCGTCTCCCTCATTGATGCTGTACGGAAGCGAGAGCTGTTCCAATGCTTCTTTCAGACCATCTGTCGCTGCTTCCCAATCCTCATCACTTCCCATGCTATTCTCCGGCCTTGTGGAAAGCTCAATAAAATATTGGAAGCCAAATTTTTGATAAACCTCATCAATCAGATGTACCACATTGGCAATTTCTGACGCAATCTGTTCCCGACGCATAAAAATGTGGGCGTCATCCTGTGTAAAACATCGAACCCGAAATAAACCATGCAAGGCCCCTTTCAGCTCATGTCGGTGTACCAGTCCAAGTTCCCCAACCCTCAGCGGAAGTTCCCGATAGCTGTGAGGACGGCTTTTATAAACCATCACACCGCCGGGACAATTCATGGGCTTAATGCAGTAATCTTCCTCATCAATCTTTGTGGAATACATATTATCTTTATAATGATCCCAATGTCCGCTGATCTCCCAAAGCTTTCGATTCATAATAAGCGGTGTGGAAACCTCCACATATTTTTCCCGCGTATGAAGTTCTCTCCAATAATCCACCAGTACATTCTTCAGCATCATACCCTTCGGCAAAAAGAACGGAAATCCCGGCGCTTCGTCACAAAACATAAACAGTTCCATTTCCTTACCTATTTTCCTGTGATCACGCTTTTCAGCCTCTTCCAAAAGCTTCAGGTAATCGTCCAGCTCCTGTTGTGACGGAAAGGCAATTCCCTTAATGCGTGTCAGCATTTTGTTATTTTTATTATTTTTCCAATAGGCGCCTGACTGTCCGATAATCTTAAAAGCCTTTAATGCTTTCGTATAGCACAGGTGGGGACCAGTACACATATCAGTGTACTCGCCCTGCCGATAAAAGCTGATGACTGCGTCATCTTCCAGATCACTGATATGCTCTGCTTTATACTTCTCACCGTTTTGTTCCAGCAACGAGATCGCTTCTTGACGTTCCAGCGCAAATGGTTTGACAGCAAGATTTTCTTTTACGATTTTTCTCATTTCTGCTTCAATCGCCTGCAAATCAGAATCCGACAATTTAGTGCCACCCAAATCCATATCATAGTAAAAACCGTTATCTGTTGCAGGACCGTAGGCGAAAACGGCATGAGGAAACAAACGTTTCACCGCCTGTGCCAACACATGGGCTGCCGTATGGCGCAAGATGTGTAATTCATCTTCTTTTGGACATTCATCTGTCAAACCGTTATTATAAATAATTTTCATGTTCCAGTTCCTTTCTTTTCTCCATAATATCTATTCCCATTTGAAGCATCGAACTGCAATTCCTGTACATACGACTGTGACACCTGTCATTACCGTAATAGGGATAATATAATTTTCCGTTCCAAGACTGAGAAACGTATTTTTCATCAGCGTGATACCTTGTGTAAGCGGAAATAAACTCGTGATTTTCTGTATAATTTTAGGCATCACTTCGATAGGCAGTGTCGTACCCGAAAATACCAGCATGGGAAAATACAAAACAGACGCGATTACACCTGCCTGTTTGGAATTTTTTGCAAGTCCGCCGACCATCATCCCAATGCTTAGCGTCGATAACATCGTAAGCAGCCAACTTCCAATAAACGCCGGAAAGGAGCCGTAAATCTCCACTTTCCAAAACAGTATGGCTACAATGCTCAAAGTCAGGAGAGACAGGACACAATACATGATATAAATGGTCAGCTCCACACCCAGCAGCAAAGCCGGGCTGATGGGCGTCACACGAAAGCGTTTGAGAATCTTTCGCTCCCGATAATCAGAAACAAGCAGCGGCAGTCCCATAAGACCTCCGGCACACATAGAGATAGCACATACCGCACCGAAAGACTGTTCCATGAAAGTATAGGATGCACCGTCAAATGCCGGCTTGCTCCCATAGACAAACCCAAGAATCACCAAAACGACCAGAGGCATGATCACTGCAAAAAGAACCATGTTCATATCACGGACATTCAGCTTTGTCTCGTTTTTTAAAAGTGTAAAGAAACTTTTCATTCTGCATCCGCCTCCTCATCTGACAGCATCAGGTATGCGTCCTCGAATTTATCACATCCGCATTTTTGCTTTGCTTCCTCCACCGTTCCATAAAACACTGCGTTGCCCTGATTCAGAATGCAGATCTCATCGCATAGAGTTTCGACCTCATCCATAAAGTGAGAGGTGAGGAAAATAGTAAGTCCCTGTTGCTTTAGGGCAGCAAGGGCTTTCCAAACACCACGCCGCGCTTTTGCGTCCAATCCGGTAGTCAATTCATCCAGAAAAACCAATTCCGGGTTGGGAATCAGTGCCAGCACAATGAACAACCGCTGACGTTCACCGCCGGAAAGATTCTTCACAGATTGTTTCATCTTCTCTCCGATTCCAAACTGCCTGCAAAGGGTTTTCCAGTCGGAGGGGTTCTGATACAGGCATGAAGTTTCTTCACACAGCTCAGATACTTTGATTTCCGGCTGGTAATCCCCCTCCTGAAACTGAACACCAATTTTCTGAAATAAGTTTCGCCGCCGTTTTGGGGAATCTTGTCCCAACAGAAAGACCTTGCCGCTATCGAATCTTTTCGTTCCCAGTATGCACTCAATGGTCGTGCTTTTGCCTGCGCCGTTGGCCCCTAAAAGTCCAAATACGGTTCCGGTCTTTACGGTCAAATCCAAACCGTTCAGAACGATCTTCCCATTGTAGGATTTCGTGAGTCCTCTTATTTTAATAGCATCGCTCATTTTGTGATCCTCCTTACTGCCCGCAGCTCGATATAGCCACGCTCCCCACGGGGTTCCAGTTGAATACGAGGGTTCTCATCATCCCACTGATAGCCGATCACAGCAGGATCATACGCATCCATTGCGTGCTGTACGTTCAAGATCGCTTCACAGTAATCTTCTTCCTGGAAAGGCTGTCCCTGGAACATCAGATAATCTGCTTCGGGCAGTCTGATCGTATCAAAACCTTCCGGGACAATTCCGAGATAATCCAATTCTACTTCCACCCCCTGAACATAAGTAGAAGTGTTGGGCTTTTTATACCTTTCAGGAAGCCACATACACACCGGTTCGCCGCAGAGAGATTTCATACTCATAAGAATTCCCCACACTTCACAGCCGATTTCTTCACAATATGGGAAATAAGCATCTGCATCGACAGCCCGCTTGATGATGCATAAGCGCTCCGGCTTGTGAACGGCCTGAACAAAAATAGCCTGCGTATTTGTCATGTCAATTTGATCCTTTCTTAATTCTCTGTATTTGACGCCATAAGGGATGAAAAGTGAAAGGGGAATTGGCCTTTTTGCATATTCACCGGGATTTACTCCATATTCCCGGAAAAATGCTCTTGTAAAGGTATCTACATTGTCAAAGCCTATATCAAAAACAATATCAATAATACGGCAATTTTCGTCCCGCAGCCGAACAGCAGCGTGGGAGAGACGCAGTTTCCGAATATACTCTGTAGGCGTCAAGTCGAGATAGGCACGGAATAATCGATAAGAATACCATGGAGAGAATAAAGATGCCCGTGCGAGGTCAGACAGGTTAATCTCTTTTTGCTGATTTTCTTCGATATAATCCTGCATTCGCTGAACTGCTAATGTCTGCTCTTTCAACCTTTCCATCTCCTTTCCTCCATAACTATACCGTGTTTCGCTCTTTTTCTCTCGACTTTCCTTGCCCTTTTGGAAAAAGGTTATAAAAAAATTATCCAGATGATCTTAGAAACAATATGGCAAAGAATATGTCCTGTCATGGCGTACTGGATTCCATATTTTCTATACAAGCGTCCAAATACAATTCCCAGTCCACCGTTATATAAAAAACAGTGAAAAATCACTACCGCGCCGACCTGTTCAAAGGTAAGAAAAGTTGCGGGAAGATGACCGGCTGCAAATATTATGGCCGACAATATATTAGCAGCAATGAAAACTCGATCTGAAATCTGCTCCTTTGGTAAAGTGCGAAAAAATACCTTCCAAATAAGGAATACTATCAGAGACATAGTAAACAACCGCAACATGACTTCTTCGATGATGCCGCCATAAAGCACAGATGCTATAAAGTTGCTGATTGTAATATTCTCGCAGGATGCTGCAACCTCCGGGATGATTTTCCCAAAAATCCAGTAGTCCAAACCAAACGCCAGACCACTTATTACTCCCAACAGGCAAGCTCGGCACCATGTTTCTTTCTTGAACCGAATAGGACGCATCAATCCAACCTTTTCAGCAAGAATGCAGCCTAAAAATCCACAAATCACTGCATACAAAACAACCTGTAATGTGATTGCCGCGAGGAATGGTTCATATCCTCCCGTCTGCGACAAAAGAGTTTGCTGCATTTCCTTTGAGCAGCTCTCATAAGTATATATTCCCGTAGTCAGTCCGCCGATCACAGCAATCGGCAGTAACGCCATTACAAACATTAGTGGTTTCTTAACTTTTGTTTTCATGGTTTCCTCCCTTAATTTCTTTGATTTCTACATGTGATTTTGCTGCTGCCTTTAGACAAAACCAAGACGCAGAACCATCCAGCTCTCTGGATCACCGGCTCTGCGTCTTAGCGTCTGGCTCTTTTTCTATTTTAATTGTTTTACTGGCTCGCTTCACCGGGAATGTGGGAGAATTCTTCGGTTAGAACATACCCTTCTCCCTCTACCCAGAACCATAGGAAGATGGCTTGTGAACCGTCAGGAAAAGCCATGTATCAAAGGACTCTGCTGCGTTTTCCAGATGTACCAGGTAATCTCTCTGGGCCAAAAGCGCCTGCGTCGCTTCGTCACGGTAAAATAGCACCTGCCTATCTTCCACGCAAACACATACATCTATCGGCTCTCTTCCAAACAACATCGTACCGCAGGCACTGATTGCCGTATCATCCCGGCAGCCCAGCTTTTTGCCATTTTTCCCTGCCAGTGGGTGACTGAACCGACAACCGGCATCCACTGAGTAGCCAAGCGTGGACTACCAACATCAGCACAAACCAAATTCCGGATCATAATATTTTCCATCACATACCAAGCTCCATGATAATATCCTTTCTTTTACCACACTTTCTTTTTCTTAGGCTCCGGCAGTTCCGGATACATCGCCGTAAACAGCGTCGCCAGAAATTCCCGGCCGTCTACGTTATCCACAAGCAGCATATCCTTTGCGCCCTCATAGGGCGGCTCATGGCGGGCCTCCGGCATCATACGGACTGCGCTCGGTACAGGTTTTACCAGCAGCCGGTTATCACACAGATAGGCAGCCACCTTTCCGCGGTGATAGATCATATATTCACCGAAGGCACAGCGATAGCTGATTTCCGTCAATCCCGACAGCTGATCCAATATAAAATGCAGATATTCCTTACTCGTTGCCATATCGTTTACCTCTCTGTTTCCTGCCCGCTTTTTCGGAAGCGAACCGTCTGCTGTTTCATTGATATTTTCTCAACCTGCCAGCCATAGGCCGACAGTTCTTTTTTATATTGCAAAAAAGAATGGTCGATGGGCAGACCGCTGATGGTTTCGATCTCCGCAAAGCTCATCAATAGCGTCTGGCCGCTTTGCTCTTGTATGTACGCCCAAAGGGGATCATATTTGCTCATTGTATTTGTCTCCTCCTTTCAAGTTTTCTTTTTCCATTTCCTACATTGCTCAAACCGCTTGCCGTTATTGCCCTGCTCCTTGTCATCGAAAGAAAGTCTTTGTTTTCTTTTCTGTAATGCGCCGTACAACAACTGCTCATGCTCACTCTCTAAAAAATCATCATTGGGATATTGAGAGAGCAAAGCGACAAATACTGCTGAAGGCAGCGTATTGATTATAAGTCCGAGTTCTTCAGCATGCAGCTCAGCGTCAGACAGTATATCCAATAAATCCGCAATAGAATGTACCTCTTGTAAAATCAAGGCCACTTTTTCTTCGCTGCTGTCAGTCTGCAAAACCCGTTCGACTAATTTCTGATACTTCCTGTCATCCATTCTATCGCCATAAGAGAGCATGATTTTAGGTTCTCGCTCTGGATATGCCGGAATGAGAAACACCTTATCAAGCGTTTTCATCTTTGCCGCATTATGGATTGCGGCTGCAATTTTGGATATACACAAGGATGCATACCGTCTTGAAATCTGCGGCAATTTCATTTTCCTATCTAATAAGAAAAGCGCTTTTTTCAGACAGTCCTGTATCTCATGTTCAGATCGTCCGGAAAACTGCTGATACAAAAGGCAAATATCACTTTTGCTCAGGTCAAGCTGTGCCGGATGACGGT
>JAUNSC010000062.1 GCA_030539395.1 Eubacteriales bacterium
GAAGTAAAACTGCGTTATATGAGATTGGTCCAACACGGATAATTACGGAAGAACCCCGTTCCTCCGGAACAGCGGTATTCCCGCACAAGAATATTCATGTCTGGCGGATTTAAGAAAAAAGATGGTAACAAGCCTGATCCGGAGCAAGCAGTTTAACAGAGGACGTCTTCTGGGCAGGTACTGGAGGATTATACTTGACGGAACAGGCCTGTTTTATTTCAAAGAGAAACATTGTGACAACTGTCTTTGCACAACCAGAACGATGGATGATGGAAAGAAGATAAAAATGTATTACCACAAGGTATTGGAGGCGAAAATTGCGTTCAGTGACAACGTGATCGTTAGCCTGGGGACTGAATTTATAGAGAATGAAAGTGAAAATGTAAGCAAACAGGACTGTGAGAAAAACGCCGCCAAACGTCTGTTAAAAAAGATAAAAAAGGATTATCCGAGACTTCCGGTGTGTATACAGGGAGATGCGCTATACGCCACGGAACCAATCATGAAATTGTGCCGGGTGAAAACAGAGGCCATGAATGTATTTGAGTACAAGTATGAAAAAGAGGATAAAGAGAAAAAGAAACAGGAAATCCGCTTTCAATGGGTAAGCAGTCTGGAAGTGACAAAACGAAATCTCGAGGAAATGATACTTGCAGGAAGAGGGCGTTGGAAAATAGAAAATGAAGGGTTTAATAACCAGAAGAACGGGTTGTACCAGATTGAACACCTGAACAGTAAAAACAGCAATGCGATGAAGAACCATTATCTGCTGACGCAGATATCGGATATTCTGATGCAGCTTTATCTGGCATGGAATCCATATATAAAAGAGTTGAAGCAGACAATAAAAAATACATCTTCCGGGTTGCTGGAAAGTTTTCGCAGACTGACAGTAACGGAAGAAGATGTATCCTACATTTACAGATACACAACAGTGTATATTGAATGACAAGGTTATTTTAGCACAGGTGGTGGTTAAATGGAAGATAAAACAACAGAATATTTATCCACAAAAATTGAAAATTGGCTAAGCGGTCCCATCAGGTGTGTATATGAAGCAGAAAAGGTATGAAAAATGTGGATAATTTATAAAAAAGAGAAGAACGGTGTTTGGCGGATAGAAACAATTAAATTTATTCCTCACCGCTGAAGTAGACCATAATACGTTGAATTTATGAGAAAATTATGCTACTATATAAAAATGAGGTTTATTTTATGCCTGAAGGATGAGAGAAAACGGAGGAGCATTATGGAAAAGGAGACTGTTTCCAGAAATTTTATTGAACAGATTATTGATAAGGATATTGCGGAAGGAAAATGTGATGCGGTATGTACAAGGTTTCCGCCGGAACCGAATGGTTATCTGCACATCGGACATGCAAAATCGATTCTTTTGAATTATGGATTGGCAAAACAGTATGGTGGAAAATTTAATCTTCGTTTTGATGATACAAACCCGACAAAAGAAAAAATGGAATTCGTGGAATCCATTAAAGCTGACGTGGCATGGCTTGGAGCAGACTGGGAGGACAGGCTGTTTTTTGCATCCAGCTATTTTGATCAGATGTACGAAGCGGCTGTTCTTCTGATTAAGAAGGGAAAAGCATATGTGTGCGACTTTACTGCGGAAGAGATCCGTCAGTACAGAGGTACTTTGACAGAGCCGGGCAAGAACAGTCCTTACAGAGACAGAAGTGTGGAAGAAAATCTGGAATTATTTGAGAATATGCGTGCTGGAAAGTATGGTGATGGAGAGAAAGTTCTGCGTGCAAAAATTGATATGGCATCACCGAACATTAATATGCGCGATCCGATCATCTACCGTGTTGCTCATATGAGCCATCACAACACGGGGGACAAGTGGTGTATCTATCCTATGTATGATTTTGCTCATCCTATCGAGGATGCGATTGAAGGAGTTACCCATTCCATCTGTACACTTGAGTTTGAAGATCACAGACCGCTGTACGACTGGGTCGTACAGGAAATCGGTTATGAGAAACCGCCGAAACAGATTGAATTTGCAAAGCTGTATCTGACAAATGTGGTTACCGGTAAGAGATATATTAAGAAACTGGTTGAAGAAGGTATTGTGGATGGATGGGATGATCCGCGCCTTGTATCAATTGCAGCTCTTCGCAGAAGAGGTTTTACACCGGAATCCATAAAGATGTTTGTTGATCTGTGCGGTGTTTCTAAAGCGCAGAGTTCTGTAGATTATGCTATGCTGGAATATTGTATCCGTGAGGATCTTAAACTGAAACGACCGAGAATGATGGCTGCGCTTGATCCGGTTAAGCTGATTATTGACAATTATCCGGAAGGGCAGATTGAATATCTGGATGTTGTGAACAATCTGGAAAATCCGGAGCTTGGAAGCAGAAAAGTTCCTTTTGGAAGAGAACTGTACATTGACAGCGAGGATTTTATGGAAGTTCCGCCTAAGAAATACTTCCGTCTGTTCCCCGGAAATGAAGTACGTCTCATGAATGCATATTTTGTAAAATGTGAGAGTTTTGTAAAAGATGAAAATGGAAAAGTTACGGAGATACATTGTACGTATGATCCGGCATCCAAAGGCGGCAACAGTCCGGACGGAAGAAAAGTAAAAGGAACAATTCACTGGGTTGCAGCTGCTGCGGCAGTTAAAGCGGAAGTACGCCTTTATGAAAACATTATTGATGAAGAAAAGGGCGTATATAATGAGGATGGAAGCCTCAATCTGAATCCGAATTCTCTTACGGTACTGAAAGATTGTTATGTTGAGCCGGAACTGGCAAATGCAAAAGCATACGAAAGCTTCCAGTTTGTGCGTCAGGGCTTTTTCTGCGTGGATGCACATGATTCGAAACCGGATGCTCCTGTATTTAACCGGGTAGTATCTCTTAAGAGTTCTTTCAAACTTCCAAAATAGCAGACCTGGTATGGAGCGGTAAAATGTTTGAATTTACAATACGTCTTGACAGTCTGTCTGTCAGGCCGCTTTATGAACAAATTTATGATTATATAAAAGAAGAAATTCAAAATGGAGGGCTGTCTTGTCATGAAAGGCTGCCCTCTACCCGTAAACTGGCACAGTATCTGGATGTCAGCAGAAGTACGGTCACACTGGCCTATGAGCAGTTGTTGTCGGAAGGATATATTGAAAACCGTCCCGGGAGCGGGTTTTTTGTAAATGACCTGGAAGGACTATATAAACTTTCGGGTGAAGAAGAAGAGGAAACATCGGAAACAAAGCAGATAAAAGAAACATTTTTATATGATTTTTCTCCTTCCGGTGTGGATCTTGAGAGTTTTCCACATAATGCCTGGAGAAAAATTTCCAGAGGACTTTTGATGGAGAACAACGAGGACTTCTATCAGCTTGGAAATCCTGAAGGTGAGGAAGAACTTCGAAAAACGATTGCAACATATGTCCATCAGGCAAGAGGTGTCCGCTGCAGGCCTCAGCAGATTGTCATAGGGGCCGGAAATGACTATTTGCTGATGCTTTTGAATGCAATGCTGGGAGATGACCGGGTCTATGCTCTGGAAAATCCCACCTACCGAAAAGCCTACGATATAATGAAAATTCTCCGGCAGGAAGTAAAAACGGTGGAGATGGATGAGCAGGGAATCATGGTGGATGAACTGGAAAAGAGCGGCGCAACAGTTGCATATGTGATGCCATCTCATCATTATCCGCTGGGAACGGTCATGCCTGCAGGAAGAAGACTGCAGCTGTTAAAATGGGTTTCATCGGGAAAAGACCGTTATATCATTGAGGATGATTACGACAGTGAGTTTCGCTATAAGGGAAAGCCAATACCGGCTCTGCAGGGATTTGACAGCAATGACCGGGTCATTTATCTGGGGACATTTTCCAAATCCATAGCTCCAGCCATACGAATCAGTTTTCTTATTTTACCAATGAGATTGATGAAACTTTACCGGGAAAGAGGAAGGCGTTTTTCTTCAACTGTTTCCCGTATGGATCAGAAAATCCTGGCGGAATTTATAAGGGCGGGTTATTATGAGCGCCATTTAAACAGGATGCGTTCGGTATATAAGAGCAGACATGATACGCTGATGGAGTGCTTAAAGCCTCTGTCTAACAGCGTTTCTATTTCCGGGGAATATGCGGGTACTCATCTGCTTTTGACTTTGAAAAATGGAATGGATGAAGAACAGGCAATCGAGGCTGCCAGGAAAGCGGGAGTCAGGATATACGGATTGTCATCTTATTATATCAACGAGAAACCCCGCAGAGATACGGTGATTCTCGGATATGCAAATCTGGATGAAAAAAAGATACGGGAAGCAGCAAAGATTCTCACAAGGATCTTAAAATAAGGGGGATTTGAAATGGCAGTTTCAAGTATTAAGGCATTTTTTGAGTGTAATATTTCAAAAGTATGGGATATTGTCACGTCCCTTGAAGACTATGCATGGCGAAGTGATCTGGGGAAAATAGAAATTTTAAGTGCATTGCAGTTTGTGGAATATACGAAGGACGGATATGCGACAACCTTTACAATTACTAAGACAGACCCCTGTAAGAGGTGGGAATTTGACATGGAAAATGAAAATATGAAGGGACACTGGACTGGCATATTTTCTGGTAACGGTGATGGAACAGAGATAGAGTTTATTGAGGAAGTTACGGCTAAAAAACTTATTATGAAACCGTTTGTTAAAATGTATTTAAAGAAACAGCAGGCTTTGTACATAGAAGATTTGAAAAAAGCTGTAGCAGATTAAAAATCATTTCCATGGGTGATGTCTGGAAATAAATCGAGGAGGATGATTATCGTGAATGAAACAATGACAAGGGAAGAAGCACTTGCTTTATTGAAAAAGTATAACAAAGAATCATTTCATTTGCAGCATGCATTTACGGTTGAAGCGGTAATGCGCTGGTTTGCAAAGGAACTTGGATATGAAACAGAAGAAAATTTCTGGGGACTGGCAGGTCTTCTTCATGATATTGATTTTGAGCAGTATCCGGAACAACATTGCATTAAAGCTGATGAACTGCTGAGAGAGGCAAATGTGAGTGAAGAATTGATCCATGCTGTATGCAGTCATGGATATGGAATCTGCAGTGAAGTAGAACCGGTCCACCAGATGGAGAAGATTCTTTTTGCTACAGACGAACTTACCGGATTGATTGGTGCGGCTGCAAGAATGAGACCTTCCAGAAGCTGCAAAGATATGGAATTATCCAGCCTGAAGAAAAAGTTTAAGGATAAGAGATTTGCGGCAGGATGTTCCAGAGACATTATCCGTAAAGGGGCAGAGAATCTTGGATGGGAACTGGATGAGCTGTTATCAAAAACATTGCAGGCCATGAGTTCCTGTGAAGATATGATTTCCGAAGAGGTAAAGGAACTGTAGGGATACAAAAGCTGTAAGCAGCTCTTTACAAAAATATATAAAAGGAGAGGAACGAATGAAACAAGACATGATTGTAATCCTGGATTTGGGAAGTACAGAGAACACGGTATTGGCGCGTCAGATTCGTGATCTGGGTGTTTACAGTGAAATCCATCCCCATGATATTACCCTGGAGGAACTGAAAGCTCTGGATAATGTAAAAGGCGTTATCCTGAATGGTGGAGAGAACCGGGTTGTAGACGGTATTGAAGTGACAGTGCGGCCGGAAATTTATAGTTGCGGATATCCGGTCATTTCTGTGGATTACCCCCAGTCACAGTGTGAAAACAAGTATAGTGAGCTCTTGAAAGAGAAAGAGCTGAAAGCTTTTCTTTTTGACGAATGTAAGGCAGAAGCAAACTGGAATATGAAAAACTTTATTGAAGATCAGGTAGAATTGATCCGCCGTCAGGTGGGTGACAAAAAAATTCTTCTGGCACTTTCCGGCGGAGTGGATTCTTCTGTTGTGGCAGCAATGCTGATTAAAGCAATTGGACAACAGCTTGTCTGCGTGCATGTAAATCATGGCCTGATGCGTAAAAATGAATCAGAAAGTGTTATTGATGTATTCCAGAATCAGCTCCATGCTAATCTGATTTATGTAGATGCAGCAGAAAGATTCCTGGAGAAACTTGAGAATGTGGCAGATCCGGAGCAGAAACGCAAAATTATCGGAAGTGAGTTTATCCGTGTGTTTGAGGAAGAAGCAAGAAAGCTGGAAGGAATTGATTTCCTTGGCCAGGGAACGATTTATCCGGATATCATTGAGAGTGGAACAAAGACTGCCAAAATGGTAAAATCACATCACAATGTAGGTGGTCTGCCGGAGGATTTGAAATTTGAACTGGTCGAACCGCTTAAGCAGCTTTTTAAAGATGAAGTTCGTGCTTGTGGCATCGAGCTTGGATTGCCGGCATCTATGGTTTATCGTCAGCCATTCCCGGGACCGGGACTTGGTGTGCGCTGTCTTGGAGCGATCACTCGTGACCGCCTTGAGGCCGTTCGTGAATCAGATGCAATTCTGCGTGAAGAATTTGAAAAGGCCGGGCTGGATAAAAAGGTATGGCAGTATTTTACGGTAGTGCCGGATTTCAAATCTGTAGGTATGAAGAATCACGCAAGATGTTTTGAATATATGGTGATCATCCGTGCAATTAACACAATTGATGCCATGACAGCAAGCGTAGAAAAAGTAGACTGGGATGTGCTGGAAAAAATAACAAGCAGAATTCTGGCAGAAGTGGATAACGTAAACCGCGTGTGCTATGACATGAGTCCCAAACCGCCTGCAACGATAGAGTTCGAATAAACAAAAATGCTTAGTAAACCCAGCGTTTATGCGGGTTTGCGGCACTTTTAAAAGTCTTTTGATAACAAATTGATAACAGTTGCATGAGAGCCATTATTCTTGTAACCCGGTGGT
>JAUNSC010000063.1 GCA_030539395.1 Eubacteriales bacterium
TCACTGTTCAATTATCAAGGTTCTTTGCTGTTGTTCTTTGCGACAGCTTTTATATGTTACCATTTTTTTACTCATTTGTCAATTGCTTTTTCGAATTTTTTTCAAATTTCTTTTTCAATCGACATTTCAGCACATTTTCGTGCTCAGCCTCCAGCCAGCCATGTCGAAAACATTCTTTCAATTCGCCCTGCCGAAAGCAACCGGAGAAGGAGGGATTTGAACCCTCGCGCCGCTATTAACGACCTGCACCCTTTCCAGGGGTGTCCCTTCAGCCTCTTGGGTACTTCTCCACGCCTGAACAAAACTTCTTATATAATTAATATTCGGATATAAATCCAAAAGCGGAGAGGGTGGGATTCGAACCCACGCGCCCTTGCGGACAAACGGTTTTCAAGACCGCCTCGTTATGACCACTTCGATACCTCTCCACAGTTTTTACTCCTGCATTTCATTTTTTAATCCCGAAACGCAAAAAATATTTTAGCACTATTCTTTCTCACTGTCAACCACAAATCTACATTTTTTCTAAAAATTTTCCAAAAAAATTTCTGCCGTCTTTAAATCTTCCGGAGTGGTTATTTTTAAATTAGAATAGGCGCCTTCTATAAGCTTTACTTTATGGTCTGTCATGCACTCTACCACCATGGCGTCATCCGTTACAGACAAATCCTTTCCAGCCGCCAATGCATCCATTAATTTTTGATATGCATCTTTTACAAGAGAATAACTGAAAACCTGAGGCGTCTGAATTTGCCAAACCAGAGAACGTTTCGGTGTAGAAGCGCAAAAGCCATTATCATCGCTTATTTTTATCGTGTCTTTTACCGGCATTCCCGCCACACAGGCATGATACTCCTCTGCTGCTTTTTGCAAACGTTCAAGCATATTCTGTGTAACAAACGGCCTCGCCCCATCATGGATATATACAAAATCACACTCTTGGGCCGCCGTCAACCCATTGTATACCGAATGAAACCGTTCTTTGCCTCCCGATACAATCTGACCGACTTTATCCAGCCCATACTTTTCTATAATATCATGTCTGCAAAATTCTTTATCCTCTTCTCCCGTAATCAATATGATCTCATCAATAAACGGGCAGTCCTGAAACGTCTTCAAAGCATAATATATGACCGGTTTACCTTTTATATGAAGATACTGCTTTGCTGTCCTGCTGTGCATCCGCCTTCCTTTTCCGGCTGATAATACAATTGCTATACTCTTTTTCGCCATTTTATCTTTCTCCCAGTTTCAGGTTGGGTACTGCGTTTAGATCGAGTCCGCTTCGTGTCCCGTTTTTATATTCATAATACGCTGCAGCTCCTATCATTGCTGCATTGTCTGTACAAAGTATCGGAGACGGATAGTATAATTTAATATGATTTTTTTCACACGCTTCCTTCATCGCACTCCTCAGCCCTGAATTGGAAGCCACGCCTCCCGCAAGCGCCAGTTTGTCGTATCCATACTCTTTTACTGCCATCATCGCATGTTCAACCAGTACATCCACTACCGCTTTCTGAAAAGATGCCGCCACATCAGCCTGACAGATCTCTTCTCCACGCATCTTGCATCCATTTAAATAGTTCAGCACTGCGGATTTCAAACCACTAAAGCTGAAATCATAGGGTGCATCTGCCACATGTGCCTTTGGAAAATTTATCGCCTCAGGATTACCTTCTTTAGACAGCTTATCTATCTTGGGTCCTCCCGGATATCCCAGACCAATCGCTCTTGCGACTTTATCAAAAGCTTCTCCAGCCGCATCGTCTCTTGTTCTTCCCAGAATTTTATACTTCCCGTAATCCTCTACCAGCACAAGATGGGTGTGTCCTCCTGATACGATCAGGCACGGAAACGGCGGTTCCAGTTCTTTGTTCTCTATAAAATTGGCAGATATATGCCCTTCAATATGATGCACGCCCACCAGCGGTTTGCCTGCTGCATAGCTGATTGCCTTCGCCTCGGCCACACCAACCAGAAGCGCTCCCACAAGCCCCGGTCCATAAGTGACACCAATGGCATCCATATCTTCCAGTGTCACACCAGCTTCGATAAGAGCCTCCTCAATTACCTGATTGATTTTTTCGATATGTTTTCTTGATGCAATTTCAGGCACAACCCCGCCATAGAGTTTGTGAAGTTCTATCTGTGATGAAATGATGTTAGACAGAACCTCCCGGCCGTTTTTAACTACAGCAGCTGCTGTCTCGTCACAGGAACTTTCAATAGCAAGTATTAATACGTCTTTTTCACTCATAATCTTCCTCTATTCCTCATCAAACAATAATTCCACAGACTTGCAGTCCTTACCCGGCTGAGCATTGGAAAATATTTTTCTCACCTGAGGCATAAAATCTTCAGGGTAAGCCAGCGACGGACTATAATGCGTCAGCCACAATTCTTTTACATCAGCGCTCTTTGCGAGCTTAGCCGCTTCCAAAAAAGTCATATGCTTATGCTCAATTGCTTTTTGTTCTTTTCCCGGTTCTCCATACATGCCTTCACAAATAAACAAATCTGCTCCAGCCGCATTCTCCACAATCGATTTTGTCGGTCTGGTATCTGTGCAATACGCCAGTTTTAATCCCTTACGTTTTTCTCCCATCACCATATCCGGAGTAAAAACGCGGCCATCCATCTCCACCGTCTCGCCTTTTTGCAAGCGGTTCCAAAGTTTCAGCGGCACATCCTGTGCTTTTGCCCGCTCTACGTCAAATTTGCCTGCACGTTCCAGCTCAATGGCATATCCATAGCACAGTACATTGTGATTTACCTTATAAGCTGTAATTTTCAGGCCGCATATATCAAACGTCTCCTGCGCCCCCTGAATTTCTTTAAATTTCAATTCAAAGGGAAGCTCCGGCGCAATTACACGCAGTGCATTTACTACTCTTTCCAGCCCTTTGGGTCCAATCAAAGTAAGCGGCTCGGTCCGCTCCGCATTTCCCATCGTCAGGAGCAATCCCGGAAGGCCGCTGATATGGTCCCCATGATAATGGGTAAAACATATTACGTCGATAGGTTTAAAGCTCCAGCCCTTTTCTTTTACTGCGATCTGCGTGCCTTCCCCACAGTCAATCAGTATACTGCTTCCGTTATACCTGACCATCAGTGATGTCAGCCATCTGTATGGAAGAGGCATCATTCCGCCACATCCAAGCAAACATATATCTAACATATAAACACCCTATTCCCGTGCGGCAGGGATATTTTACAAAAGCTCCGATGCTTCCTTTTCGGTTACCGGAATTTTAAATTCTTTGACAATCTTATCAAAGCATTCTTCACAGAGATCAAATTCCTGAATAACCGTATCCTTTTTTGAAAAATAACCCCAGTTTTTCTTAACTGCCAGAAAATCTTCTGACCTGATTTCTTTCCCGCATCCATTACAAATTATTTTTTCCTGTTTTCTCATATTTTCATCCTCCTCATAAGGAGAATTATAAACTGTTACACAATATTATCCCATAGGGAACTGCTGCCAGCGTTTCCACATAACAATGCCATCTTCCCTGGGATTGTCATAGAAATTTTTCCGAACAGATTCCTCTGAAAACCCAAGCTTCTTATACAACTTAATTGCCGCCATATTACTTTTCCGCACTTCCAGCAAAATCTGGCATACGCCTTTCTCCCGGGCACATTTCAGCAGTTCCAGCATCATATGGTATCCCACTCCTTTTTGCCTTGAATCTTTGTCTATGGCAACATTTGTTATCTCCGCCTCGTCAAACACCTGCAAAAAGCCGCAATAGCCAATCACCTTTCCATCCGCCAATGCAGTCAGGTACGTTGTGTTATCCGCATCCAGAGAATCCTTAAAGCCTTTTTTAGACCAGGGCATGGAAAAAGTCTCTTTTTCTATTTTAGCCACCGCATCCAGATCCTCAGTCAGCATCTCCCGTACTTCTATCATTTCTTTTTCTCCGCGCGTTCTCTCTCTGCCTGTGACAGTCTCAGATAATCCGGCTGATGTTCCTTTGCACTTTGAATATTTCCGGCGAGTGCATAGAAATGTCCGAGAGAGGCAACTGCCCCCGCCCGCTGCCTGTTCATATGCGCAGGAGCAAAGTCAAAGGGCACATCCATCGCTTCTTTCAAAAACTGCTTATAGACCGGTACCCCATCACCTAAAAAAACTACTTTTCTGCCAAGATCATTCAATTTTTGAGCAATTTCATCTATTCCCACAGCCATCTGCTTTTCAATCACCTTCAAGCCGCCATTTTCAAATTCGTAAATACCGGTATATACCTGATTGCGCCTTGCATCCATTAAAGGGCAGACCACATTTTCTGTCCCCCAAAGATTATAAGCAAGCGCATCCACCGTCGGGACTGGAATCAACGGCTTTTTTAGAGCCAGACCCAATCCTTTTGCTGTGGCAGATCCGATGCGAAGCCCCGTAAAAGAGCCCGGACCGGCAGCTACCGCAATCGCATCTATTGTATCTAACTGCAATTCTGTCATTTTTACAATTTCATCCAGCATCGGCAGTAATGTCTGTGAATGTGTTTTCTTATAGTTCACGGTATACTCCGCCAGCAGATTGTCATCCTCTGTCACAGCTACAGAGGCCACCAGCCCGGAACTGTCAATTCCAAGAATCTTCATCTTTTACCTCAATTCTACGATAATCAAATCCTTTTTCCAGGTCTTTTTCTATCGTTATCCATATCGTATTGTCCGGCATCAATTCTCCGATCAGTTCTGCCCATTCCACCAGGCTTACTCCCTGTCCGAAAAAATAGTCCTCGTATCCAATCTCGTCCATTTCTTCAGGATCACCAATGCGGTATACATCAAAATGATACAGCGGCAGACGTCCTTCCTCATAAATCTGCACAATTGTAAAGGTGGGACTGCTGATGGGTTCCATAATGCCAAGCCCTTCTGCCAGTCCCTTCGTAAAAATCGTTTTGCCGACGCCAAGATCACCATTCAATGCAATGATCTGGCCCGCCCGGGCCTTTGTACCCAGTTCTTTTCCAAGTTCAAATGTTTCTGTTTCATTCCATGTTTCAAATGTCATTTTATTTTAACCTGCTCCGGCTTCATATGCTTTTTGATCAATCCTTCAACCACCGTTATCTTGTCCCCCATACTCTCTTTCGGAAGAACAAATGAATTTCTTTTTCCTGTGTAAAGCAGATAACTTTGTCCTGTTTCCGCTACTTTCAATATCTGCTCCCACGTGATCTCTGCCTTCTGGTCTTTCTGAGTAGTTGTAATCCCTTTGTCATTCACTTCATATGTCAGCGTTTCTTTAAACATTGGATTCACCTTTACCTGCTTCGCTGCACGCAAATACAGGCTTATCGGCTGAAAAGCCAGAAAATAGAGCCCGAACACAACATAAATCACTGTCATATACGGCTGCACCGTGTCCCGGGTCACCAAAGCAAGAATAATTACGGCCACCCCAAAAATAATACTGAACCATCCGGAAAAACTCCGGTATGTGTGATTCATCCAGAAATCATATAAAATTTTCTGTGTCATTTTTACTTCAAATTTTGCGTTCATACAGGATACCTCATTTTTCATCAACAGGCCTATTCCGGTCCTTACATCTCCTCGCAAAATGCGAAAAACAGTGTGTCATAATACTAACACGAGCATTATAACACACTGTTTTCTCACTTACAACCTTGAAATTAAAGCTGATGTCCCTTCAGAAGCGGGCTTACATATTTGTACAGAATCAGCGTAATTACAGATACAACGGCACCTTTGATCAGGTTAAACGGTGCTACCGCAAGGATTACAAATGTAGCCACACTATTGATCGCAGGATTGACTGCAGTTCCCATTGCCACCAGTTTTTCCACTTCCATTCCAAATGCTTTTCCGTATGCCGGAAGAAGCACATATGCATTAAGAAAGCATCCTACTATTGTCAAAAAAACAGTTCCTGCTGCCATACCGATGATAGCATTCTTTTTAGATTTCTTCTGTTTATAAATGATTCCAGCCGGAAGTATCAGCGCGCATCCGATTATGTAGTTTGCGATATCGCCTACAAAAGCTGTCGTTGTTCCCTTTGTCACAAGTTTAAGAAGCACTTTGACCAGTTCGATCATTGCTCCTGCCACCGGTCCCAGGGCAAACGCTCCGATCATGACCGGGACCTCGCTCAGGTCCATTTTGTAAAACGCCGGTGCAAACCACAGAGGTATTTCAAACCACATCAATACCATAGAGATTGCCCCCAGCATGGCAATCATTACCATTGTCCTTACATTTGTCTTTGTGCTGCCTGCCGGCACTGAATTCGTGTTGCTGCTCATCTTTTTTTCTCTCCTTTTCTTTAAGCATGCCTGTATTGCATCCTCATTTCTATTTTGAAAGGGAAAGCTTCGATAAAAATGTTGTTTCACCGGATATCTGCAGGAATTTTCCGTGTAAAACAAAAAACCCCGGAAAAATTTCCGGGGCAATGCACATACTTAACACAATCACTGTGCTGTTTTATCTTCTCTCATCCAGACTATACTGTCGGTATCGGAATTCTGGCTTATTAAACAGCTAATGTTCAATAAGAGTCACCGATTCAGCCGCCGAAGCGGGTCGCGGACTATACCGCCGGTAGGGAATCACACCCTGCCCCGAAGATTTCCTTTTCAATTAGTAGTATTATATACCTTTATGTGGGAATATGCAAGTTATTTTCAGGAGTTTTATACGGAATTTATGTCAACTGAAGTGAAAAGTTTATTTCCTCTCCACAAGTGGAATTTAGTCCTGCACCATTTAAAAACCCGACTAAAATCCCAATGTCATTAACTTAAGAAAAAGAACAATACCGGATACCTCTATACTCTTTGAC
>JAUNSC010000064.1 GCA_030539395.1 Eubacteriales bacterium
TTCTAAAAAATTTCAAGAATTTCTCAAACGCCTATTGACTTTTAATAGTTAGTCTTTCTTATTCAAAGGGAAGTCTCGACTCATCAAGAATCTCATCCACATTAAAAAATTCCTGGAAACTGTCTTTGTAAAAATACAGATCATAACCATCCAGCGTTCTTCTTGTCTGACGCACATATTCCGGCTGTACCTCCAAAAAATCAGATGTAGACCAAATGCCGAAAAAGTACTTATATCCCTGTTCGAGCAGGTATTCCTGCTTCATTCCCGCCGTTACGACCTCTTCACCGTACGGATAAATCAAAAGTTCCGTAGAGCCCACAAGTGAACCTACTTTTTTCTCCCATTCTTCCATGTCCTCTACCATCTCATCATAATCCATACCGTTTTCCATGGAATTATTGGAGAAACTATGGCAGGCTATCTGCCATCCGGTTTCTTTGAGCCGGTCTGCAATTGCGGTAATCGTACTTGCCCCGGTCTCAATACCATACCCAAAAACTCCTTCATACCCGGTCAATGATACGATTCCCTTTGCACCTCTTAACGAAAAATCAGGATGTTCTTCCACAAACTCATCTACAATAGGAATTACATCATAGGCACCAATCTGTGTCTGGCCTGCACTGTCCTGATATTCATTTTGCACATTTCCATCCTCATCCAGTACAAGCCTGGATGAAAAGCCATTGCCGCTCATATTATCATAATAATTTGCTTCTGTAAAAGACAGGACAATCGGTGTCTTTCCCTCCGGGACTGAAGGCATATTTAACGCAAAACTCGTTGTTTTATCTTCATTTTCAATTTCAACAATCATATCCTGAATATCTATCAGAATATAATTTTTTTCATAAAGCGATTGAAGAATTTTTTTAAATTCATCCACTGTCAGTGTCCAGTTATTGAAATACCAGGACATATCGTCATTGTCATATGCTCTGGCCGGATCCACTACCAGGGATTTCACAGAAAAATGTGCAACACTCCCGTTATAAATCGCCATGAGCCCCTGTAATCTCTGATATTCAATTTTTGCACTGATGACACGGTCGTCATCACTGTACTCCTCATCAATTTTAGCAATCTCCTCCAGTGCAGCCGCATAATCGAAAGACGCTGCCAGACGCTCTGCTTTCTGAAGATAAGCCGCAACTACTTCTTCCGCCTCGGCCTTTAACTCCTGCATTTCTCTCTGGGCTTTCATTTTTGGTGTTTCCACCGGTTCATTATTTTCGTACATTCCAAGTGTACCAATGCTTTCTGCAATCTGTTCATTCATTTTCTCACGGCTGCATCCGGTGATAAGTCCGCAGATCACAATCAGCACCGCTGTCCATAACAGGCGTCTATATCTAATATTCATTTATTTGCTCCTATATAAAAACGGATATACCAGATTTTTTCTACATCTAGTATATCCGCTCTTTTATCAAATTACAAGCCTGACTGCGCATCGGCCGGTAATTCAATTTTCTGCTTTTATTGATCCAGCGCTTCCCGCAGAAGCGCATTCACCGATGCCGGGTCTGCTTTTCCTTTCATAGCCTTCATGGTCTGCCCTACCAGAAAACCGATTGCTTTTTGTTTACCTCCTTTATAATCTGCTACAGACTGGGGATTTGCTGCCACAATCTCTTCAATGACTTTTTTCAGAGTACCCGTATCATTTACTGTTTTCAGACCATTTTCTTCCACATACTGTTCCGGGTCGATATCGTCAGAAAAAATCTTTACAAAGACTTCTTTTGCCACACTGCTGTTTATCACACCGCTGTCAGCAAGTTCCACCAGCTTCGCAAGATTTTCCGGAGAAAATGCAATATCCTCCGGTTCCTGTCCTGATTCTTTCAGCAGACGGAGAGTTTCTACCATCAGCCAGTTGGATACTTTTTTTGGTTTTTTACAAATTTCAGTAGCTGCCTCGAAAATATCAGCCATTTTTTTCGATGAAGTAAGAATTCCGGCATCATAATCCGGGATTTCAAACTCCTCTTTATAGCGTTTCAGCTTCTCAGTGCGAAGTTCCGGCTGGGCCGCCTTTATCCGTTCAATCCACTCATCGCTGATAATGACCGGCACAAGATCCGGGTCCGGAAAATACCTGTAATCCTGCGCATCTTCCTTAGAGCGCATAGCATAAGAATACTCTTTATTGTCATCCCAACGGCGGGTTTCCTGAATGACCGGTTTTCCCGCTTCCAAAAGCTCTATCTGACGCTCCCTTTCAGCCTCAATAGCACGCCCGATGGCCTTAAATGAGTTCAGATTCTTCATCTCGGTTCTTGTTCCAAATTCAGGAGTTCCCACTTCACGGACAGATAAATTCACATCTGCACGCATGGAACCCTCCTGCAGTTTGCAGTCTGAAGCGCCCAGGTACTGAATAATCAAACGAAGTTTTTCCAAATACGCAATAACCTCATCCGCGCTTCTCATATCCGGCTCAGATACAATTTCAATCAGCGGCACACCGCTTCGGTTATAATCCACAAGGGAACAGTCTTCCCACTCATCATGAATCAGTTTTCCTGCATCTTCTTCCATATGAATTTCATGGATACGGATAATTTTAGTTCCGGCTGCAGTTTCTATCTCAATTCCCCCGTCATGGCAGATCGGCAGATACAACTGGGAAATTTGATAATTCTGTGGATTATCAGGATAGAAATAATTCTTTCGGTCAAATTTGCAATACTGATTGATCCGGCAGTTTGCAGCGAGCCCCACTGCCAGTGCATATTCTACCACCTGCTTATTCAAAACAGGAAGTGACCCCGGCATTCCGGTGCAGACCGGACAAGTGTGGGTATTTGGCGCTCCACCGAAAGCCGTAGAACATCCACAGAATATCTTAGTCTTTGTAGCGAGTTCCACATGTACTTCCAGGCCTATGACTGTCTCATACTGTTTTGCCATTTACTCCACCACCTTTCCTGCTTCTGACGCTGCTATTTCAGGCGCTTCATAGTTTCTGCTGCATTCATAGCTATATGCCGCCCGAATGATTTTTTTCTCTTCAAAACAATTTCCCAACAGCTGAAGGCCTATCGGCAAACCGTTACTGTCTTTCCCGCAGGGAAGTGTCATACCGGGAATTCCCGCCAGGTTTGCAGAAATTGTATAAATATCCCCGAGATACATTTTCAAAGGATCAGACAGGCTCTGTCCAAGTTTCGGCGCTGTTGTGGGCGCCGATGGCCCCAGAATTACGTCATAGCTGGAAAAAGCTCTGTCAAATGCCTGCTTAATCATTGCTTTTACCCGAAGTGCTTTAAGGTAATAGGCATCGTAGTATCCGGAACTAAGGACAAAGGAACCAAGCATAATACGGCGTTTTACTTCCTCGCCAAATCCCTCAGAACGACTTCTCTTATACATCTGGTGAAGTCCTTCACAATCTTTTGCCCGATATCCATATTTTACCCCATCAAATCGTTCCAGGTTTGAACTGGCCTCTGCGGAAGCAATCGTATAGTACGCCGGAATAGCATAGTCAACCAGGCTAAGGTCAAACTCTTCCACAATGGCTCCTTTTTCTTTTAAAATCTCCGCTGCCTTCAGCACAGCCGCCTTTACTTCAGTATCAAGGCCTTCCCCGAAATAATCCCCTGGAATGCCGATCCGCAGACCTTGTACATCATCCACCAATGCAGATGTAAAATCACAATCCTCTCTTTTAATTGATGTACTGTCCTTTTTATCATAAGATGCCAGTACTTCCAATGCAGCCACGCAGTCACTGACACTTCTGGCCACCGGGCCGATCTGGTCCAGAGAAGAGCCGTAAGCGATCAGTCCATACCTTGATACCGTTCCATATGTGGGCTTTATCCCTGTTACCCCGCAAAATCCGCTGGGCTGCCGAATAGAACCGCCTGTATCTGAACCAAGTGCAAGGAAACATTCCCCTGCTGCTACTGCCGCACAGGAACCGCCTGATGATCCTCCCGGCACATGCTCCGGATTCCATGGATTTCTGGTAACTCCGAAAGCAGATGTCTCAGTGGTACTTCCCATGGCAAATTCATCCATATTTGTCTTTCCAAGAATGATCATTCCTGCTGCTTCCATATTCTCAACTGCCTGTGCCGTGTAAGTCGGTACAAAATTACCCAGGATTTTTGAACTGCAGGTTGTCAGCATATCCTTTGTACACATGTTGTCTTTAATGGCGACAGGCACTCCGGCAAGCGGGCCTGTCAACTCGCCCTCATCAATTTTTTTCTGGATTTCCCGCGCTTTTTTCAGTGCCCCTTTTTCATCAATCGTCACATATGCGTGTACCGTTTTTTCTACACTTTTAATCTGTTCCAGAGACGCCTTTACGGCTTCCTCCACTGTTACTTCCCTTTTCTTTATTTTTTCGGACAGCTCAAGGGCCGTCATGTTCAATACATCCATATGAAACCTCCACTATAAAACCGTTTTAGGCACCTTATAAGACTGCTCTTTTACTGCCGGTGCATTTTTCAGCATATTCTGGCTGTCATCCGAATTTGTAACCACATCTTCTCTGAATACATTGTTCACCGAAAACACATGAGACACAGGTTCCACCCCCGTGGTATCCAGTTCATTCAATTTATCGATATAATCCAGCATCCTGGCCATGTCCTTCCTGGCCTGCTTTTTTTCCTGCTCCGACAGTTCCAGTTTTGCAAGAATACTTACATATTCGATTGTTTCATCGCTGATTATATTTGCCATTGTCTTTCCTCCTTACGGTTCCAGTCTTGAAAGATCCCTCGGAAACATTGTTGTTTCCCTCACGTTATCTTCTCCCAAAAGTTTCATTGTAAGCCTTTCCAGACCAATTCCAAGACCACCGTGGGGCGGCATTCCATGTTTAAACGCATCCAGATAGGCCTCCATTCCTTCTTCTGTCATTCCTCTTGCCGCTATCTTCTGAGTCAGCATATGGTAGTCGTGGATACGCTGGCCGCCGGTGGTAATTTCCATGCCATGGAACAGCAGATCAAAACTTAAGGTAAATCTGGTGTCTTCCGGATCATCCATCGCATAAAACGGACGCTTTTTAGACGGATAATGGGTAACAAACACAAAATCCGCACCATATTCTTCCTTGAATAATTGTCCGATCAAAGCTTCCTCTTCCGGTTCCAGATCATATGGATTTTTAATCTTTCTGTCATACTTCTCAGAAACCATTTCTTTGGCTTTATCAAAACGGACCATCGGTATTTTTTCTGTATCCGGCAGTGTTACATCGAGAATCTTTAATTCTTTTTCATAATGCTCCTGCAAAAATTTCATAGTATATTGAAGAAATCCAGTTTCCATTGCACATATATCAAGAAAGCTGTCAATATATCCCATTTCAAAATCCAGACTTGTATATTCATTCAAATGGCGCTTAGTATTATGTTTTTCCGCACGAAACACCGGTGCAGTTTCAAAAACACGGTCATATACTCCCACCATCATCTGTTTATAAAACTGAGGACTCTGTGCCAGAACTGCCGGTCTGTGAAAATAATCCAGCTTAAATACGTTCGCACCGCCCTCAGCACCTCTCGCTCCGATTTTTGGTGTGCGTATTTCTGTAAATCCCTGACTGTACAAAAATTCTCTGAATCCTCTTACGATTCCTTCCTGAATCTTAAATTTTGCACGTTCCCGGATATTTCTCAGGTCAATGGCGCGCATATTTAATCTCGCTTCCAGAGAAGTATTCATTTTCCATTTTGAAATTGCCAGAGGCATCGGCGCTGCAGGCTGGCTCAGAATTTTTATTTCTGTCATGCAGATTTCTATTCCCTGAGGCGCGCGTTCCTCCGCCCGGACAGTTCCGGTCACTTCCATCGTTGTTCCTTCTTTTATGTCCGATAACGGAAACATTACCTTTCCTTCTTCGTATACACATTGCAGCAGCCCTTCTCTTTTTCTTAAAACAACAAAAGCTACATCCCCCATATCACGGATAGTATGAACCGCTCCGTTTACTTTCACCTCCCGGCTTTCCATTTCCGGGGCCAAAAGCTGGCTGATCTCAAATATTTCCTTTGTTGATACTCCGCTTAAATATTCCATGTTCATATGTCCATACTCCTTTCTGATAAAAAAGAAATGCGCTTTGCGCATTTCCCGCGCGCAATCGGTGTCATTTATGACAATTTTCCGTTCCGCGAGCTGTGCATATATGTTTTTTGTGATAAAGGAAAGTGAGAACTTTCCGTTATCACAAAAAATCCCGGAACATACTCGTTCCGGGACGGTTAATCTATATATGACCGCGGTACCACCCGCATTTGCAAGGCGCCTTTGCCCTGCCACTCTTGTATTTAACGCATACAAACGTACCGACCTACCTGACTGCGCTTTTCAATCGGTCTGCTCCGGAGTGTTCCCTGTTTGTCCGTTTCCCCAAGCTGCGCTCTCAGTCGGTGACGCTGCATTCCTGTCAGTTCTGCGAACAAGAGTCTCCTTCACTGCATTTTTACTGTACTGATGATATCATATCATTTTTCGAATTACAACCCCGTTTATTATGACTTTTTTTCATCAATATAATGTAAAAGATTAAAGATCGCCCGTCTTTAGGATTTAGCACTATATTCTTTCGACGTTAAGTTTTATATCAAATC